>CAIMTJ010000049.1 GCA_903844385.1 uncultured Burkholderiales bacterium
GTGACAAAGGACCCTCGCCCCTCATGCACACCCAACCCCACTTGTCTACCCTCAGCGACCTCGGTCTATCTCAAGGATGGGGATCCATATTCTTGAAACAGTGGAGTTCGCCATCTGCGTTGGCTTCTCACGAAAATTAAGCGTTGACTTGTTGGCTGGCCAGCGGCAAGGTGCCGCCAATCAGCCCGTCAGACAACACGCCAACGGTCTTGGATGGCCCAGACAAGAATTCCTGGGCGGCCTTCTTAAGAAGACTGCCTCTTGAAATCCCATCCGACCCACCGTTCCCAAGGAGAGAATCCAAGGCCACTGAGACACGAAGTCTTTAGAGCCTCAACACTCTCCCCTCAAGCATTCTTTGCAATTTCTTCTCTCGGTGTTGGGCTTATCGCTCAACACGCGGCTTTGTCTTTAGGCCTGCAAGGTCTGCAAGTCCACCCGCACGCCCACACCCATGGTGGAGGAGACGGCGAGTTTTCTCAAATAAACACCCTTGCTGGTGGCAGGCTTGGCTTTGGTGAGCGCGTCCATCAAAGCCGCCAAATTGCCTTGCAATTTATCGGCTTCAAACGAGCGTCGACCAATCGTGGCGTGCACGATGCCGGCTTTGTCCACACGGAACTGCACTTGACCGGCCTTGGCGTTGCGCACGGCTTGGGCCACATCGGGGGTGACGGTACCGACTTTGGGGTTGGGCATCAAGCCGCGTGGTCCCAAAATCTGACCCAATGTCCCCACCACACGCATGGCGTCAGGTGCGGCAATCACCACATCAAAGGGCATGTCGCCGGCTTTGATGCGAGCGGCCAAATCGTCCATGCCGACCACGTCAGCACCCGCCGCCTTGGCTTCTTCAGCCTTGGGGCCTTGTGCAAACACGGCCACACGGGCGGTTTTACCGGTTCCATTGGGCATGACGACAGCGCCACGCACGACTTGGTCGGACTTCTTGGCATCAATGCCGAGCTGAACAGACACGTCAATGGATTCGTCAAATTTGGCCGTGGCAAACTCTTTCACGAGTGCCAAGGCATCGGAGAAAGGGTACAACTTGTTGTTGTCGATTTTGCCGACTTGAAGTTTTTGTTTCTTGGTAAGCGCCATGATCACACCACTCCTTCTACGGACACACCCATGGAACGGGCAGAACCAGCAATGGTGCGAACAGCCGCATCCATGTCAGCCGCTGTCATGTCGGGCATTTTGGTTTTGGCGATTTCTTCCAACTGAGCACGGGTGATCTTGCCCACTTTGTCGGTGTGGGGTCTGGCTGACCCTTTGTCCAACTTGATGGCTTTTTTGATCAAGGTGGTCGCTGGAGGCGTCTTGATGATGAAGGTAAAGGACTTGTCCGCATAAGCCGTGATCACCACGGGCAAGGGCAAGCCGGGCTCAACACCTTGGGTTTGCGCGTTGAACGCCTTGCAAAACTCCATGATGTTCAAACCGCGTTGACCCAATGCAGGTCCAATCGGGGGGGATGGGTTGGCCTTGCCAGCTGGGACTTGCAGCTTGACAAAACCGACGATTTTTTTCGCCATGTTGATGACTCCTTACGGGTGCAAACGCTTAAAAAAGCTCCCCGGGGGTGAACGACTCGTGGTCTACCTCTGTCTCGCGTCCCCTTGAGCCGAGTCAAAAAACCCAGGGTGACGATGATAAAGACAGCGCAGCTTCCCCCTTGACTAAGGAGGAACCCTCGTTTTTAACCGAAATCGGCGGTTTTGACAAGGCTTTTGCGATTAACCCTACAAATAACTCGTCATTAAACCATCAGGACCATTTGACTGGATTCAAAGAATCAGGGCTATTTCTCATGCCTCTTTGATCTGGCTTTGAGCCCAACGTGTGGTGTGTCTTGCAGGGACTGAAGTCATGGCGGTCGTGCTTCAAGAGCTTCAAAAGCTTGGCATTGAAGAACCATTTTTCTCGCCCAATCTTCACCTCTTCTAATGCCCCCAAAAGTGACCCCGTGTTGAAGGTACCGGAAAGCGGCTTGTCACTGGGCGACAAGATGGGGGCCTGTGCCTTTCTCAAGTCTTTGGGGGCATCAAAAGGCCGCACGCAAAGGGGACCAGAATACGCCTGGTACTCTGAGGCATGGCTCAAAGAGATGCGTGGGCGAAAAAACGTGGACGCATGACAACGGCAGCGGGCCTCTGTGCTTTGGCGGCCTAGGGTGCCTTGGGTGCTTTGAGTGCCTTCGGTGCCATTGACCCCAGCCAAAACTGGGGCACTCAAGCTTGCCGGCTTTAAGTCTTTTCGACCTGACTGAACTCAAGCTCAACGGGTGTGGCACGACCAAAAATCGTGACCGACACGCGCACTTTGTTCTTCTCGTAGTTGACCTCTTCGACCGAGCCATTGAAGTCGGTGAAGGGACCCTCTTTGACACGCACCAATTCGCCCGCCATGAATTCCACTTTGTGGCGGGGCTTGTCTGAGCCCTCTTGCATCTGGGAGACGATTTTTTGCACCTCATCTTGCGAGATGGGTGAGGGTCGATTCTTGGCGCCACCGACAAAGCCGGTCACCTTGTTGGTGTGCTTGATCAAGTGCCAACTCTCGTCGTCCATGATCATCTCGACCAAGACGTAGCCAGGAAAAAAGCGTCGCTCGGTGGTGCGACGCTGGCCGTTTTTCATCTCCACCACCTCTTCGGTGGGAACCAATACGCGGCCAAACTTGTGCTCCATGCCGCTTCTTAAAATGCGCTCGGCAATGTTGCGCTCCACTGCTTTTTCCATGCCGGAATAAGCGTGAACGACATACCATTTCAAATCGGGGTTGGACGAGGGGGGCAGTGAAAAGCCACCTTGTGCATCGACCTCTACGCCAGAGGCATGGGTGGTGGTGAGCTTGACCGAGGCATCGACCTGGGGCAAGACATCATGCACGGCAGCGCTCTCGTGTGCGTCATGTTCGTTGTCATCTGGGCGTTCGTTGTTCATTTTTTCCACCCCAAAATTAAATCGTAAAACACCCATTCGAGCGTCTTGTCCGTGAGCCACAGCATCAAGGCCATGATGAACACAAAACCAAACACGTAAAGCGTCATCTGCGTGGCCTCTTTGCGTGTGGGCCACACCACTTTGTGCAGTTCACGCCAGGCATCCCGACCAAACCCGGTGAGCACTTTGCCGTGGTAAGACGTGAGAAAAAGCACCACCGCCAAAACCAGTCCGACCACCAAAGTGACCCATTGAAGAATCACGCCTTGAGGGGCGAGCCAATAAAAACCCACCAACGCACCCAACACCAAAAGCGCGCACCCAGCCAATTTGGCTTTGTCAGCGCCGCTGTTGACGGTTTCAATGTTTGTACTGGCCATATCTGCAGAACTTTTCTATCAGAAAAAGAGTGTCTTTGAAGACACTGAAAGCCCGCCTAAACCTAGACGGGCTTGAAAAAATCGGGGACAAACCCTGGAGATCACCCTGAGACTTCAACAGCACTGGGGAGCGGTCATCTTGAGACCGAACCCCAGCATCAAAGTCTTTGGGTGGCAGGGGCGGAGGGAATCGAACCCCCAACCTTCGGTTTTGGAGACCGACGCTCTGCCAATTGAGCTACACCCCTAAAAACGTTTGGCGTTTACTCTAGCACCTTGGCGACCACACCGGCACCGACCGTTTTGCCACCCTCGCGGATTGCAAACCGCAAACCCTCTTCCATCGCAATGGGGTGGATGAGCTTGACGGTGATCGACACGTTGTCACCAGGCATCACCATCTCTTTGCCTTCA
>CAIMTJ010000050.1 GCA_903844385.1 uncultured Burkholderiales bacterium
GATTTCTTGACCGGCTTGCACCACTTCGCTGGGGTGACGCACGCGTCTCCAAGCCATGTCGGTGATGTGCAAGAGGCCGTCGATGCCACCCAAGTCGACAAAGGCGCCGTACTCGGTGATGTTTTTCACGACGCCGTGAACAACAGAGCCTTCTCTCAAGGTTTCCATCAGTTTGGCGCGCTCCTCGCCCATGGAGGCTTCCACCACGGCGCGACGGCTCAAGACGACGTTGTTGCGTTTTCTGTCGAGCTTGATGACCTTGAACTCCATCGTCTTGTTCTCGTAGGGAGACAAGTCTTTGATGGGGCGTGTATCAATGAGGGATCCGGGCAAGAAGGCGCGAATGCCGTTGACCAAGACGGTGAGACCGCCTTTGACTTTGCCGCTGGTGGTGCCGGTGACGAATTCGCCCGATTCCAGTGCTTTTTCCAGAGACAACCAAGACGCCAAGCGCTTGGCCGTGTCGCGACTCAAAATCGTGTCGCCATAGCCATTTTCAACGCTGCCAATTGCCACAGAGACAAAGTCTCCGGCTTGGACTTCAAGTTCGCCTTGGTCGTTTTTAAATTCTTCAATGGGCACATAAGCCTCAGACTTCAGGCCTGCGTTCACGACCACGTGGTTGTGTTCGACTCGGATCACTTCAGCAGTGATCACCTCACCGGTGCGCATTTCGGAGCGTTTGAGAGATTCTTCAAACAGTTCGGCAAAAGATTCAGACATTCAATTTTCCTTGAAACTCAAAGGACGATCGCCAACGCTTGCCAGTCACCACCAGGGGCTTGGGGGCAGGTGCTAAGGACGGTGCAATGGAGTTGATGGTTGCGAGAAAAACCCGCGGGTTAAAGTAAAAAATCCGTCTCATCAAAATGCGTGATGCACCAATGAAGAGGAGACGGTCCCCAACCGCTCTAAGGGCTTAGAACGGTTGTTTGCTTTGCCACTGGGCAACAACCCATTCGAGCGTTTCTTCGATCGAGAGATGGGCATTGTCTAAGAGCATCGCGTCTGCTGCAGGCTTCAAGGGCGCAACTGTGCGCTGGGTGTCGCGCGCATCACGGGCCTCTAAATCAGCAAGCAAGTCCTCCAGTTTAGCTGAAATTCCTTTAGAAATCAATTGTTTATGTCGTCTTTTCGCACGCGTGGCGGCATCGGCCGTTAAGTAAATCTTTAGTTCTGCATCTGGAAAAATCACGCTGCCCATGTCTCGACCATCGGCCACGAGTCCTGGCAGACGACGTGAGTTTCTCTGCAGCTCAAAGAGGGCCTGCCTCACCGCTGGCAAGGCCGAGACCTGAGAGGCGGCCATCCCAACGGCTTCGCTGCGGATCAACTCACTCACCTCAACGTCATTGACCACAATGCGCTCGCCTTCGAATTGAAGTGAGAGCTCACTTACCAATTGAGCGATCTGCGTTTGGTGCTCCAGGGTCAAGGGGATGCCTTGTTCACTGGCGTGCCAGGCGCTGATGCGGTAAAGCGCTCCCGAGTCCAAATAGCCGTAACCCAGTTGCTTGGCCACGAGACTGGCCAAGGTGCCTTTGCCAGACGCTGTAGGTCCATCAATGCAGATGACGGGTATGCGCGCGAGTTGGGTGCGGGCCAAGGAGAACAAGGTTTCAAAGAAATGGGGGAAGGTTTTGCCCACGCACCGAGGATCCAAAATCCTCACTGGGCAGTGCTGTGGGTTCAGACTCGCCAGGGCAAAGCACATGGCCATGCGGTGGTCATCGTAAGTGTGGATCGCGGCGGCTTGCCATTGTCCGTGCGCGATGGGCTCGATTTCAATCCAATCATCGCCAGCGGTGACGCTCGCGCCCAATTGGGCGCATTCATGGGCCATGGCGGCAATGCGGTCGGTTTCTTTCACGCGCCAGCTGCCAATGTTGCGCAGCCGAGTCGGCGTTTTCGCAAAAAGCGCCATGATGGCCAAGGTCATGGCTGCATCGGGGATGTGATTGCAGTCCAGATCAATACCAACCAGCGGCTGCTGGCTTGGTGTCACCACCAAGGAGTTGGGGCCCTCTTCGATCGTGGCACCCATGGCGCGGGCGGCTTGTACAAACGCGATGTCACCTTGAATGCTGTTTTTGCCAATGCCTTCGATTCTGAGGGGCAAGGTGCCCCGCGAGAGCGCCGCCGCAGCGATGAAGTAGCTGGCCGAAGAGGCGTCCGCCTCGATGTAAATCTCACCAGGCGTTTGGTAGTGGGACCCCTTTGCAATGGTGAAGCGCTGCCAGCCGTCTCGTGCAATGTGCACGCCAAATTGGGCCAGCAGCTTTAAAGTGATCAGCACATAGGGCTTGCTGATCAATTCGCCCACCACTTCAATTTCAATGTCTTGGTGCGTACTCAGCAGCGGCAAAGCCAAGAGTAGGGCCGTCAGGAATTGGCTCGAGACGTCGCCGCGCACGCGCACGGCTGAACTCACCACCATGCGACTGGGCAAAATTTGCAGTGGAGGAAACCCCTCGTTTTGCAAATACTCGATGTGTGCACCCAGTTGCCTCAAGGCGTCCACGAGGTCCTCGATGGGTCTTTCATGCATGCGCGGGATGCCACTCAATGTGCAATTCACCCCAAGCGCGGCCAAGGCCGCAGTGAGGGGGCGCATGGCCGTTCCCGCATTGCCCAGAAAAAGGGGCAGGGTCTCCTGGGCGCTCAGCGTCTTGTTTTGCAGTCTCGCCAAGTCGAGTCCCGTGATCTCCAAGCGTTGACCGGTGCGCTTTGTGGAGCAGCCCAGCATTTGAAGTGCTTCAAGCATGACCTGGGTGTCATCGGAGTCGAGCAAATCGTGCACCACAGTGCGACCTGGGCTTAAGGCGCACAACATCAGCACGCGGTTGGAGATGCTCTTGGAGCCTGGCAATTGAACCACGCCCTCGACGCTCTCAAGGCCTGGGATGTCAAGGTGAGGAATGGTGAACATAAGAGGGGTCAATAAAGAGAAATGGGGGGGGTGGTCAATGGCGCGAAATGTACAAAAGCTAAAAAAGGTACAAAGGGTAAAAAAAAAGGACATCGGCTGAGCGGCCAGATGACGCAGCACGATGAGTTTTAAGCGCTATGACTCCAGGTTTTGCGAGCAAGGCTTGCCGCTTCAATCAAGTCCTTGAGGTCTGCGCTCGCGTCTTTGTTTTTTAAAGCCAACTCCAAGTCTTGCAAAGCATTTTGAAACGCCTTCAATTGAACCAGCAGCTCATCGGGGTTGGAGACAAAGATGTCTCTCCACACTGCAGGCGAGCTCGCCGCAATACGGCTAAAGTCCCTAAAGCCTGGACCGGCCAAGCGCCAAAAGGTATCGCGATGGGCTTGCGAATTCAAGGCGTTGACTGCGGCAAAGGCGATGAAGTGCGGCAAATGGCTGATGCCCGCCAAGGCCTGGTCGTGTTCTTGAGCGGACATGCACAGCACCTCACTGCCCAGGCCAACCCAGACTTCGCTGGCAAGCGCAATCGTCTGCGTTGTATTGACCGGCATGGGTGTCAAAATGGTTTTGTGCTTGACAAACAATTCGGCGCTGGCGTACTCCACGCCATGCTGCTCTTTGCCTGCGATAGGGTGGGCAGGAACAAACTGATGGGCTCTCTCCCCCATGATGGACATCGCTTGCTCGGCCACCATGGCTTTGGTCGAACCCACATCCATCACCAAAGCGCTGGGCGAGAGATGGTCAAGCATGTCCCTCAAGCAGTTTTCGATGACGTTCACGGGCACCGCCACCAAGACCAAATCCGCACCCTCAACGGCTTGACGCAGGCTGGAGGCTTTGGTGTCGATGACCCCCAGCGCCAGTGCTTTGTTCATGGAGGATTCTGACGCACTGAAACCCACAACGGTGCTCACACATTGTTGCTTTTTAAGCCCCAGCGCAAACGAGCCGCCAATCAAGCCGCAGCCAATGAGGGCCAATCGAGAAAAGTGCATGCCCGTTGGCCTCAATCGTTCACGGGGTAGGAACCCAAGACTTGGTAAAACGCACACAGTCCTTTGAGCTCCTCCAGGGCTGCGTGCACATGGGGCTCGGAGATGTGACCTTGCAAGTCGATATAGAAATAATACTCCCACTGACCAGACTTGGCAGGACGCGACTCAAAGCGGGTCATGGAGACGGCATTTTTCTTCAGCGGCACCAAGAGATCGTGCACCGCACCGGGCCGGTTCGGCACAGACACCACCAAGGAGGTGCAGTCCTTGCCGGTTTGGGGTGGGGTGCCCAAAGTTTGGGGTAAACAGATCACTGCAAACCGGGTGCGGTTGAGCGCTTCGTCTTGTACTGCATGGGCCACGATGTGAAGACCAAATTGGGTGGCAGCGCGGTCGCTGGCGAGGGCCGCCCAATGCGCATTGGTGCTGGCCAAGCGTGCCCCTTCGGCGTTGGAGCTCACCGCACGGCGCTCGGCTTGGGGACAATTTTTATTCAACCACGTTTGACACTGGGCCAAGGCTTGCGGGTGGGCCATCACCACTTCGATGTCTGAGAGCGAGTCACCAAGTCTGAGCAAATGGTGTTTGACCAACAAGCTCACCTCACCCACCACGTGAACGCTCGAGCGCAGGAACAAATCGAGTGACCTCGCCACTACCCCCTCGGAGGTGTTTTCCATCCCCACCACACCAAACTGGGCTCGTCCAGCGGTGGTGGCGTGAAACACTTCGTCAAAGTTGGCGCAATAAAGGAGCTGGGACGAGGAGCCAAAAAACTCAATCGCCGCCTCTTCGCAAAAGGTGCCCTGTGGACCCAAAACCGCCACGCGTTGGGGTGCCTCCAAGGCCAAACATGCCGACATGATTTCTTGCCAGATGTGGGTCACGTGCGAAGCCTCGAGCGGTCCGGGATTGTAGGCTTTGATTTTCTCTATCACCTGGGCCACCCGGTCGGGGCGGAAAAAAGGCGAACCCTCCTTGGTCTTGATCTCGCCGACTTGGAGCGCCAACTGAGCGCGCTCGTTGAGAAGAGCCAAGAGCGAGCGGTCCACCCGGTCGATCTCGACACGCAAAGCGCCCAGATCTTCAGATTGGACAGGGTGGTGCTGGGGTGTCATAGGCTGGGTCATAGGGCGTTGGTCTTGGGGCAAGTAAAGCGCTTGAAGTGCACAAAGTGGGGGGGCAGGGGACCCATCCGAGCAGCCCACGGCTTGGGGCCGCTCAGAACATGGGGGTTTTTCCATCACCTTGAAGTTTAAGCGCAGAAACCCTCATTTTCACAGAGGTGTTGTCCTAAGACTCATGCGCACAGCTTGCCCGCTGCAAGAGGAGGGCGGCACAAGGTGTTGGTGCTTCAAAGCCCAGACCCCCAAAAGCCCACCTCAAGCGGCGGTGCGCTCGAACTCCTGCATGAAGCTCACCAGCGCTTGCACCCCTTCGAGCGGCATCGCATTGTAGATGCTCGCGCGCATGCCACCCACCGATTTGTGTCCTTTGAGTTGCAAAAGCCCAGCGGCTTTGGCACCTTGCAAAAAGCGCTCGTTGAGGCTTTCATCGTGGAGATAAAACGGCACATTCATCACCGAGCGACTGCTCTTGGCCACTCGGTTTTCATAAAAACTGGATTGGTCGATGGCGTTGTAGAGCAATTGGGCTTTCTTTTGGTTGCGCGCTTGTATCGCCAAAACCCCACTCAAGTCGTCCTCGGTTTGACGCTTGAGCCACTGCATGACGAGGCCAGCCATGTAGATCGAATAGGTTGGTGGGGTGTTGAACATGCTGTCGTGCTTGGCCACCAAGGCATAGTTGAAAGCGCTGGGGCAAATGGCCAAGGCTTGCCCCAACAAATCCTCTCTCACGATCACCAAGGTGAGTCCTGCCGGTCCAATGTTTTTTTGAGCCCCTGCAAATGCCAGTCCGACTCGCCGCCAGTCCACGGGGTGGGCCAGCACATGGGAAGAAAAATCAATCACCAACGGAGTGTCCACGCCCAAGGCTTTCAAGTCCGGAATGTCGTGGCACTCAACGCCGTGGATGGTTTCATTGGTGCACAAGTGCACATAGCTCGCTTGAGGGTTCAAGCGCCAAGTGCTGGGCTCGGGCAAGTGGTGAAAGCCATCTGACTCGGCGCTGGCAGCGGCCTGGACTTGGCAGTATTTTTGAGCTTCTACAAAAGACTTTTGACTCCAAGAGCCACTGATGACAAAGTCGACGCTGCCCCCGCGGCTCAAATTCATCGGCACCACAGCGTTTTCAGCAATGCCCCCGCCTTGCATGAACAAGATCTTGAAGTGATCGGGCACAGCCAAGAGATCCTTGAGGTCTTGGTGGGTTTGCTCATAAATTGAGATGAACTCACGCCCGCGGTGACTCATCTCCATGACACCCATGCCACAGTCGTGCCAGTTCGTCATCTCCTGGGCGGCCAACTCCAACACCTCCAAAGGCATGGCGGCGGGTCCTGCAGAGAAATTAAACGCACGCATGAACAAAGTGCCTCATGAATGGAAAATGGTGGCCAAGGTTAAGCTCTCGCTCAAGCTGATGGGACGATCAGACTCAGACAGGGTCGACGCTGGTGGGGTCATCTGACGCACCCGGGTTCACATCGGCAATAGGCTCATTGCCCACGTCATCGGCATCCAATTCGGCCAAGACGCTGGCGTCGTTTTCCACAATGCGCTGCAAGCCACTGAGTTGTGTGCCTTCATCGAGGGCAATGAGCTTGACCCCTTGGGTGGCACGCCCGAGTTCACGGATTTCGGCCACCCGGGTTCTCACCAGCACGCCGCGATCGGTGATCATCATGATCTCTTCATCGGTATGGGCCAAGGTGGCGGCCACGACCTTGCCATTTCGCTCAGACTGTTGGATGGCAATCATGCCTTTGGTACCACGCCCGTGCCGGGTGTACTCGCCAATCGGGGTGCGTTTGCCATAGCCATTGGCCGTGGCGGTGAGCACGCTTTGCTGCTCGTCTTCGGCCACGAGCATTGCAATCACGCTTTGCCCTTCATCCAGGCTCATGCCGCGCACACCACGTGCGTTTCGGCCCATGGGCCTCACATCATTTTCATCAAAGCGCACGGCTTTGCCGCCATCGCTAAAGAGCATCACGTCATGCTTACCATCAGTGAGAGTCGCGCCCACCAAAAAGTCACCCGCATCCAAGTCCACAGCAATGATGCCGGCTTTTCTGGGGTTGCTGAATTCGTCAAGCGCGGTTTTTTTGACCGTGCCCATAGAGGTTGCCATGAAGACATAGTGGTCATTGGGGAAACTTCTCATCTCACCCGTCAAGGGCAAGACCACATTGATTTTTTCACCCTCTTGCAGTGGGAACATGTTAACAATGGGGCGTCCACGCGAGCCCCTGGACCCGACCGGAACCTCCCAGACTTTGAGCCAATAGAGTCGCCCTTTGTTGGAAAAGCACAAAATGAAGTCGTGGGTGTTGGCAATAAAGAGCTGATCAATCCAGTCGTCATCTTTGGTGCTGGTGGCTTGTTTGCCTCGACCGCCGCGCTTTTGCGCTCGGTATTCTGACAAGGGTTGGCTCTTGAAGTAGCCGCTGTGGGACAAGGTCACCACCATGTCGGTGGGGGTGATGAGGTCTTCGGTGGCGAGATCTTGGGCGTTCATCTCGATCACACTTCGGCGAGCACCCAGTTTGGTTTGACCAAACTCAAGCTTCACGTCCGTGAGTTCGCTTGAAATGATGGCCGAGACACGGTCGGGCTTGGATAAGATGTCGACAAAGTCGTCAATCTCCGCCATCACCTCTTTGTACTCGTTCACGATCTTGTCTTGCTCAAGTCCGGTCAAGCGCTGTAAGCGCATTTGGAGAATCTCTTGCGCCTGGGTGTCGCTCAAGCGGTACAGGCCATCGCTGCCCATGCCAAAGTTCGCTTCCAGTCCATCGGGGCGATAGTCTTTGGGGTCGACGGGCTGGCCATCGAGTCTTGCGCGGGTGAGCATTTCTCTCACGAGTTGGCTGTCCCAGGAGCGTGTCATCAATTCGGCTTTGGCCACGGGGGGCGTGGGGGCTTGGCGAATGATGCGGATGAATTCATCGATGTTGGCCAAAGCCACGGCCAAGCCCTCCAAGACGTGGCCGCGTTCGCGAGCTTTCCTGAGGTTGAAAACTGTGCGGCGGGTGACCACCTCACGGCGGTGCTGTAAAAAGATGTCGAGCAACTGCTTGATGTTGCAAAGGCGCGGCTGTCCATCCACCAAGGCCACCATGTTGATGCCAAAGGTGTCTTGGAGTTGGGTTTGTTTGTACAAATTGTTGAGCACCACTTCGGGCACTTCACCGCGCTTGAGTTCAATCACCAAACGCATGCCCGATTTGTCGGACTCATCTTGAATGTGGCTGATGCCCTCGATTTTCTTTTCATGCACCAATTCCGCCATGCGCTCTTGCAGGGTCTTTTTGTTCACCTGGTAGGGCAACTCGTCAACAATGATGGACTGGCGTTGGCCCTTGTCGATGTCTTCAAAATGGCATTTGGCGCGCATCACGACACGGCCTCTGCCAGTGCGGTAGCCATCTTTGACGCCATTGATGCCGTAGATGATGCCTGCGGTAGGAAAGTCCGGTGCGGGAATGATGCCCATCAACTCATCGATGCTCGCCTCGGGATTGACCAGCAGGTGCAAACACGCATCGATCACTTCATTGAGGTTATGGGGTGGTATGTTGGTGGCCATGCCCACGGCAATGCCGGCCGAGCCGTTGATGAGCAAATTGGGGATGCGGCTGGGTAGCACCAGGGGCTCTTTTTCTGAGCCGTCGTAATTGGGCCCAAAATCGACAGTTTCTTTGTCAATGTCGGCGAGCATTTCGTGGGCAATTTTTGCAAGCCTAATTTCCGTGTACCGCATGGCCGCGGCGTTGTCGCCATCGACCGATCCAAAGTTGCCCTGGCCGTCCACTAGCATGTGGCGCAAAGAGAAATCTTGGGCCATGCGAACAATCGTGTCATAAACCGCAGAGTCGCCGTGGGGGTGGTATTTGCCAATGACGTCGCCCACAATACGGGCTGATTTTTTGTAGGGACGGTTCCAGTCGTTGTTGAGCTCATGCATGGCAAAGAGCACTCGCCGGTGCACGGGCTTGAGGCCATCGCGGGCATCAGGCAAAGCACGCCCCACAATCACGCTCATGGCGTAATCGAGGTAGCTGCGACGCATCTCGTCTTCAAGGCTGATGGGCAAGGTTTCTTTTGCGAACTGGGTCATTGATTCAAGCCGATCTACATTCAAAGATGACATTGTAAATGTCTATTGAGCACCGACTTTTTGTCGCTTTGTCGCAACAGATCAATCATCGCCATTGACTTTAATCAGCAATGTAAAGCATCTTCATATAAGACATGCACCGGTGTGGCACAATGATTCGTCTGCTTTGGGTTGCATCGCGTCTTTGGCGTGCAAACCCGAAGTTTGGGTTGTATTTGTTTTGTTCCAAGAGGTAAAAATATGAAAAAATTAAATCAATGGTCCATGCTTCTCGTTAGTTTCGGTTTGGTGGCGAGTGTCACGAGCGTACAAGCCAACGACAACTGGCAAAGTGCATCGGGTCCTTGGAAAAATTCAACTGGACAGTGCTATCGCAACAGCAACTGGACGCCTGCCACAGCCGACCCAAGCTGTGATGGTGCGATTCAACCCGCCCCCAAGGCTGCGCCTGCTCCTGCTCCTGCACCCGCACCTGCCCCTGTTGCAGCTCCTGCACCAGCGCCTGTTGCCAATGCTGCACCAGCCCCCGCGCCAGCTGTGGCCTCCAAAGTCACTTACGCTGCTGACACATTCTTTGATTTTGACAAATCCGTGTTGAAGCCCGAAGGCAAAGCTAAATTGGATGACTTGGTGTCCAAAATCAAGCAAATCAGACTTGAAGTGATTGTGGCCGTGGGTCACACCGACTCTGTGGGTTCTGCCGCTTACAACCAAAAGTTGTCCGTCAAACGTGCTGAGGCTGTGAAAGCCTATTTGGTGAGTAAAGGCATTGAGAAAAATCGCATCTACACCGAAGGCAAAGGCAAGAAGCAACCGATTGCTGACAACAAAACAGCACAAGGTCGTGCCAAAAACAGACGCGTTGAGCTCGAAGTCGTGGGCACCCGTGCCAACTGATCGGAAGTTCACTTGAACGCTAAAGAACCCGCTTCTGGCGGGTTTTTTAACGCCTGTCGTGGCGTCGTCTGCACGATCATGGTCTCATCGGTGTTCTGGCTCACGCTTGACGGCACCATCCTTTTCAACCCTATCCTCCCTGCAAGGTGAAGCTTTGCGAGGTTGGGTCCATTTTTAGATCACCCTCACCATGAACATCAAAAGCAATGTTGATCCCAGTGAGTTGGCCAAGTTCTCTGAGTTGGCCCATCGCTGGTGGGACCCCCAAAGTGAATTTCGCCCTTTGCACGAGATCAACCCCTTGCGGCTTTCTTGGATCGAGGATTTCATCTCCCTCAGTGGCCTTCAGGTCTTGGATGTTGGGTGCGGCGGGGGCATCTTGTCTGAGGCGATGGCACGCGCAGGCGCCCACGTCTTAGGGATTGATTTGGCCAGCAAATCTTTGCGCGTGGCCCAACTCCATGCCTTGGAAGCGGGCGTTAAAGAGGTGCAATACCGCGAGTGCAGTGTAGAGGCATTGGCCGAGGAGACGCCTGGGCAATACGATGTGGTGACGTGCATGGAAATGCTAGAGCACGTCCCCGATTTTGAGTCGGTGGTGCGCTCCTGCAGTCGTTTGGTCAAACCGGGGGGCTGGGTGTTTTTCTCGACCTTGAACCGCAACCCCAAGTCCTTTTTGTTCGCGATTGTGGGTGCAGAGTATGTGCTCAATTTGCTCCCGCGCGGGACCCACGAATATGAAAAATTCATCAAACCCAGTGAGTTGGCCCGAGCTTGTCGTGCCGATGATTTGGTGCAGCAAGACATTCGCGGTTTGAGCTACAACCCGATCACACGGCGCTATTGGGTCAACCAAGACCCGAGCGTCAATTACTGGGTGGCCACCCAAAAAAGTGTTTCATGAAGCTTGCCAAGCCCCGTGCCGTGCTGTTTGATTTGGATGGCACCTTGATCGATTCGGCCTTGGATTTGGGCGGGGCAGTCGATGAGATGCGCCACATCCGAGGCTTGCCCCGACTGGGGGCAGAGCACTACCGGCACATTTGCGGTGCTGGGGCCAGGGGCTTGTTGAAGCTGGCCTTTGACCTGAGCCCTGAGAGCGCTGGTTATGAGGAGATGAAGCAGGAGTTTTTCACACAGTACGAGCAAATGCTCACGCGCCGCACCTATGTGTTTGAGGGCGTGAATGAAACGATTGATACCTTGCGCAAAGCGGGTCTCGCGTGGGGGGTGGTCACCAATAAAAGTGAGCGCTTTACCCACCCCTTGATCAGGCACTTTGAGGTGTTTCAAAGCGCAGGCGTGGTCATTTGCGGCGACACCACCCCCCACGCCAAACCGCATCCAGAGCCACTTTTGGAAGCGGCCAGGCGACTGGGAGTGGATTGTGGGGCTTGTTGGTATGTGGGAGATGACTTGCGCGACATCCAAGCAGCTCACGCAGCGGGCATGGTGAGTGTGGCCGCAAGCTACGGTTATCGGGGTGAAACCAACGATACCGGGGCTTGGGGCGCGCATTATGAAATCAATACGCCACTTTCGCTGTTCAAATGTTTGGCGTTGACTTAAAATAAGGTTTCTAGGGGCTGCACTGGTTTCGACACGGGTTCGGACGCGACGCAGGGCATGTCGAGGTTCTGTCACCTCGTTAATCAGCAGAAAAAAAACTAACTGCAAACGACGAACGTTTCGCACTCGCCGCTTAATCCGGTGAGCCTTGCAACAGTTGGCCGATAGGCTGGGCAAGGGGGTGTAAAAACCTCCCGGCTGCAAGGTAATCAATATGGGCTGGCAAAACTTCGGGTACCTTGAGGTTTTGTGAGAAAAAAGGGTGCTGGTTTGACCTGTAGGGTGCCACTGTTCGGCAGGTCGAATGAGAATCAAATCAGCTGGCTACACATGTAGAACTGTTCGAAAAAGGCTTGTGGACGGGGGTTCAATTCCCCCCAGCTCCACCAATACCTTAAAAGCCAACCCTAACCGGTTGGCTTTTTTTTGCCTACTACCGCGTGTTTGCGCGGGTTCCTGCGGGTTCTTGGGTATGCGACCGAACAACACATATTGTTAGTTACAGAAAATTTTCAGTGATACTTATTCGGGAGGGGCGTCGCTCCTCCCTTCAATTTGCTGCAGCCATTGACAGTTCAACCCTTACGTAATTCGATAAACAGTTCACACGTAAACCTGTAATCAACTGCGTTTGAAGGTTTGATCCCCAGTCTCAAATTGAACCTTGCTGAACATCTAGTAGTTTTACTGAGCCGCTATACAAATCTGGATGATCGTTCATATGGGTCGACCTTCCGGTTAAGGCTGAGATCAGTCATTCGAACTGGTCTCTCGAAGAACTTTATACAATCGTCATGGGTAACGCGATCAGCTGCGCTTGATTCGTTCAGGCTTAGCTTAGGGTACCACCCGGTTTTTACCCCTAAACAGTCACAACAGTGGCGGCTCCCTAGGTTTAGTATGAAGCTCTCTTGCGAAACTTATAGGTTTCAATTAAATTATTCTTACTAAACTCTTGAGTTCCATAAAGATTGCATAAATGGAACCTATAGGTTAATATATGGGTAATCTAACGAAACTCATAAGTACCATGGACAAACAATTTCGTGATCTTCAGCTCCAGCAGATGGAAGCTTTGCTCGGCACTTGGAAGTCGGCGCAGCTGTGCCCACGACCCAAATCGGGCTGGGTTCGTGCTGTGCGCGAGACTTTGGGAATGTCGGCAGCGGCCTTTGCCAGGCGGCTTGGTATTTCGCATGCAGGCGTGCGCAAGTTGGAGGCATCTGAAGCTTCGGATGTCATCACATTGGCAACCCTTCTCAAGTTGGCACAGGCATTGGACTGTGAGTTGCAGTACGCGCTGGTGCCCAGAACAAGTCTTTCGCAACAGATTCAAGACCGAGCACATGCCGTTGCGAAAGAACATTTGCAACCGATCGCGCATTCCATGGCGCTTGAAGACCAGGCCGTGAATGGCCCCTTAAACAAGCTTCAGTTTGATCTCGCGGTTAAAGAGTTGCTTGAAGGATCGCGTCGCGAATTGTGGTGAGATAGGGCACATGGAATTTCAGTACGCACCGGGGGCCACCCCTCTTGATCCCGATGAGGCTGCAGGCCTAGTGCCTGTGCACATCACAACACAGGCAGACCTCAACGCTTGGGAGCAGGCCAACATCGTTCTTGGAGATCGCTGGGCAGCTCGTCAGAAA
>CAIMTJ010000051.1 GCA_903844385.1 uncultured Burkholderiales bacterium
AACCGTTCCCACGGTGTGAATGACAAAGTTCACTCAAACCAATGGCAACAATGTCTTTCAAAACGACACCGGACAATCTCTCACAGATAGAACAGTGAACCAATATTCATTGGCACGTGGATGGTGGCTATAAGGCGAGGTAGGCCCCAAGTAGCGTTCAGTTGAGGCAATAACAACACAGCCCATCCTGAGTTTGAGTACTTTTCGGCTCAAAAATAATATGGCTTTAACTTTAGGCTATAATATATATCCTTGGCCCGGTAGCTCAGTCGGTAGAGCAGAGGATTGAAAATCCTTGTGTCGGTGGTTCGATTCCGCCCCAGGCCACCATATACAAAGCGTAGCAAGGGAAACCGTGCTACGCTTTTCTATTGCGCGACTGTCGCACGGTTCTAGCAATAGGCTCTGGCTCTTCCCAATTAACGGGCGATGGGCATTTATCAGCTCTAACTAATAATCGGGGGATGAGACTTATTTAGAGCATTTTGTACGGTTTCGATGAGTTCGAGATTGTCCCAGGGCTTGCTAACGATTTTGAAAATGTCAGCAAGTTCTAAAACAGCAGTGTCATCCAAAATCTTCGTCGTGCCGGTGATCATGATTAGTGGAATTGAGGGGTACTCTGCATGAACACGTTTGAGCAGTTCTCCTCCATTCATGACGGGCATTAAGTAATCCGATATCACCATATCAACGCTCGTGGTCTTAAGCATGTCGAAGGCAACTTGTCCATTTTCTGCCGTCAAAATCTGATACCCCAAGCGCATAAAAAGTCTGCGTAGTGAAGAAAGTATATGCGGCTCGTCATCGACCAATAACAAAACAGTATCTTGAATAGTTTTCATGAAATTAGGATCGTCCGTGATTTGCGAAAAAGGGTATCGGGCAAAAAATTAGAAATTCTTGACAATTATTTCAATTGAAATACAGGTAAAACGATTCGAAATACAGTTCCGCTGCCGAGTTCACTTTTCACCGTCAATTCGCCTTTGTGTTTGAGAATAATGCCATGGGAGACAGACAGCCCAAGCCCCGTTCCTAAGCCCACTTCTTTGGTGGTAAAGAATGGATCAAATATCTTGGTGAGGTTTGTTGCTGATATACCCGCTCCATTGTCTTCGACTTCAAACCAGACGCGTTCAGGCAGATCGTTCAAGGTCGTGTTGCTGCTGGACTCAATCACGCCAGAACGAATGGTGATCATGCCGATCTTGCCTTTTTCAATGGCTTGAGATGCATTGATAATTAAATTCATAAAGACTTGGTTGATTTGAGAAGGGATGCACTCAATCTCAGGAATATTACCTAATTTCAATTTAACTTCAGCTTTGTATTTGAGCTCACTCGATAAAATATTCAAGGTTGATTTCAATGACTTGTGTAAATTGCTGACCTGCCACTTGTTGGAAGCATCTGCTCGAGCAAAGTCTTTCAAATCCTGAATGATGGTTTTCACCCTTTGGATACCTTCTTGCGTCTCAGTCATCATCGCGTGACAGTCTTCAATTAAAAATTCAAAGTTCAACTTTTTCTTGAACTCATTCATTTGATCAACGGAATACAGAGCGAGAGAATTTCCAGGTGTTTGGCTTGCAGGTTTTGAAATTATTGGCCTATCTTCAGACTGCTGATCAAGTTTGTGCTCTAAACGCTGTATTTCAAGTTGCATGCTTTCATGAATTTGAATGTATTTATTCAAAACCGCTTCAAAAGCTTGAAAATATTCTTTGAGCGTCGTGATATTGGAGGCGACAAAGGCAATGGGATTGTTAATTTCATGGGCCACGCCAGCAGCCAGCTGACCTAGTGCAACAAGTTTTTCAGAATGAAGCACTTTGAACGTTAACTCCTCTTTTTCTTGGTTCAGAGCGGTGGTTTCTCTGAACTTTTTGTTTAAAAATTCATTGATTTGTTGTGAGCGGTTGACCCATGCAATGGTGATGGTTAAGAGAAATCCTGAAAAAAGAAGAAGCCAGGAGAAAAATGTTTTGTTATTTTTGTAGGCGTCGTATGCAGGCGTGAATTTGACTTCCCAGACTTTGTCGCCGATTTGAAATTGTCGATACTCCACCAATTTAAAGTCTTGATTGAAGTAATCCAAGTTGCCCTTCATCGATTGATCTGGATACCCGGTTCTTCGACTGAATAAATTGGTGTCCAATGAGTTTTGGTTTCCTTCGTAAACCGTGAAATCAAGTCCCAACGTATTGAGCTCATGAACAGCATTATTGATGACATCGCCCAATCTAAAAACACCAGTGACAACGCCTGTGGCTGAGCTGGATGAATCAAAAACAGGTGCAATGATCAAAATCCCAAACTGAGAACCTGTTTCCTGTATCAATTTGATTCGAGTACTTACGGCAATGTTATTTGATTCGATGCTGCGCACAATGCTTTGCGCACGTTGAGGATTGGAGTACAAATCAAATCCAATTGCGGGTTCATTCCCAAGCAAAGGCTCAACATAGTAGACCGGAAAGTAAATCTCGCGCTCACTCACTGCTACATCTTTGCCATCCTGGGTCCGCTCCTTGACGTAATACTTGGGGTTGTTTTGTTGCGCTTGCTTGGCAAAATCTTTAATTTGAGCATGGGGTACTTTCGGTACCCAAGATAAGGCCTGAACACCAGGGTAATAATTGAGCAAAAGACGGGTGTATGTTTTAAAAGACTCGGGATTGATGGATTGAGAATTGGAGAAATAGGACTGTAAAGAACGCACCAGCAATATATTTTTGGTAAAACTTTCATTCAAAGAGGAGTAATAGGTCTGAACCGAATTGGAAAACTCGCTCTTGATTTTGAGATCCTCTTTTTCTTGAGCAGACAAGGAAATAAAAATGGAAATTGAAAACCCGATGAATAAGATAATGAGACTAGCTTGATGGTCTATCAGAAATAATCTAAATTTAGAGTTCATTGGTTAACAATCGGTTTTTTGAAAAAATAGACCAAGGGTCAATTTGCCTGATGAGTTCAATGAAATTGGGTATCAAAAATACAAATCTCAAGTCTATATCGATAGATCTACTGATGTTTGAGCTTATTTGAAATCGAAAGAAAAATGCTGATGAGTATGCGGATGGTTTCTGGGTCACCACAATGGTATTGCCAAACCATGCAAAAAGTACAAGTCTCGGTGTCCAACTCAGTAATGATTTGCCGATAATATCGGAATAATTGTTCAAGTTTATGTCGATTGATGGTATCCGAGAATAAGAAGATCCTTTCTTGATCGATCTACATGCCCGAAGCCACCAGAAAGTGCAATGTTGTCAGGGATGGTTGTTTCATGGGTGGTCACAATGAGGGCATAACAAAGTTAACCAGTCAGCGCTTATTAAATTTGATTTTAGCGTGGAGCACTCTCTGAATTGTTGGTGTAGGATATTTTTGAACTCTTGCGATAAGGGGCTGGTGTTGGCGTCAGTCAATAATCCCACGGGTCCGCTAGACAATGAGGAATTGCTGGTCATGCAACCCCCTTTTGTCGCCAAATTGATTTCGCATATGAGTCCCAACTGAAGGCGTCGTCTTAGCGCGGCCAGGGCCTTGGTATCGTCAAGGCCTCAGTTCATCAATGGGATCTGTATCGAACTCAACCCCTTGATGTTTGTTCCACATCAATCAACTCCCATCAAATTGAAGGGTGGTCGACATGGGGGGTTTTATACTGATTTTGTCCAATCAATCAGCAGGAATTTATGAAAACAAACCACGTGGTCATTTGGATTGATCACCATGAAGCCCATGTTCTTTATTTTGATTCATCCAAAAATGAATTGATCAAAAGCCAATCCAAACACATACATTTGCACCACAAAGCCAACGAAGTGGGCAATGGCAATGCACCCAAAGACCATGAGTTCTTTCACAAAGTCATTGCTGCTGTGTCGCAAGTCAATGAGATTTTGATCATCGGCCCAGGTTCGGCAAAACATGAATTGTCCAAGCACGCCATGGCTCATGATCCATCAATAGCCAAAAAAATTGTTGGCGTTGAAACGGTGGACCATCCCACGGACCCTCAAGTGATGGATTACGCCAAAAAATACTTTGACCGAATCGATCAATTGAGAGGCGATTTGGCGATCTGAATCCCCCAAATATCGAAAACGAAATGACTCTCGTGTGGAGTTGAGTTCGCATCAAGACTGACTCACTCGAAGGGTGAACCAGGCGCGTTCGACTCAATAGGCGCACGCGATCAATGGGCGCTTCAACTATCACACCCACTTGGTTGAGAGTGTGTTCAAGTTGAGAACGAAGGCTCTTGCGTTGTTCTCGCAGAGTGTCCAAGTGGGTGATCCCCACACGGCGCCAAACCATCAACCACGTTGACAATGGGCGCATGACGAGACGACGCTTGATTTGATCGATTTGCTCTGTTGGCAAGTGGGAATTGACGCGCTCCAATCGGTCTAGCGTGCCTCAGATCGATTTTCCCCCAGGCATGGCTAAAATCGAAGACTCAACGGCTGGAGCCTTCTATGAATCAAAATTTAGTCTTGCGTGGCATCTCTTCCATGGCCACCAAATCGGTGTTGTCTGAATTGACGCAGTCTTACCAGCGTCAGACAGGGGTCTCGGTTGAGATTGAATCGGTCGGGGGGGTGGATGCAGCCAAGCGAATTCAACAAGGCGAGCCCTTTGATATGGTGCTGCTCGCATCGGACGCCATTGGGCGGCTTAAAGAGGCTGGGTTTGTCATGGCCGACAGCCCCCATGATTGGGTTGAGTCCGAGATCGCGATGGCCATTCCCGCTGGCTCCTCGGCCCCTGTTATCACCAATGAGGCAACCCTCAAGGCCGCGGTCTTGGCCAGCGCCAGCATCAGTTACTCGACGGGCCCGAGTGGGGTGTATTTGGAGAAGTTGTTTGAGCGCTGGGGGGTGCTGGATGTCATCAAAACCCGTTTGGTGGTGCCCCCGCCAGGCAAACCCGTGGGGTCTTTGGTGGCCAGGGGAGAAGTCGCGCTTGGGTTTCAGCAATTGAGTGAGTTGATTGCACTCTCTGGTATCGAAATCCTTGGCAAATTGCCTCCCGATGTGGCCTTCATCACCACCTTTTGCGCGGCCATCCCCAGCGGCTTGTCCCCGCAAGTGGAGCGGGTCCAAGCGGTTCAAGATTTTTTCCGGTTTTTGAGCTCTGAACCCACAGCAGACGTCAAGCGCACCCAAGGCATGAGTCCCTTGTTCTGAAGCGCAGACTGGCCAAGGACTTTTTCATGAAACCCCAAGCCAGAAAACCCCCGGTGGGTAAGCTCACGGCAAACTCGGCTTTTGAGGGCCAGTTGCTCCAAGCGCAGGCCTTGCATCAAAAAGGTGAGCTCGATTTGGCTCGCGCGCGTTACCAAGTCTTATTGGAGGTGGTGCCTCACCACCCCAAAATCTTGAACCCGCTGGGTATATTGTGGTCACAACTGGCCGAGCTCGAGAAAGCCAGGGCTTGTTTTTTAGAGATCTTGGCCCATCATCCCCAAGATCTCGATGGGCTGGTGAATTTGGGAGTGGTGCAAGAGCGCTTGAACGATCTCGATGCGGCGCTCAGCAGCTACGCCCAAGCCACGGCACTCAAGCCCCAGCATGCCGTTGCCCAATTCAACCAGGGCAATTTGCTCATGAAATTGGGGCGTTTACCTCAAGCGCTGGACTGCTTGGATCAGGCTTTAAAAGCTCAGCCCCGCAGTGCACCCTATCTGCTCAAAAGAGGGCAGTTGTTCTTGGCCTTAAAGCAAGCCGATCACGCGTTGCAAGACTTGGAGCGCGCGCATGCCATCGATTTGAACATGAGCACCGTCAACTTTTACTTGGGTCAAGCGCACAGTGACCTCAATCAATGGGAGAAGGCGCTGGAGCACTACGATAATTTCTTGGCCCAGCACCCGCAGTCCTTTGAAGCCTACACCAACCGTGGTCATGTTTTAAAGCAACTCGGCCGCCCTGAGTTGGCGCTCGAGAGTTACCAAAGCGCTTTAGGGATTGAGCCCAACTTTCACATGACACATTTGAATTTGGGGGTGCTTTACCAAGAGACCCAGCAGTTGGAATTGGCCGTTGAGAGCTATCAACGCGCGCTCGCCTTGAACCCTCACACGGCTCCCACCCATTCCAATTTGGGCAGTGCTCTCAAAGCCTTGGGGAAGTACCAAGACGCCAAGCAGAGTTTTGACCAGGCCATTGAAATCGACCCCAACTATGAGGCGAGTCATTTCAATTTGGGCCAGTTGTATTTTGAGCTGCAACAGTTTGCGTGGGCTTTGCAGAGTTTTTCCAAAGCCATTGAGCTCAATGCAGACTTTGCTGACGCGTATTTTCACCGCGCCCATCTCTATTTTCAGCAAGAAAACTTCGCCCTGGCCAAGGCCGATATCGTGCAGTGCATCCGCGCGGGCTTTCAGCGCCAAGTTGAGGCCGAGTATATTTTGCAAGCCTTGGAGAGTGAGACCTTCAACGAGGCGCCCCCAGCGCAATTTGTCAGCAATTTGTTCAACCAGTATGCGGCTTATTTTGAGCGACAACTGGTGGACGAATTGGGCTATCAAGGCCCCGCGTTGATGTTGGCCCAGTTGCAAGCTCATTTGAAGCGTGGCCCTTACGCCATTTTGGATTTGGGCTGTGGCACGGGTTTGAGTGGTGGGGTGTTGACCCCCTTTGCCCACAATCTCGTTGGTGTGGACTTGTCGAGTCGAATGCTGGAGAAGGCTCGCGAAAAAAATATCTACAGCTCGCTTTTTGAATCCGATGTCGTTGAGTTTTTAAATCAAACCGACCAGACTTTTGAGGTGGTCGTGAGCATGGATGTCTTCATTTATTTGGGCGACCTGGGCGCGGTTTTCCAAGGTGTTGGTCGTGTATTGAAGCCAGAGGGTTATTTTGCCTTCACCGTGGAAGAGGAAGAAGGCGCGAGTTTTTCGATCTACCCCAACACCATGCGCTTTAAGCACTCCAAGCGCTATTGCGATGCGCTGGCCAGTGAGCATGGCTATGATGTCCTTGGCGTGAGTACCGCACGCATTCGTCAAAACCTGGGCAGCGATGTGATGGGTTTGTACTATGTTTTACAAAAAAACGCCCCTTAGGATGATCGACCATGCACCACCTCAAACGTCTCGACCATCACCAAGATTGGCTCACTTGGACCCAGGAGAATTTGGCACGGGGTTGTGATCCCGCTGGCGTCAAAGCCATCTTGCTTCAAAATGCCTTTGACCCCGTCTCGGTTGAGCAGGTTTTGACGCAAGGCGTCCTGGCCAGTGCGTCTGCCCTTGGGCGGGCGGCATCCACCCCCATGGTTTACCATGCGCGAGCTGTTTTGCGGCAAGACTCCCCTCTGAGCTTGGCGCTGGCGCCTGTCGAGAGGACTCAAAGTGGCGAGGCTCGTGGCGAGAGCAGCAACGCGCAGCCTGTTTTTTTGCAAGACCCGGCGAACCCCTTCTTGGCCTCTCAGGTCATCACCCCGAAGCTGCAGTTGTATTTGATAGCGGACTTCATGTCGCCCGCGGAGTGTCAAGACATCATTGAATTGGGACAAGGTCATCTGCGCGCGTCCACGGTGTCTTTGCCCGACCAAGACGTGCAAGACGCTTTGCCCGGTACGGTGCAATTGCAAGCCGATCAAACTTATGTCGATTTGTCGTTTAGAACCAGCCATACCTGCGATCTGGCCTTGTTGCAGCACCCTTTGGTCGAGGCGATGGATCGAAAGATTTCTGCAGCCATGGGGCTGCCGATGGGGTTGTCTGAGGGCACGCAGCTGCAGCGCTACCGTGTGGGCGAGCAATTCAAAGCGCACACGGACTTCTTCACCCCCCAAAGCGAGGAGTACGCCAAGTTTGCTGCGACTCGGGGCAACCGAACCTGGACCTTCATGGTCTACCTCAATGAGGTGGAGCAAGGTGGCGGCACGCATTTTGTGGCGATCAACAAGACCATCAGACCCAGACGAGGCATGGCCGTGGTGTGGAACAACTTGACGCCCAGTGGGGACGTCAACCCCCAGACCCTGCACGCGGGCATGCCGGTGCTCGAAGGCGAAAAGTTCGTGATCACGAAGTGGTTTCGCCAGCGCTAGAATTCACAAACAGTTCGGCATCAGGGGAGCGTTGGAGCCATGAACCCATTGAGAAATCCAGTCACTTGGTTTGAGATTTATGTCAATGACTTGCCGCGGGCCAAGGCATTTTATGAAGCCGTCTTGGGCATCGAGTTGACACCCGAGGCCTCACCGGGTGACTTCGAAGCCTACCGTTTTCCCGGCGGGATGCCCGGTTTTGGCGCCATGGGGGCCCTCATGAAGCACCCCAAGCGCCTGCCGTCGGTGCAGGGCACCTTGGTGTATTTTCATGTGGACGATTGTGCCGTGGTCCTCGAGCGTGCTCGGGTGCTTGGAGCGCCCATACACCGCGACAAGTGGAGCATAGGCGCAGACGGCTTCATCGCCATCATTGGCGACTTGGAAGGCAATGCCATTGGCCTGCATTCCTTTGGCTGATAGGGCCCCGATTTAGGCGACGGGTAAGGCGCTGCGATCCACCACCTTGTTGAGCACAAAACTCGAATGCACGCCGCTCACCCCTTGAATTTTGGTGATTTGGGTCAGCAAGAGCTTTTGATAGTCGTCCAAGTCCTTGACCACCACTTTGAGCAAATAGTCAGCACTTTGGCCGGTGATCAGTAAACACTCCAAGATTTCGGGAATGGCTTTGATTTCTTTCTCGAAATGCTCAAACCGCTCTGGGGTGTGCTTGTCCATGGAAATTTGAATGAGGGCGGTCAGTCCCAAATTGATTTTTTTCGCATCCAAGTGAGCTCGGTAGCCGGTGATGATGCCGCTATCTTCCAAAGCCTTCACCCGTCGCAAGCAAGGCGACGGTGACAAACCCACTTGTTCGGCCAAATCTTGGTTGCTCATGCGGCCCTGGGTTTGGAGTAGGCGCAAGATTGCTTTGTCAAAACGGTCTAGAAGGCTGGAAGTCATGGGATTCCAATAAGTATTAGAAAATTGAATTTAAAGTAAATATATTATCGCTTTATTGAAATTATATTGCTTTAATGGCACGATTGGTAGCGTATTTCGCAATCGCTTGCTCATTCAAATCCCTACAATAGAGCTTCTAACCAAGCGCTGAGGACCTGACATGCTGAAAAACCCGTCGACCAAATACATTCCTTTTCGACCCATCCAACTGAGCGACCGCACCTGGCCTGATCAGGCCATCACCCGCGCGCCCATATGGCTGTCCACCGACTTGCGAGACGGCAACCAGTCCTTGTTCGAGCCCATGAATGGCAAGACCAAGCTCGAGTTTTTCAAAGAATTGGTCAAGGTGGGTTTCAAAGAGATTGAGATCGGCTTCACGTCGGCCTCAGAAATTGACTACCAGTTTGCCAGAACCTTGATTGAAGACGGCCATATTCCAAGCGACGTGACACCCATGGTCATCACGCAAGCGCGCGAGGACTTGATTGACAAGACGGTGGAATCGATGAAAGGTGCGAAGTCGGCCATCGTGCATTTGTACAACGCCACCGCCCCGGCCTGGCGAGAGATTGTGTTTGGCATGAGCGTGCCTGAAGTGATGGCCTTGATTGAAAAGCATGTGCTTTATTTGAAGGAAATCACCGCTCAGCACCCCGAAACCCATTGGACGCTGCAGTACTCGCCGGAGACGTTTTCGGCCACAGAGCTCGATGTGGCCCTCCTGGCGTGCAATACCGCCATCCGTGCTTGGGGCGTGGGTCCAGGTCGATCGATCATCATCAATTTGCCCAGCACCGTGGAGAACACCACCCCCAATGTCTTTGCCGACAGTGTCGAGTGGATGCACCGACACATCGAGTCGCGCGAGCACGTTGTGCTCTCCGTGCATGCGCACAACGACCGCGGCACCGGTGTCGCCACCGCCGAACTCTCCCAAATGGCCGGTGCAGATCGCATTGAAGGCTGTTTATTTGGCAATGGGGAGCGCAGTGGCAATGTGGACATTGTCACCTTGGCCCTCAATTTGTACACACAAGGCGTGCACCCGAATTTGGACTTTTCCAACATCAATGCCGTGGCCCATGTGGTCGAACAAGCCACCCAACTCCCCATCCATCCCCGCCACCCTTATGTGGGGGACTTGGTGTTCACCGCTTTTTCAGGCTCACACCAAGACGCCATTAAAAAAGGCTTTCATCACCAACAGGGCAAGGCGGTGTGGACAGTGCCTTATTTGCCCATTGACCCGGCTGATCTGGGCAGAAACTACGACAGCGTCATCCGTGTCAACAGCCAGTCAGGCAAAGGCGGGATTGGCTACTTGTTGGAGAGCAACTACGGCGTCGTCTTACCCCGCAGGATGCTCGTGGAATTCAGCAGCGTGGTGCAAAAAATCACCGATCAGTCCGAAACCGAGATCACAGCCAAAGAGCTCTACCAAGTGTTTCAATCCACCTACATCGACATCATTCAAGCCGGCCATGCGTTCGAGTACCAGTCTCACCATTTGATTGACAATGGTCTCACGCAAGACATTGCGATCACCCTCAAAATCGAGGGCCACAGCCAAGTCTTCAAAGGCACGGGTAACGGACCCATTGAGGCCACCTTGGACGCCTTGAATTTGCCCATGACCATTTTGAGCTACGAGGAGCGCTCCATTGGCTCGGGCGCGGATGCCAAGGCCATTGCGGTGATCGAGACCGCCGTGGAGGCAACCCCGGGCTCTAAATTTGGCGCAGGCATCGATGCCAATATCGTGAGCGCATCCATCAAAGCCATCGTGAGCTCAATCAACCGCCACGACTTGCGTTTGCCGACCATCCCAGCCGTGGCGTAAAGCGCGCTGCTCTTTTCATCCAAGCGTGCACAAAGCAACGCTAAGGTTCAGTGGGCAACCCCTTGAAGGCATCGCGCTCCAATCCATGCTGGGGGGGGCGCCCATCAAGGCGGGGTGGTTTGCTCCAGCGCAATGCGGTTGGCAAACTCTGCTCGCAAGGCTTTGAGTCGCTCTCTGGGATCTTCTTGTGTTTTTTCTGCCTCGAGCGCCATCTCTGCAATAAAACGGCTGGGTTTGACGGCCACCGATTCACGCCCCTTCTTTCGCGCTTGGCTCCAGCTCACGCAAAGCGAGCGCTGCGCACGGGTGATCCCCACGTACATGAGACGTCGCTCTTCTTGAAGTCGGGCCGCCAAGATGTCGGGGTCGATTTCTTGCTTGGACTCGCTCTCGGACTGAAACGGCAAAAGCCCTTCGCTCACCCCCACCAAGATCACATGCGGCCACTCCAGGCCTTTGGCGGCGTGCAAGGTCGAGAGGGTCAGCACATTTTGGTCTTTTTCACCCTCACTGAGGGTCGAGAGAATGGAGATGGTTTGGATCACTTCGAATAGATTTTTTCGCTCACTCGTGAGCGTGCCCGCTCCCGAGCTCTCGCTCACACCGCCGCAGCGAGACGCCACCCAGGCGCAAAAATCTTGCACATGACCCCATCTCGCCACCGCTTGTTTTTCATGGTCCTCGTGCTCGAGCAGAAACTTTTCGTAGCCGATGTCTGCGAGCCAGTCTTTGAAAAATTGTGCCGCCCCTTCTTGGCCCTCAATGTGGCGGGCCTTGTACTCCAAGTCGTTGACCAAGCGACCGAATTCTTTGAGCCCCGCCACCGCTTTACTCGACAAGGCGGCTTCCAGGCTGTGGCTAAAGAGGGCACCATAGAGGCTCAATTTGTATTGACTCGAAAAGCTGCTGAGCTGCTGCAGGGTTTGGTGGCCAATGCCACGCTTGGGCGTGGTGATGGCTCTCAGAAAGGCCGGGTCGTCCTCGTTGTTGACCATGAGCCGCAGCCAAGCACAAAGATCCTTGATTTCTGCGCGGTCAAAAAAGCTCTGCCCGCCTGAGACTTTGTAGGGAATTTGGGCTTTTCTCAAAGCCTGCTCCAAAATCCGCGATTGGTGATTGGCGCGGTAGAGCACCGCAAAGTCTCGCCACTCCAGCGGCCCTGTGGAGCCTTGTGCGACCAAGGCCCCAGCGCGCAGCGACTGCACGCGAGCGACCATGCGCTCGGCCTCGTGCTCTTCGTTTTGGGCTTGAACGACGCGCACCGGCTCGCCCTCACCGAGTTCAGAAAACAAGGTTTTGGGGTAGAGCTTGGGGTTGGACTCGATCACCCGATTGGCCGCGCGCAAAATGGCACTGGTGGAGCGGTAGTTTTGCTCGAGTTTGATCACCTTGAGTTGAGGAAACTCAAGGGGGAGTTTTTTCAAGTTGTCCAGCGTCGCCCCCCGCCACCCATAAATGGACTGGTCATCGTCACCCACCGCGGTGAAGCGGGCGTCTTGGCGCTCAGGGTAGCCCACCAAGTACTTGAGCAGCTCGTACTGGGTGACATTGGTGTCTTGGTACTCATCGACCAAGAGGTGGCCAATTTGTTCTTGCCAGCGTGACCTGACGTCTGCGTTGTTTTTAAACAGCATCAAAGGCAGCCCCAACAAATCATCAAAATCCACGCTTTGGTAAGCGCTCAGCCGGTCTTGGTAGTGGGCCATGATGGTGGCAACTTCGCGCTCTGCGTCGTTTTGTGCGCTGGCCGCGGCTTGTTGGGCGTTGAGGCCGTTGTTTTTGAGCGCGCTGATGGCCCATTGGGTGCGCCGAGCGCCGGCTAAATCGGTGCTCCCGCTCGCATCCTTGATGAGTGAAAGCACATCGTCGCTGTCGAGGACGCTGAAGTTCTTCTTGAGCCCCAGGATGTGGCCTTCTTGGCGCAAGATGCGCACGCCCAAGGAGTGAAAGGTGCTCACCATCACGCGCTGGCCTTTTTGTCCCAACAGCTGCTTGGTGCGGCTCATCATCTCTGTGGCCGCTTTGTTGGTGAAGGTGATGGCGGCAATTTTCTCAGGCGCCAGGCCCGATTGGATCAGTCGCACGATTTTGTAAGTGATCACCCGGGTTTTTCCAGATCCTGCACCAGCAATGACCAAACAGGGTCCTTGTGTATAGTTGACCGCTTCGTGTTGGGATAAATTGAGACCCGAGGACATAGAACAAACAATTCAAGAAAAAGAGTCCGATCATAACGGGCGCACCGCAAAAATGCTCCAAACTCTTGACCTATCCGCACCTTTTTTTGCCCTGGTTTTGCTCGGCTTTGTGGCCGTTCGGCAAAAACTGTTGCCCGAGACGGCTGTCACGGGATTGAACGCTTATGTGCTGTACTTTGCGCTGCCATGCATGCTTTGGCGTTTGGGCTCCAACACGCCCATTCACACCATCGTGGACCCCGTCTTGTTGATCGTGTACGTCTCAAGCGCCTTGATCTTGATCGCACTCACCTGGGGCTTGTCACGGCGTTGGGGTTTGGCAAGCGGGGACTGCGCCATGGGGGCGTTGGTGGCGGTGTTTCCGAACTCGGGTTTTTTGGGTCTGCCCCTGTTGATCAGCTTGCTGGGCTCTGCCGCCAGCGGCCCCGTCATGCTCACCTTGTGGGTGGACATGGTGCTCACATCCTCGCTTTGCATTGCCCTGTCTGGGGGGATGGTGGGTTCGGTGCGGACCCCAAGCTTGTTGCAGCAATCTGTAGCGCTTGCTAAAAACGTGTTCACCAACCCGCTGCCTTGGGCCATCATTGTGGGGGCCGCCGCTTCAGCGCAAGGCTGGAGTTTGCCCCAACCCATCGATAGCACGCTCGAAATGTTGGCGCGCTCGGCCTCTCCCACGGCTTTGTTTGCGCTGGGCGGGGTGCTCGCTCAGGTGAAGGTGACCCAGCCTGCTCCCCAGTCTGATGGGGTGGCGGGCATTGCGCTCATCAAGTTGCTCCTTCACCCGCTCTTGGTCTGGGCCACAGCACAAGTGGTCTTGCAAAGCGGCGTCCCCATCAGCCCTTTGAGCCTAGAGACCTTGGTGCTGGTGGCCGCTTTGCCCAGTGCCAGCAACGTGGTGCTGTTGGCGTTCAGGCAAGGTGCCCGTCAAGAGCGCATTGCCAAGATTGTGATGATCTCGACCGCCTGGTCGTTTTTGAGTTTTTCATTGATCAAGGCCGCGCTTGATCGCTGAGCTTGAAGTCGCTTTGCTCACAAGGACTGCGGATCCACGTCGATCACCCAGCGCAACACCCCAGGGTGCTTTTTCTTCAAGGCTCGCAGGGGCTCATGCAAACGCCGCAAAAAGCGCTGTAAATGCGCGCGCGAGCTCGACTCTATGAGCAACTGATAGCGCTCGACATTGGCCAATTTTTGCATCTGCATGGGAACAGCGCTGTAGAGAAAAATATCCTCAAATGACGAGCCTGGCTCAAGCTCAGAGGCTTCTTGAAGGAGACTACTGCCCTGGGTGTGGAGCTCATTCAAATACCCCAGTGCCGCATGGGCCGTGCGTGCTTCAACGCGAATCAAGGCCTGTGAGCTGAACGGGGGCATGTTGGCCAATGCTCTTTCGCGCAATTGATCGGTGGCAAAACGCACATAATCGTGGGTTTTGAGCGCTTCAAAAAGGGCATGTTTGGGGTGGTGGGTTTGGAGCCACATCTCAGAAGGCCTGGCCAAGGTGAGGTGGGCGTCCCGACCCGCTCGCCCGCCCGCTTGCATGAGCAGGGCAAAGAGTCGCTCACAAGCGCGAAAGTCGTTGGAGAACAAGGCTTGGTCGACATCGATGGCCGCCACCAAAGTCACGCGTCTGAAGTCATGGCCTTTGGCGATCATTTGCGTGCCAATGAGGACGTCGATGTCTCCGGCGTGCATGCGCTCCAAACGTTCTTCTAAGCTGCCTTTGGCTTGGGTGGAGTCCGCGTCGATGCGCTCAATGGTCATCTCCCGCCCGAGTTCCTGCCCCATGCTGAGCAAGGCCGCTTGCAGTTGTTCTTCCAGTTGTTGTGTGCCCAGCCCCAACATGCCGATGTCTTGGTCGGCGCACACCGGACAGGCTTTGGGCACGCGCTCGGTTTGGCCGCAATGGTGGCACCTGAGCGTGCGGTCGAGTTTGTGAAAGACTTTGAAGGCACTGCAGTGCTGGCAGCGCGTCTTCCAGCCGCAGCTGTTGCATTGAAGAACGGGCGCATAGCCTCGGCGGTTGAGAACAATGAGGACTTGTTCGCGCGCTTTTAGCCGTGACTCGATGGCTTTGAGCAAGGGGATGGAAAAAACGGTTTTGCGCGGCTGGTGGTTCATGTCCACTCGGTGCACCTGCGCCAAGCTGGCGTTGCCAATGCGCGAGGGCATGGCCACGAGTTGATAGCGGGGCTTCACGCCCGGGACTGTGCTTGCTTGGCTGTGGTGCCAACTCTCCAAAGAGGGCGTGGCCGAGCCCAAAATTACCCGTGCGTTTTCCAAGCGCGCGCGGTAGACCGCCAGATCGCGCGCCGAGTAGCGTGCCCCCTCTTGTTGTTTGTAGCTCACATCGTGCTCTTCATCGACGATGATGATTTGAAGCCGCGGGATGGACGCAAAAATCGACATCCGCGTACCCAGCACCACCCGGGCTTGGCCAAAGTGGGCCGCAAGCCAACTCTTGAGTCGCTGTGCGGGGGTGAGGCCACTGTGCAAGCAAACAATGCTGTGCTCTCCCCAAAGGGGGGCGAAGCGCTCGCGCACCCGCGCTTGGAGTTGCGGGGTGAGGTTGATCTCGGGCACCATGATGAGGGCTTGAGCGAGCGAGTCGCGCTCAAACAAGGCCTGGATGGCTTGCAAATAGACCTCGGTTTTGCCGCTACCGGTGCTTCCAAACAGCAAAAAAGGCCCGGGATTTGCGCCGATGTCATTGAGCGCTTGTTGCTGCTCCGCGCTCAAAAGCGGGGGCGTTGCGAGTACTCTGGCGGGTGTGCTCTGTGGGGCGGTGTCAAGGGCGACGGGATCCTGCGCTGCACACGCGCGTGAGCGCTTGTTGGTGGCTGGGCGTGCTTTTGCCCCCAAGGGAGGGCTCAACTGCTGCTGCCAACGCTCGAGGCGTTTTTGAATTTGTTGGGCGCTTAAGTTTTTCAGCTGTGGCGGCATGCCCCAGAGTGCCACTTCGCCAAGCGAGCGCTGGTAGTACTGGGCACTGAAGGCCACCAGCTCGAGCCAACCCTGGCTCAAGGCCGGAAAGCCCTCAATGACGCAGGAGATCCACTTGAGATCTGTTGTTCGCGCTCCCGCTTTGGGCTCATGGGGCGCAGTCGACGCGTGCCAGACGATGCCAAGCACCTCCCTCGGCCCCAAAGGCACCTTGACCAAGGTGCCCGCGCACAGATCGTTTTCAGCCCAATAACTCAGCGCATCGGGCAAATGGCTTTGCTTGGGAGTGGGCACCAGGACCGAAACAATATGGGGCATGTCAAGGGGGGAGTTAGAAAGGTTTTCTCAACAAAGGTTTGAATAAATCCACTAAGTCTATGATTTTTAGACGATTTCATGTGAATCAACAATTTCTGTGGATAACTTTGTTGATAGGATCAAAAAAAAGACACCCAAGGCACGTGGCTTGGGGCTTGCGTGTTCCTTGCCTGAAAAAAGAGCAAATAAAAAACCTGTTATAAAACAACAAGTTAAAAATAGTTACTCAATTTTTACATTTATATTTTAAGCCCTTGCACCGCAACACCATAAATGTGCATAAGTAGATTCACTAAGGGGTCTATTTTATCAAAAAAAGCATTCATGTGGTCGTCAAACAGAGACAATATGAATGCTTAACAATTCATTTTCTCGCGCGCATGGCCTTGGAGTGTTCATGCACGGTGTGCACCAAGGTGCTCACGTGTTCAGGCGGTGTGTACTGGCTGATGCCGTGTCCGAGATTAAAAATCAGGCTCGGGCCCGAAGCGTTGGGGTCTTGGTGGGGAGCGCCAAAAGACTCCAAGGTCTTGATGACTTCTTGCGCAATGATGGGCGGGGGCGCAAAAAGCACATTGGGGTCCAAATTGCCTTGCAGGGCTTTGCCTGGGCCGCCACTCGTCCCACCCACTTGTTGTCGGGCACGGCCAAGGTTGACGGTCCAATCGAGCCCCAAGACGTTGCAATCGAGGTGTTTCATCTCGTCGAGCCACAGGCCACCGCCTTTGGTGAAGACGATTCTGGGGATCTCGACACCGTCATGGGTTTTGATGAGTTGAGACAGCACGCGCTCGGTATAGGCCAAGCTGTAAGTTTGAAAGTCCCCATCGGCCAAGACGCCACCCCAGCTGTCAAAGATCATCACCGCTTGCGCGCCGGCCTGAATTTGGGTGTTCAAATAAAGGGCCACCGCATCGGCATTGACCGTGAGGACTCGGTGCATCAAGTCGCTGCGACTGTACATGAGCTCTTTGACCCGCCGGTAGTCGTCGGAGCCCCCGCCCTCGACCATGTAACACGCCAAGGTCCAAGGACTGCCCGAAAACCCAATGAGGGGCACTCGACCTTGGAGGGCGTGGCGTATCGAAGTCACCGCATCGAAGACGTATTTGAGCTGGTTCATGTCGGGCACGCGCAGGGCTGCAACACTGTCCTCATCGCGCACGGTTTTAGCAAAACGCGGACCCTCGCCTTGAGCAAAACTCAAGCCCAGGCCCATCGCGTCGGGCACGGTCAAGATGTCGCTGAATAAAATCGCGGCATCCAAGGGGTAGCGCTCGAGAGGCTGCAAGGTCACCTCGGTGGCGTAGTCGACGTTGGTGGCCAGGCCCATGAAGCTGCCAGCGCGCGCTCTGGTGGCACAGTACTCGGGCAAATAACGACCCGCTTGGCGCATGAGCCAAACGGGGGTGTGATCGGTGGCTTGGCGCCAGCAGGCTTTGATAAAGGTGTCGTTGAGAAGGGGTGCAAACATGAGGGAAAACTTGGGTGAGAGAAAAAGGAATCCATCCAGCGAGCTGGGAGGTCTGCACAATGTTGAACAGCCGGGGTGCCGCCACCATGGGTGCTGGCCAATGCGGCATGCCTTGGCCCGAGACCCCATCGAGGATGGCTGACAACTGTATCATGGGCAAAAGAGAAAACGCTTTAGGGGAAATGCTCAATGGCGCTCAGCACTTGGGGTGAGATCAAAACAACGCGGGTCTCCTGCGCGACAATGGCCACCATGGCCCTCTTTGGCAAGCGCTGCTGCCACCCTGGGGGCCAGCCTACCCCATCAGCCTGAGACGAGGAGTCAAGCATGCCATCGAAATATTGGTCCGACTGGACGAGCCCCGAGTTTGCTCAATTGGATGCGAATCGCGCCGTGGCGGTGATTCCACTGGGGGCAACCGAGCAACACGGCCCGCATTTGCCTCTGAGTGTGGACGCGTGCATTGTCGACGGTGTTGTGCAGCATGCCCTGGCTCAACTCGATGAGCAAGATCCTGTGCTCGTGCTGCCCACCCAAACGATTGGGCTGAGCAGTGAGCATCACGCCTTTGCCGGCACCCTCACCTGGTCGCCCGAGTTGGTCATGAAGTCTTGGATTGAACTGGGTGAGTGCGTGGCCAAAGCGGGCGTTAAAAAGTTGTTGTTTTTCAACGCCCATGGCGGACACGCGGGCCTCATGGATGTGGTGGCACGCGAGCTCAGAGGGCGCGCGCGGCTGATGGTCTTTACCAGCAGTTGGTACCAATTGCCCCAAACTGCCCAAGTGCGCGCTCTCTTTAGCGAGGAGGAGCACCGCTTTGGCGTGCATGGTGGAGCGATTGAGACCTCGATGATGATGGCCCTCGATTCAGCCCAGGTTCGCAGCGCTTTCGTGCAAAACTTTGCATCTCGCTCCCAGGAGCGGGCCGCCCAGTATGCGATTTTGGGCAACGGCCACTCGGCCAAATTGGGCTGGCACGCCCAGGACTACAACGTGCAAGGCGCCATGGGGGATGCCAGGCTTGCCAGTGCCGACAAGGGCGAGAAGTTGCTCGCACAGGCGGGCCAGGGTCTTCGAGAGATGCTCTTGGAATTGATCCGCATGCCGCTTGCGAGCCTCAGCACTGAGGAGTGATGGTGCAGCCCGGTTGGGGTTCAGCGTTGAGACAGGTCTTCCCAGCGCTCCAGGTGCTCGAGCAGCAGGGTCTCGAGTTGGTCCACGCGTTTCATTTTCTCGGTCGCTAAAGGCGCGTTTTTGACAAAGATCTCAGGATCCAAGAGGGCTTGTTGGAGTTCTTGCAGCTCTTGTTCAAGCGCACCCATGAGCGCTGGCAGGCCGTCGAGCTCGCGCTGCTCTTTGTAGGAGAGCTTGGTGGTGGGTTTTTTGGGGGTGGCGGCTTGAGCTCCCCCCTTGGGGTGGGGGGTCTCTTGGCTGAGCGGGGGTGAGGTGTTGGCGGCTTGCGCCGCCAGTGCCTTGGCGCGTTCAGATTGGGTGAGCCAATCTTGGACGCCGCCTTCGTACTCGCGCCACTGACCAGGCCCCTCATACACCAAGGTGCTGGTGACGACTTGGTCAATGAAGGCGCGGTCGTGGCTCACGATGAAGACCGTACCCGTGTAGTTTTGAATCAACTCCTCAAGCAGCTCCAAGGTGTCGATGTCGAGGTCGTTGGTGGGTTCATCGAGCACCAAGACATTGGCCGGTCTGGCAAAAAGACGTGCCAAGAGCAAACGGTTTCTCTCTCCACCTGAGAGGCTTTTAACCGGCGAGTTGGCGCGGGCTGGAGAAAACAAAAAATCCGTCAAATAACTTTTGACATGCTTGCGCTGGTTGCCAATTTCAATCCATTCGCTGCCTGGACTGATGAAGTCCTCAAGCGTGGCGTTGAGGTCCAGATTTTCTCGGTGTTGGTCGTAATAGGCGATGGAGAGGTTGGCGCCTTGGCGAATCTTGCCGCTGTTGGGTTGGAGTTGGCCCAAGATCAATTTGAGCAAGGTGGTTTTTCCTGCGCCATTGGGGCCGATGAGGCCCACTTTGTCGCCTCTCAAAATGGTGGCGCTGAAGTTTTGCACGATGTTGACGTCTGCGCCATTGGGTCTGGGCGACTCAAAGGAGAGGCAGACTTGGTCGAGCTCGGCCACCAATTTGCCACTCGGCGCGCCTTTGTCAATTTCGAGCTTGACTTGGCCCACGACCTCTTTGCGCGCTTGTCGTTGAGCTCGCAACTGTTCAAGCCTCACAATGCGACTTTGACTGCGTGTTCTGCGAGCTTCCACCCCTTTGCGCACCCAAACCTCTTCGGCGGCCAAGAGTTTGTCGGACTTGGCTTGGATCACCGCTTCTTGCGCCATTTGGGCCTCTTTGAGGACCAAATACTGGGCAAAGTTACCGGGGTAGGAGAGCAGTCGACCGCGGTCGAGTTCGATGATGCGAGTCGAGACCCGATCGAGAAAGGCGCGGTCATGGGTGATGCAGACCATGCTGCCTTTGAAGGCGATCAAAAGATCTTCAAGCCAAACAATGCTGTCGATGTCCAAGTGGTTGGTGGGCTCGTCCAAGAGGAGCACATCGGGCGCGGTGACCAAGGCTTGGGCCAGCGCCACGCGTTTGGCTTGACCGCCCGACAAATTGGCCACCAAGGTTTGTGGGTTGAGTTTCAAGCGCTCGAGGGTTTGCTCGACGCGTTGCTCCCAGTTCCAAGCGTCTCGAAGCTCGATTTCGTTTTGCAGCAAATCCAAATCACCCTCACCGGAAGAATATTGCTCAATGAGGTGATGAATGTCAGCCAATGCATGGCTCACGCTTTCAAAAATAGTGGAACTCGGGTCGAGCAGTGGCTCTTGGGCCACATAGGCCAATTTGACCCCTTGCTGCATTTGGATTTGTCCGTCGTCGGGTTTTTCCATCCCCGCCAGTATCTTGAGCATGGAAGACTTGCCCGTCCCATTGCGACCGATGAGGCCCACCCGCTCTTGTACTTCAAGGGCGAAGTCAACGCGGTCAAGGAGGGGGACGTGGCCAAATGCGAGTTGGGCTTGTTGGAGTTGTATGAGTGACATGGCTTGATTATCGCCTGCACGCTCCAAGGACAATCATGGCCCAAGCCATCAAAGGCGCAAGCAACCGCCCAAGCAAATGCCCAAGCAAATGCCCAAGAGGTGAGAAGCGGTGACGACAAAGAAGGTGACGAGTCCATGACTGGTGGCGAGATGGCGCATCAAAGCAACACCTTTTTTGGCGCGGGTGCGCGGGGCTGATTTCAGAGGCGCAAAGGCCTGGTATCGGGCTCAAAAAGCGCAGGCCCCAAAAAATAATCGGCACAATGTCTTGACCGCTGTCGTAAAACAGTAATACAATTGAGAGCTTCGCTGCACAAAAGTGATCTCGAGTTTTCAACAACAACAGACAAAACGGGCAGCTCAAGAAAAAGAGTTCTTTTGCTTGACAGGCTTTTAAAAAAAGTGTCATAATCGAGGGCTCAGGTTTTTGAAACTTCAGCAATGAAGAGAAGGTTGAGAAGCCCTAGTGCTTGACAGGTTAATCAGTAACATGTCATAATCGAGGGCTCAGCTAAAAAAGAATCGAAAGACTCTGATTTGGCTGAAAAGACCCTAGTGGTTGACAGGTGATTAAAAAGCATGTCATAATCGAGGGCTCGACTGAGAAGAAGTCGAAACGTGTTTTTGCTGCATCGTCAGTGACAACACTCAGGTTCATTAAAAACTTACAGCCGATAAGCGTGGGCGTTTTAAGGCGATTGCCATGGTTCTAGTAACCAAGTCGCAAGACTTAAAACGCTCATATAGATAGAAGTGAAGTTCACTTCAATTCCGTTTTTATGAGTGGATTCGAAAGAATCAAAAAACACAAAAGATCGAACTGTAGAGTTTGATCCTGGCTCAGATTGAACGCTGGCGGAATGCTTTACACATGCAAGTCGAACGGCAGCACGGGGGCAACC
>CAIMTJ010000052.1 GCA_903844385.1 uncultured Burkholderiales bacterium
CCTCAACGCCAAATCCAGCACCACTTCCAGCACCATATCCAGCACCACTTCCAGCACCATATCCAGCACCACTTCCAACGCTGCGACCAAGGGCAGCGTCAAAACCACCGCCAAATCCACCACCAACCCTGCGCCTGAGCCCGTCAATGGGTCAGCGCTCGTCTCTCCTGCCCAGTCATTGCCCCCCCGAGAGACCCCAACAGCTGACACGCCTGTCCTCAGCCCCTCCCCCAAATCCACGCTGTCCGCACTGTCCACGCTGGTCGCTGGCAGCGCACCCGCCGCCAGCGCGCCCCCGTCTGCCTACGCCCCTGCCCCCTTTGGCGCGCAACTCGCCCACAACACGGCCAATGACAGCCTTGGCAGCGAGAGCGCCAACAGCGCAGGTGACGCCGCTATTGTGGTGATGGAGCAAGCCTTCAAACGCACAGACGTTCACACCCTCACCCAACAGTTGCCGCTCTTGGCCAAGCACCCACTCGAGCCTTGGGGGGCGTATTGGACCTTGCGCGCCCGGCTCAACGAAGCGAGTGTGCAAGAGGTCAAAGATTTCCTGAACAAATTCGCGGGCACCTATGTCGAGGACCGCATGAGAAACGATTGGCTCTTGTTGCTGGCTTCGCGTCGCGACTGGACCACCTTTGCCGATCAGTACCCCTTGTTTCGAATGCGCGACGATCGCGAGCTGCAGTGCTATGGCCTGATGGTGCAGTGGACCGAGGCCACTGCCGCGGGCAAGGCCGAACTCGAGCCGGTCATGAAAGCGCTCTGGCTCAAACAAAAAGAGGCCGACGACGGCTGCACCCAAGTTGTTGACCGTTTGTTCGACGCCAAACGCGTGAGCCCCTTGGAGATCTGGCAAAAGGCCTGGTGGGCGGCCTTCAACGCCAAGCAGCGCTTGGCACACGACTTGGTGAGCATCGTGCACTCGGATGACTTGAGGTCCCTCAAAGCCTTGTGGACTCAGCCCGCGCGTTACTTGAAAGACCAATGGGCCGCCCCGAGCAAAGCCCCCCAGGAGTTGGTCGTCATGGCCTTGGCGCGGCTGGCCGGCACCGATCCCGCCCAAGCCGCACAGTTGCTGCAAACCCGCTGGGGACCTTACCTCACCTCTCAAGAGCGGCATTGGGTGTGGGGTGCCGCAGGTGTGCAATCGGCACTGCGCTTTGAGAGCGATGCCGTTCAATACTTTGAGCACGTGAGCGTGGAGACTGACTTGAACGATGAAATGCTCACCTGGTGGACAAGATTGGCCCTCAAAGCCCAACCCTCCCCCAATTGGAGACGGGTCGAGCAAGCCATTGCGGCCATGAGCGAAGACACCCGCAAAGACCCCGCCTGGATTTACTGGGGTGCCAAAGCCAGTTTGAACCTGCACGCGAACAATCCCAAGTCCAAAGCACAAGCCCTGTCACAACTCGAAACACTGGCCTCGGTGCGCGGCTTTTATGAACAACTCGCCTTGGAAGACCTGGGTCGCAAAATCACCCCGCCACCCAAGCCATCCCAGCCCAGCGCCCAAGAGATCCATTGGGTCTACGCCCACCCGGGGCTGCAGCGTGCGCTTTATGCGATCAATTTGGGGTTGCAGTCCCCTGGCGCCAAGGAATGGAACTACAACACCACCTTGGTCAATGACCAAGGTGCTTCTGGGCGACTGAGCGACAGCGAGCTCTTGGCCTCGGCCATGTTGGCTTGTAAGCGCGAGGTGTTTGATCGCTGTATCTACAGTGCTGAAAAAACCCTCACCTTGTGGGACACCGACTATTTATTTCCCACCCCGTTCAAAGAGTTGGTGGTGCCCGCATCTCTAAGCAACGCCATCGACCCAGCCTTTGTCTACGGCCTCATGCGCCAAGAGAGTCGTTTTGTGAAAAACGTGAAGTCGGTGGTGGGCGCTTCTGGCCTCATGCAAGTCATGCCCAAAACAGCGATTTGGACAGCCAAGAAAATTGGCTTGAGCCCATTCAGCCCCACCATGCTCAAAGACAAAGAGGTCAATGTGGCGATCGGCACGGGCTACATGGGGCTGGTGCTGCAAAGCCTGGATGGCTCCTTGGCCTTGGCCGCCGCCGCCTACAACGCTGGCCCGTCTCGGGCGCGCAAATGGCGTGAAGTCCCCGGCAGCGAAGGCGCCATTTGGGTGGAAAACATCCCCTTTAGCGAAACCCGTGACTACGTCAAAAAGGTGCTCAGCAACACCACCCTTTACGCCGGTGTGATGACGGCGCAGCCGCAGTCACTCAAAGCCCATTTGAACAACATTGGCCCCAGCACCCGCTTGGGGCTCACCCCCTTGGAGGCCGACTTGCCTTGATCCTATCTTGAGGGACGGTGAGCCTGTCGGTGTCGGCTTCAGGCTTGAGGTCTTGCCGGGCGTGTCAAGCTGCTGCGCGCGAGTGCACACTCAAAGAAGCGAGGCTTGGCGTTCTCACACCGCGAGCTCGACGGGATCGCGCGGCTCGTTTTGTTGTAAAGCCCACATGCCCGCATAGTGCCCGCCTTGGGCCAACAACTGAGCGTGGGTGCCGCGCTCGACGATGTGGCCTTGCTGCAAGACCAAGATCTCGTGGGCGTTCACGATGGTCGAGAGCCGATGCGCAATCACGAGGGTGGTTTTGTTTTGCGCGACACTTTTGAGCTCCTCTTGAATGTCGCGCTCGTTGGCACTATCGAGCGCCGAGGTGGCCTCGTCAAAGATCAAGATTTGCGGGTTTTTCAAGAGCGTTCGCGCAATCGCCACGCGCTGCTTTTCGCCACCCGAGAGTTTGAGCCCACGCTCGCCCACCATGGTCTGGTAGCCTTTGGGGGTGCTTTGAATGAAGTCATGGATGCGCGCGCTTTGCGCAGCAGCCTGGACCTCCTCGACGCTGGCCTGAACCCGCCCATAGGCGATGTTGTAGTGCACCGTGTCGTTAAAGAGGACGGTGTCTTGCGGCACGATACCAATGTGTGAGCGCAAACTCTCTTGGGTGAGGTCTCTCAAATCGAGACCATTGATCGCAATCGCCCCGTTGCCCACATCATAAAAACGGTAGAGTAAGCGCGCCAAGGTGGATTTACCCGAACCGGACTCTCCCACCACGGCCAAGGTCTGGCCACTGGGTATTTCAAAACTGATGTTGTGCAAAATCTCCCGACTGGGTTCGTAAGAAAAACTCACCGCCTCAAAGCGCACACTCGGTGCAGCGCTCAACGCCAACGTTTGAGCCGAGGCTTTGTCGGCGACTTCCTTTTCTTTCTCGAGGAGCACAAACATGCGGTGCAGGTCGGTCAAGCTTTGCTTGATTTCGCGGTAAATGACCCCCAAGAAATTGAGCGGTATGTACAGCTGAATCATGAAGGCATTGATCATGACGAGGTCGCCCAAGGTCAAGCGTCCCTCGGCCACCCCTTGAGTCGCGCGCCAAAGCACACACACCAAGGCCAAGGCAATGATGGTTTGCTGCCCCATGTTGAGCAGACTCAATGAGGTTTGCGCTTTGAGTCGTGCTTGTCTTAGCTTGACCAAACTCTCATCGTAGCGACTCGCCTCAAAGGACTCGTTGTTGAAATACTTGACGGTCTCGTAGTTGAGCAAGGAGTCAATCGCGCGGGTGTGCGCGGCCGAATCGAGCTCATTGACCTCGCGGCGAAAGTGCGTACGCCACTCGGTGACCTTGACGGTGAAGACGATGTAGACCACCAAGGCCACCACGGTGATCAAGGCAAAGCCAGCGTCATAGCGGTAAGACAAAATGCCCAGCACAAGCGTGACCTCAATCAAGGTCGGCACGATGCTGTACAAGGAGTAAGAGATGAGAGACTCGATGCCGCGAACACCGCGCTCAATGTCACGGGTCATGCCCCCAGTTTGGCGCTCCAAGTGAAACCGCAAACTCAGTCCGTGCAAATGCGCAAAGGTCTCGAGCGCAATTTGCCGCGCCGCGCCTTGCGTGGCTTTGGCAAAGACGAGCTCACGCAGCTCGGTCAAGACCGACACCGACAAACGCAGCAACCCGTAGGCCAGCAACAGGGCCAAGGGCACCACCAAGGGCCCAAGAGCGGGGTGGGGTGTCATTTGATCGACCAAGTCTTTGAGAAGAATGGGCACGCCAACGTTGGCCACCTTGGCGCCCACCATGAAAGCCAACGCCAAGACGACTCGGTATTTGTATTGCCACAAGTACGGGAGCAAGCGCTTGAGCGTGTGCACGTCAGACGGCTCAGGGGTGGGGGGGGCTGCGTTTGCCTCGAGGGTGGGACTCGCGGCTGGGGGTTCGGGGGGGGCTGTGGGTTGAGCTAAGCTTCGCATGGTGAGACAATGGGGTTGAGGGGCGGGTGAGACGTCGCTTGGATGCCTGGGGCATGGGGCATGGGGCATGGAGCTTGGTGCCCTGAGAGCAGGGGAACACGCAGGCTTGGGGCTTCGCGCCCATCAAGCGCTGAGCATCCAGAGCGTCGGGTGCATGCCACGACTGGTCACCTGAAGGCCCGAGGCGTTTGATCGCACAAACACCATCTGCTCAGAGTTTACTCGCTCTTGTGAGTCTGTCTCTTCATCGAACCGGCCGAGCGCGCTCCAACAAGCGCACTCATGCCCACTTTGCAGCCACATTGCAGCCACCTTGCAACCACCTTGACCGCTTCCCTCTGACCCGCCCACTTCAAAACCCCTCTCTTTCAGACCCATGAAACCCACACCATTGAAGGTTCACGAGACCCGCCCATCTCGGCCCCGCACCCAACGAGCCGGCCAGCGAGCCCACACCCTCACACAACTCCCGAGCGACCAAGACTTGGTCATGCGCATCATTCCCATGCCGGCCGATTGCAACGTCAATGGCGATATTTTTGGCGGTTGGGTCATGGCTCAAGTGGACTTGGCGGGTGCGGTCATGGCGTGGCGCACTGTCAAGGGCCGCTTGGCGACGGTGGCGGTCAATGAGTTTGTGTTCAAGGAGCCAGTGATGCCTGGGGACTTGCTGAGTTTTTTCTCCAAAGTCGAGCACGTCGGGCGCACCTCGGTGAGTGTGAGCGTGGAGGTGTTCTCTGAGCAACTGCACAACCAAGGTGAGTACCGCAAAGTCACCCAAGCGCGTCTCACCTACGTGGCCATCGACGTCAAGGGCAAGCCCAAAAGCATCCCCAAAGCCGCGGCCAGCCCGGCGCAAAGCCCAGCACCGGGCAAAAAGACCCTCAAAAGCCGCCGTGCAAGTCAGCTTGCAGCTTCAGGGGCTTCACCCCTTTAAAGCCCGGAAAAATCAGGCCTTCTTTTTTCTATAAACGCGGCGAATGCTTCTTTGGCCGCCCCTTCGCCCAGGAGTTGCGCAAAGACAGCGCCCTCTCGGGCCATGCGCTCACCGCACGCTGCACTGGACTCAGACTTCAGGAGCGCCTTGGTTTGGATGAGCGCATTGAGCGGCTTGGCTTCAAGGCGTTGGGCCCAAACTTGCGCGGCTTGATTGGCCTCGGCGGGCACCACCACTTTATTGACAAAGCCCACTTCGAGTGCGGCCTCGGCCATGAAGGGCTCGCCCAAGAGCAAGGCCTCGCAGGCGCGGTGGTAACCCATGAGTTGGGGCAAGAGCAAACTGCTGGCCGCCTCGGGCGTGAGCCCCAAGTTCACAAAGGGCAAAGAAAACGCCGCGTTGTCCCCCGCCACCACCAAATCGCAGTGAAGCAAGAGACTCGCCCCAATCCCAACGGCGGGGCCACAGACACTGGCCACCACGGGTTTGGGGAAGGAGGACAAGGCCTGCAGGAAACGGAAAACGGGCGCCTGGGGCTCAAGCGGCGGGTGGGCCAGAAAATCCTCGATATCGTTGCCCGCGGTGAAGATGTGTTCATGCCCTTGCAAGACCAAGACACGGATGCTGTTGTCGACTCGGGCGTGCTCCAAAGCCTGGAGCAACTCCATGTACATCGCTTGGGTGAGGGCATTTTTACGCTCCACCCGGTTCAAGGTGATGGTGTAGCGAGCATTCTCTTGGTGCTGAAGGATGGGGGTCATGGTGTGTGCAAAAGCTCAAGGGTGAGGAATAAGCCTGAGCTTACCCCAAACCCAATCCCAGCCTCCTCAAAACCGCGACACTGCGCTATGGGCTGGGTTGAATCTGGGCACACGCCATGACGGCAGAATCACATTCGGCCAACCGATTCAAAGCCAAGGCCGTGGGCCTGACAAACTTCACCCGGCCGTCGTTCAAACTCGGTTCTGTTTCCAGCAGTTTTTTTGAAATCAATTGGGTCATCACATTGTGCAAGGTCGCTTGGGAGGCAATTTGACTGAGCAAAATCAAATCCAAAACTCGGAAATCTTCTTGTTCCATGTGTTTTTTTACAACAACATCCAGAACCATGACTTCTTTGTCGGCAACCTTGTAGCGGTGATTGATGTCTTTAATCGAATCGCAGATCGATAAATACGCGGAAAACTTAAGCATTTCTCCATGCTAAAAGATTTTTGGGTTTATACCTACACATTTAGAATCTAATTTTTATCATTAATAGCTATAATGAATTCATTTTTTTTCTAATTATGATATAAATTGATCAATATCAAGCGACAAAACCCGTCCGACTCTAGGGCGCTGTCGAACGTGTCCAGACCTGATTGCGCCAAAAAATCCCCCAAAATCCACGCACTTGCAAGGACTGTGCCCCGTTCATGAGCGTCAAGCCCAGGCGGTACTCTTGACCGTTTTCCGGGTCCAAGATGAAGGCGTCTGACCACTGCCGCCGCTCATCATCCCACACCCCCGTGCGGATGATCTCCAAGCCCACCAAACTGGCGTTGTGCCGCTCCCCAGGACACGCCCCACAGCGCTCATGGGGCTTGACGAGCGGGTCCAGAATTTTTTCAATCCGCCCGTGCAAGCGCCCCGCCTCCACACTCAAGCGCACCAGCGCCATGGGAGACTGGGTCTCATCGTCGTGGGTCGTCCAAAGCCCCACGAGTTGGGTCGCAGCTCCCCGCTCTGCGGGGTCTGACTGGGGACGTGAAGCGCTCGCTTGGGCCGCGCTGACAGCGCGCGCACGGGTATCACGGGCATCACTCACATCGCCAAGCGCTCTGCCACCCTGCGCCACATCCAGCGCACGGACGTACCCGCCCCATGTGCTCAGCAGCACCAGCACCACCCCCCAGCCACACAGGCGCGAGCGCACCGTTAAAATAACAAGCCATAACTTCACTTGAGATCAGTCCTTTCTATGAAACTCACCCGCATCATAGCCATTCGCCACGGTGAGACCCATTGGAATGTGGACACCCGCATCCAAGGCCACCTGGACATTGCGCTCAACGACACAGGCCACTGGCAAGCCGAGCAACTCGCGCGTGCTTTGGCCCACGAAGCCATTGACGCCGTGTACTGCAGCGACTTGTCTCGCGCCCATGACACCGCCAAGGCCCTGGCCAAAAGCCTTCACCTCACCCCCACCGTGGTCCCGGCTTTGCGAGAGCGCCACTTTGGCGAATTTGAAGGCTTGACCTGGAAAGAGCTCGAAGAACAATTCCCCGCCCAAAGTCAGGCGTGGAAGTCGCGCGATCCCGCGTGGCTGCCGCCCCAAGGCGAGAGCTTGAACCAACTGCGCGTGCGCATAGAGGCCTGTATCCAGGAGCTCGCCCAGCGCCATGGCGATCAACAAATTGTGGTGGTCACGCACGGCGGCGTCCTTGATGTGCTCTACCGCGTCGCCACCCATCAGTTTGACCCCAGTCCCCGCACCTGGGCCTTGGGCAACACGTACATCAACCGACTGCTGTGGTCCAGCGAAGGCTTGCACTTGGTGGGCTGGGGCGACCATGCGCATTTGGAGTCCCCGCACTCGAGCGCAGCCAAGCTACCGAGCGCGCCTCACTTGGGCTGATCGATGCGCAAGGTGAGGGTCGTGCGGGCCGTGCCTCACCAGGGCTCTTGCTCACCAGCGCCTTGGGTCTTGGGCCCTCAAGCCGAGCTCGACTCAGGGCGAGGACTGCAAGGGTGGCGTCAAGCCCAAATGCAAATAGGCCGCAGGCGAGGCCACACGACCGCGTGGGGTGCGCTGTAAATAGCCTTGCTGCAGCAAGTATGGCTCAATGACATCCTCGATCGTGTCTCTCTCCTCGCCAATGCTCGCCGCCATGTTGTCCAGACCCACAGGCCCGCCATCAAAGCGGTGAATCATCGTTTCCAAGAATTTGCGATCCATCAAATCCAAGCCCAATTGGTCCACATCCAGCATCTTGAGCGCCAAGTTGGCCATCTCCAGCGTGATGACGCCGTTGCCCTTGATTTGCGCGTAGTCGCGCACGCGGCGCAGCAATCGGTTGGCAATTCGAGGGGTGCCTCGCGAGCGGCGCGCCATCTCGAGACCGGCATCGTCTTGCATCCCCACCCCCATGAGGGATGCCGAGCGCATGACAATGCGCTGGAGCTCCTGGGCGGTGTAAAACTCCAAGCGCGACACAATCCCAAAGCGGTCTCTGAGCGGGTTGGTGAGCATGCCCGCGCGCGTGGTGGCCCCCACCAAGGTGAAGGGCTGCAAATCGAGCTTGATGCTCCTTGCCGCAGGACCCTCACCGATCATGATATCGATTTTGAAGTCCTCCAAAGCGGGGTAAAGAATCTCCTCCACCACCGGTGAGAGTCGGTGAATTTCATCAATGAAGAGCACGTCACGGTTCTCCAAACTGGTGAGCAAAGCGGCGAGATCTTTGGGCTTTTCCAGCACCGGGCCACTGGTCTGGCGCAGATTGACACCGAGCTCATGGGCGATGATTTGACTGAGTGTCGTTTTACCCAAACCAGGGGGTCCAAACAGCAAGACATGGTCCATGGCCTCATGCCGAGCCCGAGCGGCTTGGATAAAAATCTCGAGCTGTTCGCGCACCTTGGTTTGCCCCACATAGTCGGCCAGTTGCTTGGGGCGCAAGGCCCGCTCCAGGGCTTCTTCGGGCACCGTGGTCGACTCGGCATCCACCACCCGCACGGGGCTGGACGCACCCAGCCCCCACCGCCCATCGCCTTCACCGCGCCCGCCCCCAGGCGCAGGACTGGGCAAAGCACTCAAGTCATCGATCTGTACGCTCATGAATCACGCTCTTTTGGTTGATTGAACACCACTCGTACCGTTGGCGACTCACGCCGACAAGGCCTTCAAAGCCCACTTGATGCCTTCGCTCACCCCAAGACCTGCGGGCAAGTTGCGCAGCGCTTGGCGCGCCTCGCGCTCGTTGTAGCCCAGCGCCATGAGCGCTTGCTCCACATCATTGTCGCCCGAGTTCGCCTGCGCGGGCCCGCCCAAAGCAGTGAGGCCTTCGAGCGTTTTACCCTTCAACTCAAGGAGCAGTCTCTCGGCTGTTTTTTTACCAATCCCCGGTATTTTGACCAGCAAACCCGCCTCTTGCTGGGCCACCGCTTGTGCCAAGTCACTGACACTCATGCCACTCAACACGCCCAAGGCCGTGCGTGGGCCCACCCCAGAGATCTTGATCAACTGGCGAAAAGCATCGCGTTCTGGCGGGCTCAAAAAACCAAATAAAATTTGGGCATCCTCGCGCACCACCATGTGGGTCAAGAGCGTTGTCTTTTCCCCTACACTGGGCAGGAGATAAAACGTGCTCATGGGCACCCAGACTTCATAGCCCACGCCGCCACAGTCGAGCAAAATTTGCGGCGGAATTTTCTCTCCCAAGAGCCCCGTTAATCGACCAATCATGTGTTCACCTCTTCACCAAGGATTATCGACTTGATTCTGACCCACGCCTTCACCCCGCTCAACAATTCTCGCTTGTCGCGCCTGTGCGGCCCTGTGCAAGCCCATTTGAAAACCTTGGAGTCGCATTTGGGGGTCCACATCACCCATCAAAATGGGCACTTCAAAGTGAGCGGTCCCAAAGAGCGTGCCCAGCAAACCATCCTCATCTTACAAGCCCTCTACGAGCAAGCCAGCAAACCCCTGGAGCCTTCTCTCATTGTAGGCATGCTCCAGCAAAGTCTGCGCCCCGACGCCTTGAGCGAAGGGCCCCAAGCGCTGCTCACCAAACGCGGTGACTTGCGCCCGCGCAGCCGCAACCAAGGCCACTACATGGACCGCATCCAATCCCATGACGTCTCTTTTGGTCTCGGGCCTGCGGGCACGGGCAAGACCTATTTGGCCGTGGCCATGGCCGTTGACGCCTTGGAGCGCCAAGGCGTGCAGCGCATCGTGCTCACCCGACCCGCCGTCGAGGCCGGTGAGAAACTGGGCTTTCTGCCCGGGGACCTCGGTCAAAAAGTGGACCCCTATTTGCGCCCGCTCTACGACGCACTTTATGATTTGATGGGCTTTGAGCGTGTGCAAAAAGCGTTTGAGCGCCAAGCGCTGGAAGTCGCACCCCTGGCCTTCATGCGGGGGCGAACCTTGAACCACTCCTTTGTGATTTTGGATGAAGCACAAAACACCACCCCCGAGCAAATGAAAATGCTACTCACCCGACTGGGCGTGGGCTCCAAAGCGGTGATCACAGGGGACGTGAGTCAAATTGATTTGCCCAAAGACCAAACCAGCGGCTTGGTGCAAGCCCTCTCGGTGCTCCAAGGCGTGGAGGGCATTGCCTTCACCACCTTCACCAGTGCCGATGTGGTGCGCCACCCCTTGGTCGCGCGCATTGTCGACGCCTATGATGCCCACACCCAGGCACCCCCTTCGCCAAGCCCCAAGGGCAGACCTCGGCGCCAAAGAGCGTGAGCACCATGACCACACCCCTGCCCCCCCTTCAACTGTCCTTGCAGTTCAGCCCCGAGCACCGCGCGCGCTTGGACCCCAAGCTGCACCTAGCCCTCACTCGACACCAAGTCAGACAAACGCTGCGCCACGCCTTGCGAGGGGCACTGGCGCACCCGAGTCAGCAGCACACGAGCGCTCCAAGCCTGGCCTGGCCCGCACTCTTGGGCGTGCGGGTGGTAGGTGAGGTGGAGGGCCTGGCCCTCAACCAGGACTACCGCCAGCAGGCCCATGCCACCAATGTGCTCACCTTTGCCTATGGCTTGTCGCCTCAGATTTGGGCCGATGTGGTGCTGTGCGCGCCGGTGCTCAAGCGCGAAGCGCGTGAATTGGGCGTGAGCTTGAAAAGCCACTGCACCCACTTGCTCGTGCACGCTTGCCTGCACGCCTTGGGGTTTGACCACGAAGGCGCACGCCGCGAGGCCCAGGAGATGGAAGCCTTGGAGACGCTGATTTTGAAGGGCCTGGGCGTGGCCGACCCCTATGCCCGCGCTCAGCCAACCAAGCAGCCATCAAGCAAAAAACGCTCCCCCTAGTTGCTCAACACACTCGCGCCAAACAGTCACTCAAGCCTGCCTCGCCAAGACCCTTGTGCTCATGGGTGAACCCACTTGAAATAGATGGATTGAGCTCAGTTGCGTTGGACTCGACAGCGAAGGTCCCGTCTTGGGCCGGCTCAGGCCTTGAAGTCGCCAGCGCTTGGCACCATGGGCGGGGGCGGTGACTGTATCTCATCGAAGTGCGACTCCAAGTGCGAGGGCAAGAGCTCAATGGTGGCCCTGAGTCCTGGCACCGCATTCATGAGCTCACGCTCCACATTGCCCCTCAAGGTCGCTGCGCGCCCCAGGCTCCAACTCGCTGGCATGTGCATGTGCAAATTGACATAACGGCGTTGCCCGGCACGGCGAGTGGCCACATGGTCAAAACGGATCACCTCGTTTTTCTCCGAATGGTGGGCAAAATTGTCGAGCACCGCTTGGATATCCGCTTGCACTTGGGGCTCCAAGGCCTCGTCCATCAAGCCTTGCGAGGACACCCACAGCAAACTCACGCCCTCTTTCAAAATCACCAAGGCCACCACCAACGCCACCACCGAATCGAGCCAACCCCATCCCGTCACAGCCACCAAGATCAAGCCCAACACCACCCCAGCCGAGGTCCACACATCGGCCATCAAATGCTTGGCGTCGGCCATCAAGGCGATCGAGCGGTGTTCAAGCGCAACCGTTTTCATGATCCAAGACAACAGGCCATTGAGCGCCGAGCTCAGCACCGACAGCGTCAAGCCCCACCCCAAGAGCCCCACCGCTTGGGGGTGAAGCAAGCGCTCCACCGCCGCCCAAATGATGCCAAGTGCTGCCACCCCAATCAAGATGCCCTCAAAGCCCGAGGAAAAATACTCCGCTTTGTGGTGGCCATACGGATGCTCTTCGTCGGCGGGCAAGCTCGCCAGCGTCACCATCATGAGCCCAAAGATCGCACTGGCCAAGTTGACCAAGGACTCCATCGCGTCCGACAGCAGACCGACCGAATCGGTGATCCACCAGGCCCACGTTTTCATGGCAATGGTGATGATGGCCACCACCACCGAGGCTCGCAAAAGCCCCTTGGGGGTGAACCACCTCGCGCGAAAATGATGCCAATACATTGTCAAGTCAGGCTCTCTTTGATGATCATCGTGGTGAGTGAGCCTCCTGGCTTTGGCGAGCTCGGCTCCATCTCAAACAGGCCACCAGTGTCGCATGCTTTGGTGACAGATGTCCACCGCACAGCCGGCGTCATCACGTGAGCGTCACGCGGGCAAATCGGCGCTTGCCCACTTGCACCACCAACACACCGGCTGTCAACTTCACCGCATGGTCCGAGACCAACTCGCCATTGATCTTGACGCCCTGCCCCGCAATCAAGCGGTTGGCTTCTCCCACCGAAGCGGCCAAGCCCGCCGCCTTGATCATGGCGCCCACACCCAGCGGCGCGCCGCTCAAGACCACTTCGGGCAAGTTCTCGGGCACGCCGCCTTTGCTTCTGAGCGCAAAATCCTCTTGGGCTTTGGCCGCAGCGCTTTCACCATGAAAGCGCGCGGTGATCTCCAAAGCCAACGCATCCTTGGCCATCTTGGGGTTCATCCCCTGAGCCACCTCGCTGCGCAAGGCATCGATTTGGGCCATGGTTTTAAAACTGAGCAAGGGGTACCAAGCCCACATCAACTCGTCGCTGATCGACAACACCTTGGAGAACATGCTGCTCGCATCCTCGGTGATGGCAATGAAGTTGTTCTTGCTCTTGGACATTTTGTCCACCCCGTCAAGGCCCACCAACAAGGGCATGGTCAAGATGCACTGCGGCTCTTGCCCGTACTCTTGCTGCAAATGTCGCCCCATCAAGAGGTTGAACTTTTGATCGGTACCCCCCAGCTCCAAATCGCTCTTCAAAGCAACGCTGTCGTAGCCTTGCATCAAGGGGTACAAAAACTCATGCACACTGATGGACTGACCGGCTTTGAAGCGCTTGTTGAAGTCGTCACGCTCCATCATGCGCGCGACGGTGTAGCGAGCGGCGAGCTCAATCATGCCGCGAGCGCCCAAGGGGTCACTCCACTCGCTGTTGTAGCGGATTTCGGTTTTTTGCGGATCAAGCACGCGCGAGGCCTGCGCATAATAGGTTTTGGCGTTGTCCTCGATTTGCGCTTTGGTCAAGGGCGGTCTGGTGGTGTTGCGACCCGAGGGGTCTCCAATCATGGAGGTGAAGTCGCCGATCAAAAAAATCACCTGGTGCCCCAAGTCTTGGAGTTGGCGCATTTTGTTGAGCACCACCGTGTGACCCAAGTGAATGTCAGCCGAGGTCGGATCAAGCCCGAGCTTGATGCGAAGCGGCACACCGGTGACTTCAGCGCGCACGAGCTTGCGAGTCCATTGATCCAGTGGCAGCAACTCATCACACCCCTTCAAACTCACCTCCAGGGCAGCTTGCACGGCAGGACTCAATGGGGCTGACTCAAGGCTCTCGGGGGTGTTGTCATTCATGGATCGTTGGGGCTGAAAAAAGCACAAAAAAGAAAGGCGTTCAAAAGAGTCAGCAGCCTGAGCCGCTTGAGCGTCGAGCTTGGGGTGTCCTCAACCCTGGGGCTTGGGACAGCGCAACACGCTCCAAGCCCCACAAAACATGGGGCTGAGTGGCCCAGAAAGCCCGTCAACCGTGGGTTTTGAGATGAAAACGGCTTGCAGCCTAAGCCCAGCGCTGTAACACCGTAACATGGTGATATACTTCGAGGCATTGGACACAGGCATTGTCAAGCCCTTATTTTATCCCTTTGCGACTGACCCCACACACCAGCAGAGCTTGACGCCCGTGTTTTTCTAAAGCGTTTGTCCCGTGGCTGTGGTTCTTTCTGGCTTGAATGGCCTTTGAGACACAGGGTCCCTGATGACTTTTGAGTCTGGGGTCGACACCGTTTTTTTATTCTTTGCATCTGGGTGACCCATTGTCTGGTGGGGCCAAGAGACACTTTGGTTTTTTGATCATGTTGACCTCCCTTTGTTCATTGGCGCGACTGAGTCTATGTTGGACTCGCGAGCAACTCAGCCGCTTGCGCCGTGGCGAGCGCATGGCGCTGTCTCACCTCTTGCGTGCTGCGTTGGCGCTTTGGGTGGTGAGTGCAGGCGTGTCGTTCGCCTTGGTGAATTTGGGCCCTGATGCTTCCAGGCTCACGCAAAAAACAATGCGCCTGGAGCTCAACTGGGCGCAGCTCCAAGCGCTGGCCCCCCTTGACAACGACGCCCTCGCCTTGGCCAACTCACCCCAAACCATGCTCGAGGGCAGCCCCGCCGAGCCTTCGAGTCGCAGCGAGGCCGAGACGGACCGCTTGAGCAACACGATCGCCGCCTCAAACAGTGAGATCTTTCGCGCGTCTGACGCCGCCAAGTCCACCAGCACCATCAACGCCGCTGGCCACTGGAATTCCAGCCGCGAGTTTTACCGCACCGACTGGTCACGCCGAAACGACAGCGCGCAAAGTTTGCTCTCTCGACTCGATGTGCGCGACCCGCAGGCGCGTGAGTTCATTGCCAACAATTCCCTCGCGCGCGCCAACTTGCTGGGCAAAACGCAGCGTTTGGTGAGCGTCACCACCAATGCCGAGCACGGTCTTGTTGAGATGGTGGTGCGTTGGGCGCACGACTCGGATCGCCAATTCAGCCGCTTGGTCATCCGCCAAACCGCTGGCGTCTTCACCGCCCAATTGGACACGGCAGCCCTACAAGTGTCGAGCCAAATCGCCGCGGCCACCATCCAGAGCTCCTTGTACCAAGCCACCGATGCGGCCCACATCCCAGACAGCTTGGCCAACCAGTTGGTGGAGATTTTTTCTGGCGACATTGATTTTCACCGCTCGCTCAGAAAAGGCGACCATTTCACCCTCCTCTATGAAACCTTGACCGCCGATGGTGAAGTGCTCAAAACCGCCCGCGTCTTGAATGCCGAGTTTGTCAACCGCGGCAAGCATTACCAAGCCATTTGGTTCAATTCGGGCGCGGCCCCCACCTCTGGCTACTACACCATGGAGGGCATGACCTTGAAGCGTCTTTATTTGGCCGCCCCCTTGGCGTTTTCTCGCATCACGAGTGGCTTTAAGATGCGTTTTCACCCGATCTTGCAAGACTGGAAAGCGCATTTGGGGGTCGACTATGCGGCACCGACTGGCACACCGGTGCGCACCGTGGCCAATGGGGTGGTGGACTTTGCCGGCCCTCAAAACGGCTACGGCAATGTGATCATGATCAAGCACCCACAAGGCAGCACCACGGTCTATGCGCATTTGTCGCAATTGGGCGTGCGCAAAGGCCAATCGGTCGAGCAAGGCGAGAGAATTGGCGCCGTGGGCCAAACCGGCTGGGCCACGGGCCCGCATTTGCACTTTGAGTTCCGCGTGAACGGCCACTACCAAGACCCCGAGCTGATGGCCCGGCAAAACGCCCCTGTTCCTTTGGCTGCCGAGCTCAAACCCGCCTTTGAGCGCCAAGCCTTGCAAGCGCGCAATCTGTTGCGCGAGACCACGGGTCTGGAAACCATCGACATTGATTGACCCCCAACGGCTGCCACACCAGCGGCCCCGCTCATGAGGTCCAGTACCCCGCACTCTTTGTACATTGGCTTGATGTCGGGCACATCGATGGACGGCGTGGATGCGGTCTTGGTCGACCTGAGCGCGGGCTTTGTCCCCGCTGCTGAGCACCATGTGCCTTACCCCCCCGAGCTCAAACGCATTCTCTTGGGGCTCAACACCCCCGGCGCCAATGAATTGCACGTGAGCGCACTTGCTGCCAACGAAGTCGCTCGCCTCTACGCCCAAGCGGTCAACGCTTTGCTCGTGCATCAATGCCTTCAAGCCCGCGACATCGTGGCTGTGGGCGCCCACGGCCAAACGGTGCGTCACCAACCCGGTCCTGCCGGCGTGGTGGGCTACACCACCCAGCTCTTGAACGCGGCGCTCCTGTGCGAGCTCACCGGCATCGATGTGGTCTACGACTTTCGCGCCCGCGATGTGGCCGCGCAGGGCCAAGGCGCCCCCTTGGTCCCGGCTTTTCACGACGCCTTGTTCGCCCAGCACGAGGCCAGTGTGGCCGTGCTCAATTGGGGTGGGATCAGCAACTTGAGTTGGCTCCCGCCCCTGTCTTTGGGGTCTGAGCGCGTGGTGTTGGGTTTTGATTGTGGACCGGCCAATGTGCTGCTCGACGCTTGGTGTGAGGAGCACACCGGCTTGCCGTTTGACCGTGACGGCCTTTGGGCAGCCCAGGGCCAGATCCATCCCGGCCTTTTGGAGACCTTGCTGGCCGAGCCCTATTTCCAACGCTCCCCGCCCAAAAGCACCGGGCGCGACCTCTTTCACCGCGCCTGGCTTCATGCGCAACTCGAGCACTGCTTTGGCGCTCACCCACGCACCCCAGGCCCGAGCGCACCCGATGTTCAAGCCACCCTCATGGAGCTCACCGCCCGCACCAGTCTTGACGCAGTGCGTTCGCAGTCACACAGCAATGTGGCCGCGAAAAATCTCATCGTTTGCGGGGGTGGGGCCAATAACACAGCCCTCATGAAACGCTTATCGGCCTTGTGCGAAGCGGACCCACTGCTCGCCCATACCCAGGTGAGCACCTCGGCTCAATGGGGCCTGGGGGTGCATGTGATCGAAGCCCTGGCCTTTGCGTGGCTCGCCTATCGACGGGTTCGTGGGGAATGCGCCAACGCACCCAGCGTCACGGGTGCACGGGGCTATCGGGTGTTGGGCGCTTGGGTCAAAGCGTGAGATGAGCCCTGTGGTCTCTTTGGCGAGCAGCCCAAGACCCCAGACGATGCAACGATCTGAAGGGCGAGGGCGAGGGCGAAAGCGAGAGCGCGGATGAGGGGCGGTTTAAACCGAGAACGATGAACCGCAGCCACAAGTGGTGGTGGCATTGGGATTTTTGATCACGAACTGAGCGCCTTGCAAATCTTCTTTGTAGTCGATCTCTGCACCGAGGAGGTACTGGTAGCTCATGGCGTCGATCAACAAGGACACGCCATTTTTAGTCATGGTGGTGTCGTCTTCATTGGTGATCTCATCAAAGGTGAAGCCGTACTGGAAACCTGAGCAGCCGCCGCCTTGGACAAACACACGCAACTTCAAGGATGGATTGCCTTCTTCTGCAATCAAATCGGCCACTTTGGCGGCAGCGCTGTCGGTAAAGACAATCGGCTCGGGCATGGTGGTTTCAATGTTCTCGGCAACTGCGCTCATGGCATCCCCTTCGTGTCAATTCAAGTCTATTCACAATAAATACCTTGTCAGGCGCCATCCTAACAAATTATGGCCAACAACACCGCTCGAATGGTTTTTAGCGCTGACATTGTGTGGGGATTTCCCCCTAAAACCCTGATCGATATAGGGACTTAGGCCCCGCCGCCACCGCGGCAAAGGCCTTGGCACCCGAGATCTTTGCACGCCCCCCAAAAAAAAAGTGCCAAGCCCCACAAAGGGGATTGGCACCGGCAGACCCAAAGCGCCCCAAGAAGGCGCCCAGGATCAACGTTTGGAGAACTGTTTCCTGCGACGAGCGCCGTGCAAGCCGACTTTTTTACGCTCGACTTCACGCGCGTCGCGCGTGACGTAACCCGCAGCAGACAGCACAGGCTTTAAGGACGCATCGTAGTCAATCAAAGCACGGGTGATGCCGTGACGCACCGCACCGGCCTGTCCCGACTCGCCACCACCGTGGAGATTGACTTGGATGTCAAAATTGTCCACATGCTGGGTCAAGACCAAGGGTTGCTTGGAGATCATGATGGACGTTTGACGGCCGAAGTACTCAGCGATGTCTTTGCCATTGATCGTGATTTTGCCGGATCCTTTTTTAAGAAAAACCCGAGCGACAGAGGACTTGCGGCGTCCCGTGCCATTGTTCCATTCACCAATCATGTCAAGCTCCTTTGAGGGTTAGCGCTTTGGGTTGCTGAGCACTGTGGGGATGCTCGGCGCCCCCATAGACCTTGAGTTTTTTGATCATGGCGTAGCCCAAAGGACCTTTGGGCAACATGCCTTTGATGGCTTTCTCAAGCGCACGACCAGGGTGCTTGGCTTGCATGTCGCGGAAATTGGTGGAGTAAATGCCGCCCGGGTAACCCGAGTGACGGTAATACATCTTGTCCAAGGCTTTGTTGCCTGTGACACGCAATTTGGCTGCGTTGATGACGACAATGAAGTCGCCGGTATCGACGTGAGGCGTATAAATGGCCTTGTGTTTGCCGCGTAAACGGAGTGCAGCTTCGCTGGCAACACGTCCGAGCACCAAATCGGTGGCGTCAATCACAAACCACTCGTGCACCACGTCAGCGGGTTTTGCGCTGAAAGTAGACATGGAATTATTCCTAGAGTTGGGTTTGTTGGATCCTTTTGCCACGGTCGGCGTTCTTCTGACGAGAACCTCTTAGGTGGTGAGTTGTTGCACTCCGCCGCGGGATACCTGAACGCTGCAGAGCCCTCCATTATACGATGCCTGCGCGCACTTGGGCAAATTTTGCCTCAAAGGGCGGCCACACTCCCCGCCCCTCACCCTCAACGTGAGGCTCAGGGACAGGCAAAACGTTGTTTTCCGACACCTTTTGAGCGCCACTTAGCGGTTACCATCCCTCTCCTATGTTCAGTTATCGTCACGCCTACCATGCCGGCAACCATGCCGACGTTTTGAAGCACAGTGTGCTCATCTCCATTGTCAAGTACATGACAGAAAAACCCGTGCCCTTGACCGTCATCGACAGCCATGCGGGTGCGGGCCTGTACCGCTTGGACAGCCAAGCCTTGGCCTTGAGCGGTGAAGCGGGTGAGGGCATCGAGCAGTTTTTAAAGGACACCAGGCCCTTGAGCAGCACCTTGCTCAAAGACTATGTCGCAACGCTCGAGGCCTTCAACACGGGCAATAAAACCACCCTCTACCCGGGCTCACCCTTCATCATTCAGCACTACTTGAATGCCACCGACCGCTTGAAGCTCTTTGAGTTGCACCCGACCGATACGCGACTGTTGGAGCAGCACGTGGCCCAACTGCGCGCCGCTCGGCAAGTGGCGGTCTTGCGGGAAGATGGGTTTGAGGGCATGAAGAAGTTTCTCCCCCCCGTGAGCCGGCGCGGCTTGGTGCTGATGGACCCGAGCTACGAGATCAAATCCGACTACGCCAAAGTGGCCCTGAGCATCCAAGACGGTTTGCGCCGTTTTGAGACGGGCACCTACGTCGTTTGGTACCCCCTCATCGCCAGAGCACACGCCCACGATCTGCCCAAGCGCTTGAAAACCCTGGCCCAACAAGCCCGGCGTCCTTGGTTGCACTTGTCATTGATTGTCAAATCGTCCAAATTCACCACCCTCCCCGATCAACTCCAAGACGTGATGGAGCGTCAAAAACGACCCGGCTTGCCCGGCTCAGGACTCTTTGTGATCAATCCCCCCTACACCTTGGGCGCTTTGGCCAAGGAGGCCATGCCCGAGCTGCTCGAACGCTTGGGGCAAGACGATCACGCCAATTTCGTCATCGACTCGGGCGGCTGAGGGCCAGCGCGGCTCGTCAAGGTCATCACTTTGACAGCCAGCCCAAATTCTTGCTGATGCTCAAAATCGCTTCACTGTGGTTGAGGCTGTAGAAATGAATGCCCGGCACGCCGCCACGCACGAGCTCTTCGCACAGGCGCGTCATCACCTCCAGGCCAAAGGCCTTGATCGAGGCTTGGTCGTCGCCGTAGGACTCCAAGCGCTGGCGTATCCACCTTGGCACCTCGGTGCCACACGCGTCTGAAAAACGCAGCAATTGTGTCGAGTTGGTGATGGGCATGAGGCCCGGCACAATGGGGATATCGACAGAGTGAGTCCTCACATCGTCAACAAAACGCCTATAGGCTTGGGCACTGAAAAAATACTGTGTGATGGCCGAATGGGCCCCGGCATTGACTTTGGCGACAAAGGCCTTCAAATCCGCGGGGTAGCTGCGCGCTTGGGGGTGGGTCTCGGGGTAAGCGGCCACCTCGATGTGAAACTGCCCAGGAAACTCGCGCGCCACAAAGGCCACCAAATCTTTGGCATAGGTGAACTCGCCGCTCGAGCCAAAGCCACTGGGCAAGTCGCCCCTCAGGGCCACCAGCCGGTGCACCCCCATGGCCGCCAAACGCGTCAAATGCGCTCGGGCACTCGCGGCCGTGGCCCCCACACAGGAATAGTGAGCCACCCCGACATGGCCTTCGTTGATGATTTCTTGGACGGTCTGCAAGGTGCCCTCTTGGGTCGAGCCCCCGGCACCAAAGGTGACCGAGCAAAACTCCGGCTTGAGCACGTAGAGCTCTTGGCGAACCTGTCGCAAGCGCTCCACACCTTGGGCGGTCTTGGGGGGAAAGAACTCAACGCTCAACGCCGGCGGGGAGGACGCACAGGCGGGGGAGGATTCAAAGGATGGGGCGCGAGGGGTCAAAGGGCTGGAGGTCATGGGGGTGGTTGGAGGGCAAATTCACAACAGATCGGGGCCTGCCCTGAACACGCAGATCCAGACAGGCTCAAGGGCAAAAAGCCAAGAGCTGCGCGCTCAAGGCCGAGGACGCCAGCGTGACCGCGGCTTGGGGCAAGCGCATTGAACGCACTTTGAAAGCACTCAAAGCGAAATTGGGGCCGAGCTCAGGGCTCGAGCGTGGCGCCAAAGCGGATCGCCCAAACGGATTGGAGAGGGCAGGGCCGCTGGCTCATGCACACCGCTCGGGCAACCCCGGCAACACCACGCCCTCACCTCGGTGAGGTCAGGGTGCACCTTGCCCAGGGATCAATAGCGGTAGGTGTCGGGCTTATAAGGACCGGATTTGTTCACCCCAATGTAGGCGGCTTGCATGTCGCTGAGTTCGGTGAGCATGGCGCCCACTTTCATCAAATGCAAACGGGCCACTTTCTCATCCAAGTGCTTGGGCAAGACATAAACTTGGCCCGACTCGTAGCGCTCGGGGTGAGAGAAGAGTTCAATTTGCGCAATGGTTTGGTTGGCAAAGGAGGAGCTCATCACGAAACTGGGGTGTCCCGTGCCGCAGCCCAAATTCACCAAGCGGCCTTTGGCGAGCATGATGATGCGCTTGCCGCCCGGCAGCAAAATATGGTCCACCTGGGGCTTGATCTCCTCCCAGGTGTAGGCTTCCATGGAGGCGATGTCAATTTCATTGTCAAAGTGACCAATGTTACAAACGATGGCCTGGTCCTTCATGGCCAACATGTGTGCGTGGCTGATCACGTGCTTGTTGCCCGTGGCCGTCACAAAGATGTCCGCCTTGTCCGCCGCGTAGTCCATGGTGACCACTTTGTAGCCTTCCATGGCCGCTTGTAAAGCGTTGATCGGATCGATCTCGGTCACCCACACCTGGGCGCTCAAGGCGCGCAAGGCCTGGGCGGAGCCCTTGCCCACGTCGCCGTAACCGGCCACGACCGCCACTTTGCCCGCGATCATCACATCGGTGGCGCGCTTGATGCCGTCGACCAAGGACTCGCGGCAGCCGTACAAATTGTCAAACTTGCTCTTGGTCACCGAGTCGTTCACGTTGATGGCACGAAACATCAAGCTGCCCTCGCGAGACATCTCATTCAAGCGGTGCACACCGGTGGTCGTCTCTTCGGTGACACCAATGATCTCAGCGCCTTTTCTGCTGTACCAGGTGGGGTCTTGGGCCAATTTGGCTTTGATGGCCGCGTACAAACAGGTCTCTTCTTCACTGGTGGGGTTGGCCAAGAGTGACGCATCGGTCTCGGCGCGCTTGCCCAAATGCATGAGCAAGGTGGCGTCGCCACCATCGTCCAAAATCATATTGGGGCCTTCGCCAGGAGAGTTCGCCTGCGCGAACTCAAAAATGCGGTGGGTGTAGTCCCAGTACTCGGTGAGGTTCTCGCCTTTTTTGGCGAACACCGGGGTGCCCGTTGCGGCAATGGCGGCAGCGGCATGGTCTTGGGTGGAGTAAATATTGCAAGAGGCCCAACGCACTTGGGCGCCCAAGGCTTGCAAGGTCTCGATCAACACGGCCGTTTGAATGGTCATGTGCAAGGAGCCGGTCACGCGGGCGCCCTTCAAGGGCTTGGACTGGGCGAATTCTTGGCGAATGGCCATCAGACCGGGCATTTCGGTCTCGGCGATTTTGATTTCTTTACGGCCCCACTCGGCCAAGGACAAATCGGCCACCCAATAATCGGTGGTGTGCAGGGGCTTGATCGCAGCGTTCATGTCTTGATACTCCAAAGAGGATAATGAAGACCACTGCAACACGGCGCGGCTCGTGAGCCAAACGCACAGAGTGAGCGCACACCCCTCCAACGGGGTCGACGAAACTCACCTCACAAAGTCGCAGTGGGTGAGCGCCGTTGATGAAGGTATCAACCGAGCCTCATTTTTTGAGGGGATCTGAAGAGTGCCCCGCTAGAAGGCCCCTCAGAATCCACAAAAAACTGCATCGCTCCTCGGTCGGGTGCAATTCTAACCAGACTTGGGCCTTGGCGTAAAGCCCGCCCCTCCTAAAGGCCCTTTTTGAGCCGTCTTTCGCGACCAACACGCAGCGTGGCACCCGTGCGCCTGCGCCAGGCTCTAAAATGAACCCTTTTATCGTCACCGCCTCTAGTGAGAATTTGGACATGCAAAACGGCCCCTTAACCGATGAAGTCAAGCGTCGCCGCACCTTTGCCATCATCTCCCACCCCGATGCGGGCAAAACCACGCTCACGGAAAAACTGCTGCTGTTTTCAGGCGCCATCCAAATTGCCGGCTCCGTCAAAGCAAGGAAAGCCACCCGCCACGCCACGAGCGACTGGATGGAGATTGAAAAGCAGCGTGGCATCTCGGTGGCGTCCTCGGTCATGCAAATGCTCTACCGCGAGCACGTGATCAATTTGCTCGACACCCCTGGTCACAAAGACTTCTCCGAAGACACCTACCGCGTGCTCACGGCCGTGGACTCGGCCCTGATGGTGATCGATGCGGCCAACGGGGTGGAGGCGCAAACCCGTCGATTGATCGAAGTCTGTCGCCAAAGAAACACCCCCATCATCACCTTTGTCAACAAAATGGATCGCGAAGTGCGCGACCCCTTGGACATTTTGGACGAGGTCGAGCGTGAACTCGGCATGCCCTGCGTGCCCATGACCTGGCCGGTGGGCCAAGGCAAGACCTTTGGTGGCATCATGGACTTGAACGCCCACAGCATGAAAGTGTTCGAGTCCGGCTCTGAGCGGCGTCCCCAAGACTTTGAGACCATGCCCCTCGATGAGCCCCAGGCGCTGCTCCAGCGCTTTGGCCAGGAGTACACGACGGCGCTCGATGGCATGGAGCTCGCCCGTGGGGCGTCGCCGAGCTTTGACCGCCAGGCGTTTTTAGCGGGACAACAAACCCCGGTGTTTTTTGGCTCGGGCGTGAACAACTTTGGCGTGATGGAGGTGCTCGACGCCTTGGTCGACTTGGCCCCAGCGCCCCAGTCTCGCACGAGCTCCTTGAACAGCAAAGGCCAAGGGGTGCTCACCGCTATCGAGCCCGACCAGGCCGATTTCTCAGGGGTCGTCTTCAAAGTCCAAGCCAATATGGACCCCTCCCACCGCGACCGCATTGCTTTTGTGCGGGTGGCCTCGGGGCGCTACGCACCGGGCATGAAACTCAAAGTGCAGCGCACCGCCAAGGAGCTCAGACCCACCTCGGTCGTGACCTTTTTAAGCCAACGCCGAGAAGCTGTTGAAGAGGCCTATGCCGGCGACATCATTGGCTTTACCACCCACGGGGGCGTGCAGCTTGGCGACACCATCACCGATGGACTCACCGCGCAGTTCACTGGGCTGCCGTTTTTTGCGCCCGAGCTGTTCATGACCGTGGTGCTCAAGAACCCGCTGCGCACCAAGCAGCTGCAAACGGGACTGGCCCAACTCGGCGAAGAAGGCGCGATCCAGGTGTTTCGCCCAGAGATGGGCGGCTTGATGCTCCTCGGTGCCGTGGGCCAGTTGCAGTTTGAGGTGGTGCAGCACCGCCTCAAAGCCGAATACGACTGCGATGTGCGCTTGGAGTCTTGTCCCTACACGGGCGCGCGCTGGATCACCGCCAAGACCCCCGCCGAGCTCAAAGAGTTCGTCAATGCCTACCCAGCTCGCATGGCCACCGATGCGGCCCAGGCCTTGGCCTATTTGTGCACCTCGCCCTATGACGTGCGACTCGCCCAAGAGCGCTTCCCCGACATTCGGTTTCACCCCTTAAGAGAACACGCCGGCTTGGCACTGCAAAGCGCTCAAGCCTGACACCCCAAGGGGCCACGCCTCACCTCGCCAGCACGGGCTTTAAGGCCACCCCCGTGTGGGTGCGCTGCTTGACCAAGGTCTCTGGGGTGCCCGCCGCCACCAAGTGCCCCCCACCTTGTCCGCCCTCGGGCCCCAAGTCGAGCACCCAGTCGGCCTCGGCAATCACATCCAAATCGTGCTCGATCACGATCACACTGTGGCCCGCGTCCACCAAGCGGTGCAGCACACGGATGAGTTTGTCCACATCCGACATGTGCAGCCCCACCGTCGGCTCATCGAGCACATAAAGCGTGTGGGGCACTTTGTAGCCACGTTTACCCACATCGTCGCGCACTTTGCTGAGCTCGGTCACCAGTTTGATGCGCTGCGCCTCCCCACCACTCAAGGTCGGTGACGGCTGCCCGAGCGTCAAATACCCCAGCCCCACGTCTTTCAAGAGCGACAAGGGGTGGGCGATCACCGGCGTACTGGCAAAGAAGTCCACCGCCTCATCGACTTGCATTTGCAGCACGTCACCGATGGTTTTGCCGCGCCAAGTCACCCCCAAGGTCTCGGCATTGAAGCGATCTCCTTTGCAGACCTCACACAAGACCTTCACATCGGGCAAGAAGCTCATCTCAATGGTGCGCATGCCTTGGCCCTCGCAGCCGTGGCAGCGGCCCTCGCCGGTGTTGAAGCTAAAGCGTGCGGGGCCAAATCCTCGCGCTTGGGCCTCCAAGGTTTGCGCAAACATCTTTCGAATCGTGTCCCAAAACCCAATGTAGGTGGCCGGGCAACTGCGCGGCGTTTTACCAATCGGTGTTTGGTCCACTTCAAGCACCCGATCGAGCTGCTCCCAGCCCAGCACCGCCTCACAGCCCAACCACTTCGTGGGCGCTCGTCTATGGGCGAGGGCTTGGTGGACATTGGCGAGCAAGATGTCGCGCGCGAGCGTTGACTTGCCCGAGCCCGACACGCCCGTCACCGCCACCAAGCGCTTCAAGGGGAAGTCCGCTTGCACGGCCTTCAAGTTGTGCAAGTTCGCCCCCATCACTCGCAAGGCCAGCATGGGTTCGAGCGAGGCGGCCATGCTGCGTCGGCTCTGGAGCGGGTGGCGCATGGCGTCACGCAAATAGCGCCCCGTCACCGACTCGCTTTGGTCCATCAAGTCTTGCACTCGGCCTTGAGCGACCAAGTGACCCCCGCGTTTGCCCGCTCCGGGCCCAATGTCAATCAAGTGATCGGCTCGGCGCATGGTCTCCTCATCGTGCTCGACCACCACCAGTGTGTTGCCCTTTTGACACAGGAGTGACAAGGCGTTCAAGAGCATTTGGTTGTCGCGTGCATGAAGACCAATCGTGGGCTCGTCCAATACGTAACACACGCCTTGCAAGTGGCTGCCCAGCTGCGCGGCCAAGCGAATGCGCTGCGACTCACCCCCGCTCAAGGTGGGGGCGCCGCGCTCGAGCGTCAAATACCCCAAACCCACTTGATCCAAGAACTCCAAGCGCAGGGCAATTTCCGAGACCAAGTCGCGCGCGATTTGCGCCTCGCGCCCAACCAGCTTTAACTCCCGCACCCATTTGCGCAAGGCTTGTACGCTCAATTGGGCCAAGCTCGTGATGGGCTGGCCGTGAAAGCGCACGTGGCGCGCGAGCGCATTCAAGCGAGACCCCTCGCACGCGGGACACGTCACCTCCTCGAACTCGTCCAAGGTCGGCTCGGCAAAGGTTTGCTCTCGGCCCTTTTGCGAGGCGTCTTGCGTGGTGTCGTCAAGCAAGGCGCGCTGCTTGGCGTTGAGCTTGACACCGGTGCCCACACAACTCGTGCACCAACCGTGCTTGGAGTTGTAGGAAAAAAGCCTCGGGTCGAGCTCGCTGTAAGACGCAGCACACACGGGACAGGCTCGTCGGGTGGAGTAGACCTGCAGCTCACCGATGCGCGCCGTTGAGGCGCCCACCATCATGGCGGGGGCCAAGCCTTTGAGGGGCGACAAGACATGCACCACCCCTTTGCCGTGTTCAAGACCGAGCATCACCGCTTGTCTGAGCAACTCCTCGCGCGCCACGTCCACGGTGAGGCTGAGAATGGGCAGCTCCACGGTGTGCTCTTTGAAGCGGTCCAGGCGTGGGAATTGGAGCGTGGGCAAGAAGTCGCCATCCACCCGCAAATGGCTATAGCCTTTGTTGCGCGCCCAATCGGCCAAATCGGTATAGAGGCCCTTCCTGTTGATCACCAAGGGGCTCAAAATCCCAATCTCTTGGCCTTTAAAGCGCGAGATGAGTTGCGCGCAAATGCTTTGCACGCTTTGCGGCATCACCGCTTGGTCGTCGTGCACACAATGCTGCACACCGAGCTTGACATACAACAAGCGCAAAAAATGCCACACCTCGGTGGTGGTGCCCACGGTGCTTTTTCTGCCCCCCCGCGAGAGTCGCTGCTCGATCGCCACGGTGGGCGGAATGCCATAGACGGCATCGACCTCGGGTCGAGCAGCGGGCTGCACGATGCTCCTTGCGTAGGCGTTCAAACTCTCCAAGTAGCGGCGTTGGCCTTCATTGAACAAAATATCAAACGCCAAGGTCGACTTGCCAGAACCCGACACCCCGGTCACCACATTGAAGCTGCCGCGCGGAATGTGAACCGTGAGGTTTTTGAGGTTGTGCTCTTTGGCGTTGATGATTTGGATCTCTCCCGAGTGCAAACTCGGTAAACGGGGACGGGCAGACTCGGTTTGCCCCAAGAGCCCCAAGGCGGGCGGGCGAGCTCCTGGCTCGGTTTGGCCAGGCAGCAGTGCCCCCAAGTTCTGGTCATAGCTTCTGAGCGCTTGCGCGGTGTGGGAGCTCGGATGCGACTTGATGTCATCGGGCGCGCCTTGCACGACCAAGTAGCCCCCGGCTTCACCGCCTTCGGGCCCCAAATCGATCACCCAGTCGCTCGAGCGCACCACATCCAAGTTGTGTTCAATGAGCACGATGGAGGCACCCGAATCGATGAGTTTTCTCATCGCGCGCATGAGCTTGGCAATGTCATCAAAATGAAGCCCCGTGGTGGGCTCGTCAAACAAAAACAAGGAGCCCTTTTTGGCAACGGCTTGGCGCATCTGAGCGCGCGCTTTGGCCGCTTGCGCCAAGTGACCGGCCAGCTTCAAGCGCTGCGACTCACCCCCACTCAAGGTCGGCACCGGTTGGCCCAATTTCACATACTCTAGCCCGACGTCCACAATGGGCTGGAGCGCACGGATGACCTCGGGGTCATGGCGAAACAGGCTCGCCGCTTGGCTCACGGTCAACTCGAGCACATCGGCCACCGACATGCTTTGTGCCGCCCCTGTAGAGAGCGCTCTCTCGAGCTTGACCTCTAAGATTTCGGGTCTGTAGCGCTGCCCCTGGCAGTCTTGACAGCGCAAATACACGTCGCTCAAAAACTGCATCTCGATGTGCTCAAAACCCGAGCCCCCGCAAGTCGGACAGCGCCCATCGCCATGGTTAAAGCTGAATTTAGAGGCGGTGTAGCCCCTCTGACGGGCCAAGGGCGTGCACGCGAACAACTCGCGAATGGCGTCCCAAGCGCCGACATAGCTCACCGGGTTGGAGCGCGCGGTTTTACCAATGGGTGACTGGTCCACAAAGACCACATCGCTCAAATAATCGGCGCCCAAGATGCGGTCATGCGCCCCGGGGGAGTCGGTGCTTTGGCCAAAATAGCGCAGCAGCGCCGGCGCCAAAATATCTTGGATCAGGGTCGACTTGCCCGAACCCGACACCCCAGTCACACTCACCAAACGGTGCAGGGGAAACTCAATGTCGAGATTTTTTAAATTGTGCTCGCGCGCGCCCTCAATGATCAGCCGTGGTGTGGCGTCTTGCACCAAACGCTTCAAACCGAGCCCCACTTGTTTGCGCGCTCCGAGGTATTGACCCGTCAAGGTGTCGGCTTGGGCCAAGTCGGCCAAACTGCCATCAAAGACGATTTGCCCACCCGCCTCTCCAGGTCCGGGGCCCATGTCAATGATGCGGTCGGCGCAAAACATCACCAGCGGGTCGTGCTCGACCACCACCAAGGTGTTGCCCGCATCGCGCAAATTGAGCATGGCGCGGTTGATGCGGCCCATGTCAGTGGGGTGCAAGCCAATGCTGGGCTCATCGAGCACAAACAAGGTGTTGACCAAGGAGGTCCCCAAGGCGGTGGTCAAGTTGATGCGCTGCACCTCGCCACCACTCAAGGTGCGGCTTTGCCGATCCAAGTTCAGATAACCAATGCCCACATCGACCAAGTACTTCAAGCGTGAGCGGATTTCACCCAGAAGCAAGTCCATGGCCTGCGCTTGTGCGCTTTGCTGCTGCGTGAGCGTGAGGGCGGATTGCTCGTCGTGCAAACGATCAAAAAACACTTTCATGCGCTCAATGGGCAAGCGCATCAAGTCGTGCAAGGACAGTCCAGGCAGGGCGTCCAATTGCTGTTGACGCCAAGCAACACCTCGGGGCATGAAGCGCGCAATGCCCCCGAGGGCCTCTTGCGCCTGGGGGTGGTTGCCGATGCGCCAGAGCAAACTTTGGGTCTGAAGCCGCGCGCCCTCGCAACTCGTGCAGCGCGTGTAGCTCCTGTATTTGGAGAGCAAGACGCGGATGTGCATCTTGTAAGCCTTGGTCTCCAAATACTCAAAGAAGCGGTCAATGCCGTACCACTGCTGCTTCCATTTACCACTCCACTCGGGCGAGCCCTTGATCACCCACTCGCGCTGCTCGGGGGTGAGTTGGTACCAAGGGGTGTCACGGGGGATACCGGCTTTTTCTGCAAACCGCATCAAGTCAATTTGCTGCTCGGCCCAGGCCGGTGTTTGAATGGTTTTGATGGCGCCCGAGCGCAGCGTCAATTTGTCGTTGGGGATCACCAAGCCGTAATCCACCCCAATGATGCGGCCAAAACCGCGGCACTTCTCACAAGCACCCAAAGCCGAGTTGAAGGAAAACAGGGACGGTGTTGGCTCCAGGTAGGTGAGGTCACTTTGGGGGCAATGCAAGCCGGTGGAGAAATGCAGCACCTCGGGGGTCACTGCAGCCTCTTGGGCGTCTTGGACCGCCACGCCCTCTGAGCCCCCCGCTTTGGGTGGGCTTTCGTGCAGCACATAGATCGCCAAGCGCCCGTTGCCCCGCTTGAGGGCGGTCTCGAGTGCTTCGACCACACGGGCCTTGTCCACCGAGCCCAAGCGAAAGCGATCCGCCACCACATCCAGCACTTTGCGCGGTCCTGTCGGCGTGGCTTTTTCACGGGTGGCTTGCACTTTGGTGAACCCTGAGGCACTGAGCCACTGCTCGGTGTCCTCTTGGGTGATCTGTGCGGGCAACTCCACCGCAAACGTCACCACCAAGCGCGGGTCTTGATGGCCCAATCGAGCCACCAAGTCAGCCAGCAGCGTCTCGGCGCTGTCCCTCTTGACCTCCAAGGCGGTTTCGCGGTCATAAAGCCGGCCCAATCGGGCAAAGAGCAGTTTCAAATGGTCATTCAACTCCGTCATGGTGCCCACGGTGGAGCGAGAACTGCGCACCGGGTTGGATTGATCGATGGCAATGGCCGGGGGCACGCCTTCGACCAAATCGACTTGGGGGCGGTCCATGCGGTCCATGAACTGGCGCGCGTAGGCGCTGAAGGTCTCCACATAACGCCGCTGGCCTTCGGCATACAAGGTGTCAAACACCAAGCTCGACTTGCCCGAGCCGCTGGGGCCCGTCACCACGGTGAGGTCCCCAGTCTTGATGTCCAAATTCAGATTCTTCAAGTTGTGCTCTCGAGCACCTCGAATGCGAATGAAGCCTTGCGTCATGTCATCTCACGGTCGTTGGGGTGGAAAAAATACAGGCCCAGATCCTGCTCCAGGTGGGGGTGGGAAATTCCCGTCGATTTGGCCCTTTTTGGCGCCTTGGGGCGGCACGAGCACCCCCATGTGGGCACACCAGGCGTTCACAAATTGTAGAGGACGGGCGTGGCGAAGCGGTGAAACCCCATTCGAAGTCCCCAAATCCGCGCTGACCTACAGGCACAGACCCGGCACGGGGGTGTTTTCTCGCCCCCAATAGCAAAGCCCCTTGGGATCTGGCGATCCTCAAGGGGCTTGCATTTTTCTCGCCAACTGACTCACTCGGGCGCCAACGCCAGACGAGCCGGGCGTTGGCCCAGCCGATCAGTCGTCGGCGTAAATGTCCACATCTTTGGTTTCTTTCACAAAGATCATACCGATGATGAAGCAAACACCTGCCACCACCACGGGGTACCACAGTCCGCTGTACATGTCACCGGTTTGCGCAACGATGGCAAAAGCGGTGGTGGGCAACAAGCCGCCAAACCAGCCATTACCAATGTGATAGGGCAAGGACATGGAGGTGTAGCGAATGCGAGTGGGGAACATCTCCACCAACATCGCCGCAATCGGACCATAGACCATGGTCACCAAGATCACCAAATAGGTGAGGATGATGGTCATGGTGACTTTGTCCATTTTGGCTGGGTCCGCTTTGGGTGGATAGCCCGCCTCCTTCAAGGCGGCACCCAATGTTTTCTTGAACTCGGCGATGGCCTTGACACTGTCTTCATCAAACTTGGAGTTGACCACGTTGCCGCTCGGGGCCAAGATCTCGACGCTGCCCACGGTCACTTTGGCGGGGGTGCCGCTTGGGGCCACTTCATTGGTGTAACTCACCGAGTTTTGCGCCAAGTAGCGCTTGGCCAAGTCGCATGAGCTCTTGAAGTCAATTTCACGGGCAATGGGGCTGCCTTGGAAGGAGCACTGGGCGGGGTCTTGGGTGACCACCACCTTGGCGCTCACTTGGGCCGCCGCCAAGTCGGGGTTGGCCGCTTTGGTGAGGGCTTCAAAGACGGGGAAATACGTGAGAACAGCCAACAGCATGCCCAGCATGATGATGGGTTTTCTGCCGATCTTGTCAGACAAGGAGCCAAACACCACGAAGAACGGGGTGCCGATCAACAGTGACGCGGCAATCAGCAAATTGGCTGTGGTGGGGTCCACCTTCAAAGTCTGGGTCAAGAAAAAGAGGGCGTAAAACTGTCCGGAGTACCACACCACGGCTTGGCCTGCGGTCAAACCGAGCAGGGCCAAAATCACGATTTTGAGGTTTTTCCACTCGCCAAACGACTCTGTCAAGGGCGCCTTGGAGGTTTTGCCCTCGGCCTTCATCTTTTGAAAGGCGGGGGATTCGTTCATGGACAAACGGATATAGACCGAGGTGGCCAATAACAAAATGGACACGATGAACGGAATGCGCCAGCCCCAGGCATTGAAATCGGCCTCGGGCATGGAGGTGCGGGTGCCCAAAATCACGAGCAAGGACAAAAAGAGCCCCAAGGTCGCTGTGGTTTGGATCCAAGAGGTGAAGGCACCTCGGTGACCGTGGGGGGAGTGCTCGGCCACATAGGTGGCGGCACCGCCATACTCACCGCCCAGGGCCAAGCCTTGCAAGAGTCGCAAAGCGATCAAAATGATCGGCGCGGCCACCCCAATGCTTGCGTAACTGGGCAACACCCCGACGATGAAGGTGGAGGAGCCCATGATCACGATGGTCACCAAAAATGTGTATTTGCGACCGATCATGTCGCCCAAACGGCCAAAGAAAATGGCGCCAAAGGGTCGAACCAAAAAACCCGCCGCAAAAGCGAGCAAGGCAAAGATGAACGCCGCCGATGGATCGAGTCCGCTAAAGAACTGTTTGGCGATGACGGCTGCGAGTGAGCCATACAAATAAAAGTCGTACCATTCAAACACAGTGCCCAACGAAGAGGCGAAGATCACCTTTTTCTCTTCCGATGTCATGGTATGGGGTGCATGAGCAGCCATAGATGTTGTCTCCTAAAATTTTAATTGCCGGGTTGATCAGCGCGTTCAAACGGCCATGCACCGCATTGCCATGAAGCCTCCCCTTCGCGCCGATTCCAATATCACCGTGTAAGCGGACGTGACACACCCATAATAATCAATACCGAGTCCTGTTTTTTATATTTAAGTCAATAAAAGGGATGCTTTTTACTCGGTATATTCCCTAGCTTTGTGCAAAGGCACGCCAAGGGGCATCCCCCAAGCCCATTGCAGCCCCAAACCGATGCCATGCACCCATCGCCCTCGAAATTCTTTAAATTGATCATTGATTAAGTGGGCAATCGGCCCAGCAGCGTGGCCCACAATTGGCGCTTATGGGCCGGCGAGGAGCGAGCCCAACGTGCAATCTCATCCAAGCTTCGGTAGCAGCCCAAGCACAGCCCTGAGTGCGGATCTATTTCACAAACGGCGATGCATGGCGAGACCACAAAGTCCCCCTCCTCCATCGCCTCCAACACCAAGGCCGACTTGGCGCGCAGGCGTTGAATGCGCAAGTCTTCGCTCTCGCTCATAGACACCAACCCGTGATCTCGGCCATGGAGCCAAACACTTTTTGGGCACCGGCTGCGCGCAAATTGGCCACCGTGCACACGCCGTGCTCGAGCCCCCCGGCCAAATAAGCCCAAACGGGCAAGCCCGCCCGATGGGCCGCTTGCACCCCGCTGGGTGTGTCCTCGATGGCGACGCAATCCTCGGGCTCTTCACCCAAAGCGAGGAGAGCGGCGAGGTAAACGTCAGGCGCGGGCTTGGTCTGCGCCACCTCGTGGCCAGAAAAAATTCGTCCCTCAAAGCACGACCACAGCCCCACGCGGTGAAGCTGCATCTCCACTTTGCCGCGGTCGGCGCCTGATACACACGCCAGCCGCTCAGGGTAATGGGCATGCAAGCCTTTCACCACCTCGACCGCGTGCTCGATGGCTTGAAGCTCACGCAAAAGGGCTTCATCACGACGAGCACGAAAAGCCTGCAACCAAGCGTGATCGATCACGACGCCGGTCTCCTGCGCAATTTTGGCGCTTTGGTCCTGGATCGCACGCCCCATGAAGTGATACTCACAATCGGCGAGGGTCAACTGCCAGCCCAAATCGTGCAAACTGTGCTGCAGCACCCGGTGGGTGATGGGCTCGCTGTCGACCAGCACGCCATCACAATCGAAGAGCAAGGCGGCAAACGGCGTCGTCATGGTGAACGTGGCCCAGGGATCTCCATCACAGCGCCTGTCATGACTGTGTGGCGGGCAGTTCGGGGTAGCGCTTGTAAGCGCGCGACAACATCGGGCCGACTTCATCGGGTGCGGCGATGGTGACATCCAAGTCATGCAGCAAGCCATCTTTCAAGCCGTAAATCCAACCGTGAACGCTGATGGCTTGACCCTGGCGCCAAGCGTCTTGCATGACGTTGGACTCGGCCACATTGCCCACTTGCTCAATGACATTCATCTCACACATGGCGTCTTCAAGGGCCGGGTCGTGCAAATGGTCCAACCGCTTGCGGTGGCGAAAACGCACATCTTTGACATGCCTGAGCCAATTGTCCGCCAGCCCAATGCGCTTGCCGCGGGTGGCCGCCAAGACACCCGAGCAGCCGTAGTGACCCACCACCATGATGTGCTCGACCTTCAGTTGCTCGACGGCGAACTGAATCACCGACAAGGCATTCAAGTCCGAGTGCACCACCACATTGGCCACATTGCGATGAACGAACACCTCGCCTGGATCGAGTCCCGTGATCTCATTGGCTGGCACACGCGAGTCTGAGCACCCAATCCACAAGTATTTGGGGCTTTGCTGCTGCGCCAAGTGTTTGAAAAACCCCGGCCGCAAGACCTCCATCTTTTGCGCCCAGGTGCGGTTGTTGTCCAAGAGTCGTTGCAGTGAAGAGGCCATGGCAATGGGTTGGGGTGAAAGTGGAAATCAAAACAAAGGGCGTGACGGGCAAGCGGCCAAGGGTGGCGACCCTTCTTCTTTCAAAGAAGACCCAGTTTACTGGTTTTGGCCCATCAACTGGTCAAGGCGAGGCATCAACCTCGTTGACGTTGCGTGAATTCATGCAACCAGTCTTGGCGAAAGCGCTTTTCGCTGGGGCTGGCGTTCAAGTCTTTGCCAAAGCGTCCCACGCTTGCCAGTTGGGCAGGGCGGTTTTTTGCAGCAAAGCGCGCCGCTCTTCATAGTCTGGCATCACCCCTCGCACCACCGCCCAAAACGCTGTGCTGTGGTCCATGTGTTTGAAGTGACTGAGCTCGTGCACCACCACATAGTCCAAGAGCGCCAGCGGCACGTGGGCCAAGTGGCGACTAAAGGACAACACACCACGGGCGTTGGCGCTGCCCCAACGAGAGGCGGCTCGGCTGAGTTTGATCCCTGACCAAGTCACCCCCACGATTGGCGCGTAATGCGCCACCCGCGCATTCAAGCACGCGAGCAAATGGGTCGACATCCACGTCTGCACCAGGTTGGCCAAGCGCACTTTGTGCGCATCGCTCAGGTCTTGGATCAAAACCGCCGAATCTTTAGCTCGCTCACCCCAGGGCAGGACCAAGCGCAGGGGGGTTGAGGGGGGGGCCCAAGCGCTCTTGAGTGCAGTGGGCTCAGAGGAGGTCGAGGAGACTTCTTCGGCTGCGCTCAGCCCCGACAAAAGGCTCAATGGATCGCAATCGTGCCACCTGCCTTGGGCTTGCCGCATCAATTGGGCACCTCCCAAGCACCGCTCCCCAAGCGAGCCGTGACGCCTGGGCAAAGGCAGCCCAAGAGCGGGGGCCACGAGCACGACTTCCATGGCCCAACCCCAAAGCGGCAAGGTGAGCGGTGACTCGAGGGGCAAGAGCTGCGCCGACAAGACCCGGCTGCGCTCGCGCATGGCTGTCAATTGACGCAAAATCCACGCCCGCTTCTCCTCCAAAGCCTCCAAGATTTGCGCCACACTCACCCATTTGGGCGCCGACACCTCAAGCCCCTTGGGAGAGACCACCATGCCAATGGTGCGACGCGCACTGCGCTTGAGCCAATAGTGAACACGGACCTCACCCCACTGCAATGTGCGGTTGGCCAAGGGGTGGCTGTACTCGTGGCCCCCAAGGGGTTGGGGTGCGCTAGCGGGTGTAGATGTCGCGCATGAGACTGGGCTTGGGGTGGCCGGTGGTGTCGCTTGGAGCGCTGGGGGGGCTTGGGCCAAGCGCTCAGGCTCACGCGGGCTCACCGTGAAAAAGTCAAACGCCATCTGCACATAATTCGTCAAACGCATGGCCGCCCTCACCTTGCACCACCTCTCACCATCACTTACCATCACTCACCATAGGCCTCAGGGTCGAGTCGCTGCATCTCCGCCTCAATCCACGCCTGCACCTCGGCCATCAAATCGGCGGCAGTGCGCCCCACACTCGAGATCGGTGGCCCCATGGAGACGTCCACCAGGCCCGGGATTTTGACAAAAGCACGCCGCGGCCAACACCGCCCCGACGTCACCGCCACCGGCACCACATAGGCCCCGGTCTCCACTGCCAAGCGCGCACCACCGAGCTTGTAAGACCCCACCTCGCCGCGCGGGATGCGCGTGCCCTCGGGAAACATGATCACCCAAACACCGCGGGCCAGCAAGTCGCGGCCTTGCTGCACCACCTTGGCAAAGGCGCGGGCTCGGTCAGAGCGGTCGATGTGGATCATATCAAGTCGGCCAATTGACCAACCGAAAAAAGGAATGGCCAGGAGCTCTTTTTTAAAGACATAGGCCAGCGGCTTGGGCATGATGGCCGGCATCAAAAAGGTCTCGTAGGCCGATTGATGTTTCATGAGCAAAATCACCGGCGCGTCGCCAAGAGCGAGCACCGGCTCCAAACCGTGCAAGGCATGGCGCACGCCACAAAACCACCTTGCCGCATCCACCACGCTTTTAAGCCAAGCGCGCGCCCACGGGTAGAGCTGCGCCTTGGAGACGCCCAGTCCGCCAAGCACCACAATCGTGAGCGAATACGGCACCACGGTGAGCCCCAGCCAAAGCATATGGACGCACGAGCTGCCCCAGTAAAGAGCGCGCTTCATGGCGCCACATGACCAAAACGGTCACTCGTGCGCTCGCTGATGCGCTCGTTCATCGCGTTGATCGCGGGCTGCTCGCGCTCGTGCAGCAGCCACTGGGAAAACCCATACAAATCCTCATGAACGCGGGTGTTCGGGGGGAAAGCTCGCGAGAGTGCTTGGCCTTTGAACGCCACACCTTTGCCCGTGAGCACCAAGTGCGGCTCACAACCGGCATGGGCGCCGGCTTGCAAGTCGCGCAATGAATCCCCCACCGTGGGCACACCCCTCAAGTCCAGACCCGTGCGCCGTGCAATCTGCTCAAAAAGCCCGGACAAGGGTTTTCTGCAGCCGCAATGATCGTCGTTGGTGTGGGGACAAAAGAAAATCGCCTCCACGCGAGCACCCTCTTGCGCCAACAGGTGGTTCATCTTGTCGTGCATGGCATTCAAGGTCGCCACATCAAACAGTCCCCGGCCCAGACCCGATTGGTTCGATGCAATCACCACGCGATAACCCGCATGGTTCATGCGGGCAATCGCCTCGAGCGCGCGCGGCAAGGGCTGCCACTCCTCGGGGGACTTCACATAGTCGTCACGGTCTGCGTTGATGGTGCCATCGCGGTCCAAGATGATCAGTTTGGTCATGGGTTACTCGCAGTGAAAAAAGCCAGCAAGAGACAAAGGGCGGTGGATCACGTGAGTCCTGTGGGTTCAGTCGCTGGTGTGGATGATGGGGCTTGTTCTGGATCAGGCCAAGCGCGACAAATCCGCCACCCGGTTCATGGCGGTGTGGAGTTCACGCAGCAAGGCCAGCCGGTTGTGGCGCAAATGCTCCTCGGGTGCATTGACCATCACCTGCTCAAAAAAACTGTCCACTGGCTCCTTCAACACCGCCAAACTCGCCAACGAGGCCGCGTACTGAGCGTGTTCAAACAAGTCCCGAGACTGGGCCAGACTCACCGCCATGGCGTCAAAGAGCGCGCGCTCCGCACCCTCTTGCAGCCACTCGAGTTGAACGCCCAAGTCGCTGGGAATGGTTGATTTTTTCAAGATATTGCCAATGCGTTTATTGGCCGCGGCCAGCGCACTGGCCTCAGGCCTCAAGGCGAAGGTTTTGACCGCCTCGAGCCGTGCCTCGACGTCGTCCAATCGGTCAAAGCTCAAGGACAACACCGCCTCAATTTGTGCGCTGCTGTAGCCCGCGTCTTTGAACACCCCAGTGAGGCGCTCGCCCACAAATGTGAGCAAAGCCGCCATGGACTCGCCCCCACTGAGCACCAGTGCCGAGCCCTCAAACACGGATTGGGCTTGTTCAAGCAAATGCCCCAAGGACAACTTCAAGTCGGTGCTGGTGAGCAAACGAATCACTCCCAAGGCCTGACGGCGCAAGGCGTAGGGGTCTTTGTCACCGCTGGGCTGCTGGCCAATGCCAAAGAGACCGACCAAGACCTCCAATTTATCGGCCAAAGCCAAAACTTGACCCACCACATCGCGTGGCAAGGCATCGCCTGCAAAACGCGGTTTGTAGTGATCCTCAATGGCCTGCGCAACGCTCAAGGCATAGCCGTCGTGGAGTGCGTAATAGTGCCCCATGATGCCTTGCAGCTCGGGGAACTCCCCCACCATGTCGGTGAGCAAATCGACCTTGGCCACACGCGCAGCCTCCAGGATCCAGGTGTGCTGCGAGGACGTGATCACGCCATGATCGACCAAGTCGCTGGCGATCAAATTGGCCAAAGCGGCCACGCGCAAGCTGCGCGCGGCTTGGGTGCCTAACTTTTGGTGGTACACGACTTGGCCCAACGCGTCCAAGCGCGAGAGCAAGGTTTTTTTCTGGTCCTGCTTGAAAAAGAACTGCGCATCGGCAAGCCTGGGCCTGACCACCCGCTCATTGCCGCCAATGACAGCGCTCGCGTCCGCTGGCGAGATGTTGCTCACCACCAAAAAGTGGTGGCTCAGGCGCCCGCTTTGGTCGAGCAAGGGGAAGTATTTTTGATTGGCCTTCATGGTCAAGATCAAACACTCCTGCGGCACGCTCAAAAAGTCCGCATCGAACTGGCACGCGAGCACATTGGGATGCTCCACCAATGCACAGACCTCATCCAAGAGCGCCTCGTCTTCGAGCACGCTCAAAGATTCGCCCAGACCTTGCGCGAGCGTCCTCAACTGTTCGCGAATCGATTCGCGCCGACCCTCAAAACTGGCCATCACCCGACCCTCTTGAAGGAGCACACGCTCGTAGTCGCTTGGGTGTGTCACGGTCAAGCTCGGGGCCAATGCCTCAAAACGATGGCCTTGGGTGTGATCCGTCGCTTGAAGACCCAGTGCACTCAAGGCCAGCACTTCTTTGCCATACAAGGCCAACAGGCCATGCACCGGTCGCACAAAATGCACGCTGCTCCAGCCCGGCAAGGCGCAGTCGCGGTGCAACTGATAACTCATGAGCTTGGGGATGGGCAGCGCGCCCAAGCTCTCGCTCAAGGCCTTTTGCGCACCTTCGGTGAGGGTGGCGCCAGCCTGGGTGGTTTTGGCCCACAAATTGACCTGTTTGCCATCATCGATTTTTTCCAAGGCCGCCACGCTCAAGTGAGACAGCCCCATGGCCGCGAGCTTTTTGGCAAGCGCAGGCGTGGCCTCACCCTGCGCGTTCAAGCCCACGCTTTGCGGCATCAACTTTTGCTCGACGGCTTTGGCGCTGGCTTGTGGCAAGACACCCTGTACGCGCACGGCCAAACGCCTAGGCGTGGCAAAACCTTCAAAACTGGCCGTGGGGGCGGTGAGCCCTTGCGCCACCAAACCGTCAAAAACCCCTTGTGCAAAGGCTCGGCCCAGTGTTTTCAAAGCCTTCGGGGGCAACTCTTCGGCCAAGAGTTCAATGAGCAAGGCCTCGCCGAGCTCGGGCGTCTTCATCGCTGTCGTCATGCTGGCACCGCCTTTGATGTGAGGCCAGGGATCGCCGGCATGGCGGCCACCCATTGGGCAGGAGCCATGGGAAACCCCAGACGCTCGCGACTTTCCAGATAACTTTGGGCCACCGATTTGGCCAAATTGCGAATGCGCGTGATGTAGCCCGCGCGCTCGGTCACGCTGATGCTGCCCCGGGCATCGAGCAAGTTAAACGTGTGAGCGGCTTTGAGCACTTGCTCGTAAGCGGGCAGCGCCAACTGCTCGGCCATCAAATGTTGGGCTTGCTGCTCATGGGCATTGAAGGCCTGAAACAAAAAGACGGCATCGCTGTGCTCAAAGTTGTAAGCCGATTGCTCTTTTTCGTTTTGCAAATACACATCACCATAGGTCAAGCCCTCCGTCCAGACCAGGTCATACACATTGTCCACGCCTTGCAAATACATCGCCAAGCGTTCAAGCCCATAGGTGATCTCCCCCGTGATGGGCTGACAATTGATCCCGCCGACTTGCTGGAAATAGGTGAACTGGGTCACCTCCATGCCATTGAGCCAGACCTCCCAACCCAAGCCCCAAGCGCCCAAGGTGGGGTTCTCCCAATCGTCTTCCACAAAGCGGATGTCATTGCGCTTCAAATCAAAGCCAAGCGCCGCCAAGGAGCCCAGGTACAAATCCAAGATGTTTTGCGGTGCGGGCTTTAACACCACTTGGTACTGGTAGTAATGCTGAAGCCGATTGGGGTTCTCACCATAGCGACCGTCCTTGGGCCGGCGACTGGGTTGTACATAGGCCGCGCGCCAGGGCTCGGGCCCCAAGGCGCGCAAAAATGTGGCAGTGTGGGAGGTACCGGCACCGACTTCCATGTCGTAGGGTTGCAGCAAAGCGCAGCCGTGCTGGGCCCAATACGTCTGGAGCGTCAAAATGATGTTTTGAAAATGGAGCATCTCGTCTTTGGCGTGTTACTTCGGGTGGACAGTCTCTGGAGTGAGCGTTCGAGCAGTGTCAATGCCTTCGCCGATGGGGGGCTCTAGAGCGGGGGGCGCAATGCCTCATTGGCCAATTTTAACCGCTGTGGTTCAGGGGAACGGGCAAGCGACTGGCCAGCGTGCACTGAACGCCTTGATTCATGCTCGAGAGCGGCTTTGGCGCCCGCGCTGGCGGCGTCGGTAGCCCCCCAACAGCAGCAGCACGGTGGTGCAAGACAACCACAAGGGCCACAGGCCAAAACGACCCGCCCACCAGGCATAAAAGGTCACCCCCTCATGCACCCCAGCCACCCGAGCCGTCAACACCCCTTGGGTGAAACGAGGCAGTGCCGCCACCACGCGGGCGTTTTCGTCAATGACCATGGTCGCACCCGCATTGGTCGAGCGCAGCATCGGGCGATGCAGCTCCAAGGTGCGCATGCGCGATATTTCGATGTGCTGATCCACCACCACCGTGTCTCCAAACCAGGCGATGTTGCTCATGTTGACCAAGATGGTGGGAGACAGCGCCTCTTGCACAAAGCGCTGGGCCAACTCTTCACCAAACAAGTCCTCATAGCAAATGTTGGGCGCGATGCGCTCACCCAAGATGGACCATGACGCTTGGGCCTCATCGCCATGGCGAAAGAATCCCAGCGGGTTGCTCAAGTGGTCGGTAAACCATTGGAAAAGTGGGGGCACAAACTCACCAAAGGGCACCAAGTGAGATTTGTCATAGCGGTACACATCGGTGGCACTCACCCCCACCCCCACCCCGACCGCCGAATTGGTGTAGCCGCGGTTGTCAACGAGCGGCATGCCAATCAAGGCCAGGCGGTGCTGCGCCAAAAGCAGCGTCACCAGGCTTGGGAAAAACTGCGCCTCATAGGCTTGTGGGGGCTTGGCAAAGGCCGTCTCCGGCGTGATCACCAAGTCACTGTGGTCACGCGCCATTTGCGCTCGGTACCACACCCCGCCTTCTTCGCGGGCGTGGGTGAATTGACTCGCCATGGGCACATTGCCTTGCAGCAAGGTCACTTTCCAAGTGGGTTCGCCCTGGGAGCGGCTCGACGCTGAAGGGTCCATCAAGACTGGACGCGATGGGCCGTTCGTGCGAACCCATGACACGGGCCAACCCGACAAACTGAGCACCATCACACAGACCAACACCCACCCCAAGCTCATACTCAAGCCGCGATCGAGCACCACTCGGACCCCAGAAAGCCGCACCGATGCGGCACGCCCTGCGCGTTCGCGAGCGGCTCCAAGCCTGGCGGGCGTGAGCCACAACACACACAGCATGGCCAAGCTCGCACTCAGCCACCCCAGGCCATACACCCCCACCCAAGACGCGAGTTGACCCAACCACGTGTTGGTGTGGGCGTATCCTGAAGAGCCCCAAGGAAAACCGGTGAACCACACGCCCCGGGCGAGCTCAGACAAGGTCCAACACGCCCCGTAGCCCAGGGCCTGGAGAGCGTCACTGAGCCAACCCCAGCGCGTTTGACGCTGTCCTCCCAAGGCCATCAAACCCGCATAAAGCGCCGCAAAGACAGCCCAATAGAGCGACAAACCTGCGCACAGCAGCACCAATCCGAGCAGCGACAAGGCCAGCGGCATCTCACCATAGACGTGCAGTGCAATGAAGATCCACCAAACGGTGCCCATGAGCGCGCTGCACTGAAAAACATAAGCCAAGGCGGCCACCCGCCGCGGACTTGCGAGGGCTTGGTTCACAGCGAAAGCCAAGAGGAGCATGGCACACCACTGCAGCACACCGCTGGGCCCCAAGTGCTGGGGCAATCCCATCGAGAGCGCTTGCAAGGCTCCAGCGACAACACCCACGAGCGAGACGAGCCAACAACTCAAGCCTCGGCTCATGCCACGGCGCCCTTCTCGATGGCCTTGACCTTGAACCATTTGACCGCACCCGCTCGGGTGTGCATGACTTCAAATCTCAATCCCAGCAGCACATGGCTCTCGCCCTTGGTGGGCACGTGTCCCATCTCATGCGCGACCCAGCCCCCAATGGTTTCAAACGTCTCGACGTGCGAGGCGAGGGTTTCGGCCAAACCAAAGGCCTGCAAGACGCGTGGAATCGCCGTGTTGCCCGCGATGCGGTAGGTTTGATCACCCAGGCCAAAAATATCCCCGGCCTCCTCGTCGGTGTCAAACTCGTCTTCAATATCGCCCACAATTTGCTCGAGCACATCTTCAATGGTGACCAAGCCCGCCACTCGGCCAAACTCATCGATCACCACGGCCAAGTGGTTGCGGTTGACCCGAAAATCTTTGAGCAATTCGAGCAGTCCTTTGCTTTGCGGCACCATCACGACGGGTCGCAACAAGGCGCGCACATTCAAATTGGGGGAGCGTTGGCGTTTGAGCAAGTCCTTGGAGAGCAAGATGCCGATGATGTGGTCGCGCTCGCCTTCAAACACCGGATAGCGGGAGTGCGCGATATCGATCACTTGATTGAGAATGTGATCGAGGGGGTCCTCGATGTTGATCATGTCCATGCGCGCCGATGAGATCATGACATCGTTGGCGGTCAAATCGGCGATTTTCAAGACCCCTTCGATCATTTGCCGTGACTCGATGCGAATGATGTTGTTGACTTGGGCTTCTTGCAACCAACGAAGGACATCTTGGAGTTGTTGCGGACGTGGATGAAACACAGACGCAACAAACCGCCCGAGTCGCTGCAAGCGACTCTTGGGGGGTGAAATCAAAGGCTGCTGGGTCGCCATGGTGCGGTTGATCCAGGCTTCAAGGCAAGTCGCCCCTGAAGCCCTTGGTGTTGATGAGTAAGACCCCTAGCATAGCCGATTTGCGTGACAAGGCGCTCACCATCGGCACCACGCCTTGGTACCCAGCCCCCCCGTAGTCTGCGCCGCTGTGCGCGGGTCTTTGAGCCCATGGTCAGCCTCCACAATCCGTCGCATCGTTGCCATCATGGCCACCATTGGCCTCATTGACCCCATACTCTTCGACTCACCACTCTCAGCGCTTGGCGTCACCCACCTTGTGCCAAAACCGTTGGGCTTGCGCGCTGCTGGCATAAAACGCTTGGCCATAACAAGACGAGACCCACTGGGCCCATTGGCTCATGAAGTCTTTGTGGGGCAGCAGCACGGTGGCCTCGGTTTCTGAGCCCATGCGAACCAACGTGGCGCCATGGCTTTTGACAATGTGGATCATGGAGGCGTTCTCTGTCAGGGCCTGGATGGTCAAGCGGTGGACGTTGGCATTGCGCGCGATCACACAGGCGTGCCTAAAAAGACGCTTACCCAAGCCCCGAGCGCGCCAAGGCGCGAGCACCGAGCCGCCCCATTCACCCGTCGCGAGTGCGGGCCCAGCGCCCCTGGAGGACGACAAGGGTTCGCTGCGCGCGGTGGGGGGGAGTGCCAAATGGGACAAGGCAATGAGCTCGCGCTCTTCGTTGAAAATACCCGACATCACGTCGCAACGAAAGTCAATCTTGCCCACATACTGGGCGATTTGCTCATCGTGGGCCATGTAACCAAACCGCAAATATCGGTCCGGCTCGTTGAGTTTGAGCAAATGCACCAAGACCTTGGCGCGGTGCTGCTCAGCCAAATCCAAAATCGGCCATTGCATCTCACCCACCCCCAAGTCGAGCACCTCAAAGGTCTGCAGCCAATTCTGCGGTGCCCATGTTTTGGCCGCGCTCACCCATCCATTTGCTGGTGTACTGATCGGGGAGAGCCAGTTCGTCATCCCTCAATCATAAGGGTTTTCCCTTGGTTTGGGCCTCTATTCACGCCAGCGGTGGGGTCTTTTGTGGCTTAAATAGCACCATAGCAGCTTGGCAGCGAGACAATGGCGCCAGGCGCGTGATCGGGGAGTCTTTACAATCCAAGCTTGGGTGTTTTTTGGGCGCGGGCGGCAGCGGCGGGTGGCCGGTGGCCAGTGGGCTCGGCAGGAATTGGACACCTCCGGGGCTTGAGCTGAACGCACCCCCCCCTAAGCGCAGGGCCAGCGCAGCGCCCTCTCCCACAGCGACACCCTCATTTTGCAGGAGTTTTTTTTGGACAAACCTTGGCTCAACCATTACCCTGCTGCGGTCGCACCCACCATCGACCCCACGGCTTACACCTCCATGGTCGAACTCATGGAGCAGTCGTTCACGCGTCATGCCGATTTGACCTTTTGCCACTGCCTGGGCGTGCGCCTGACTTACCAAGATCTTGATCGACAATCCCGGCATTTTGCGGCTTGGCTACAAACTTTGGGGCTGCCCATTGGCACGCGCGTGGGGCTCATGCTGCCGAACTTGCCCCAGTTTCCGGTGGTGATGTGTGGGGTGCTGCGCGCGGGCATGGTGTGTGTCAATATCAACCCCTTGTACACCGCGTCTGAACTCGAGCACCAACTGAGCGACTCGGGCTGCGAGGTGCTGGTGATCTTGGAGAACTTCGCCCACACCTTGGGCACGGTGCTCGAGCGCACCGCGCTCAAAACCGTGGTGATGACCCAACTCGGCGACATGCTCGGGCCTTGGCGGGGCCCGTGGCTGTCGTTTGCCGCCAAGCACTTGGCTCGCATGGTGCCCAAACACCCATTGTCCATCAACGCGAGTGCCCAAGACCCGCTACCGAGCTCGGGCCCAGCCCACCGGGTGGACTTGTCGGACACCTTGCGCGTGGGCGCAACACACGCTTTGGAGGCCGTGCCTTTGAGCCACGAGCACACTGCTTTTTTGCAGTACACGGGCGGCACCACGGGTCTGTCCAAAGGGGCCATCTTGAGCCACGGCAACATCATCAGCGCCACCTTGCAAGCCCACGCCTGGTTCATGCCGGCACTCTCTAAAGCCAGCTCACCTCACGCCATCAACGGTATCGCTGCTTTGCCGCTTTACCATATCTTTGCCCTCACCTTTTGTTTTTTAAGCATCCAACTGGGCTCACATTTGACCTTGATTCCCAACCCGCGGGACATCAAGAAATTCGTGAAAGTCTTGGCTGAGCGGCCGTTTCACATCCTGCCTGGGGTCAATACCCTCTTTAACGCTTTGCTGCAGCACCCCGATTTCAAACGCTTGGATTTCTCCAGTTTATGCCTCACCCAAGCCGGCGGCATGGCCGCTTCTGAGCACACCGCGGCAGCTTGGGTGGCCACCACAGGCAGTGTGATGATCGAAGGCTGGGGCATGACGGAGACCTGCGCAGTGGGCACCAACAACGATGTGTTGAACGCGGCCTTCAGCGGTGATATCGGCTTGCCGCTGCCTGGCATTGAAGTGGTGATCAAAGACGATGATGGGCGCACCTTGGGGGCCGATACCCTGGGTGAGATCTGCATCAAAGGGCCCAATGTCATGCGCGGCTACTACCAGCAAGCGCAGGAAAATGCTCAGGCCTTCACGGCCGATGGATTTTTGCGCACGGGCGACCTCGGCGCACAAAACACCCAGGGTGAAACTCGCTTGGTGGACCGCAAAAAAGACATGATTTTGGTCAGTGGTTTTAATGTCTATCCCAGTGAGATTGAGGCCAAAGTCTCAAGTTGCCCGGGTGTCTTGGAGTGCGCAGCCATTGGACTGCACAGTGAGCAGCAAGGTGAATCGGTCAAACTCTTCGTGGTCAAGGAGATCACTCACCCTCAGTTGAGCGAGTCCGACGTCTTGGCCTATTGCCGCCAACATTTGACCGCTTACAAAGTTCCCAAATCCGTGGAGTTTCGCACCACCTTGCCCAAAACCAATGTGGGCAAAGTCCTCAGGCGTGCTTTGCGCGAAGACGCCAAGACATGACGGGCATGCTCAGGCAATGGGGCAGATCTATTTTTCATCCCTCAGGTGTGATTTTATGACCGCTTCTTTTTTGAACCCCAATCTGTGAGCCCCGATACCCTCCCGAGCGATATGGTTGTGCTCGAGCGTGGCTGGTTGAGCTCCAACACCATCGTCTTGCTCGGCCCTGATCCCGTCGTGATCGATACAGGACACCACAGTCATGCCGAGCAACTGCGCGCACTGCTCGAGCATTTGCTTGGCGAGCAGCACCCGCAGCAGCTGCTCAACACCCATTTGCACAGCGACCACTGCGGGGGCAACGCCCATCTTCAAGCTTACTGGGCGCAACTGCACACGCAGATCCCCCACCGTGTCTTTGAAACCACAAAAAAATGGAACCCAGATCGCCTCCCCTTTGAATCCACCGGTCAATACTGCCCTCGATTTGAGGCGCACGCCGCACTGCGAGGGGGACAAGAAATTGTTCTGAACGGCCGCACTTGGGAAATCCACGCGTGTGCTGGGCACGACGCCGATGGAGTTTTATTTTTTGCACCGCGCGAGCGCATTCTCTTGAGTGCTGATGCATTGTGGGAGAACGGTTTTGGGGTGTTGTTTGACGCGCTCGAGAGCGAACTTGGGTTTGACGCCCAAGAGCAAACCTTAGATTTGATCGACTCCTTGAATGCACGTTGGGTCTTGCCCGGTCATGGTCGAGCCTTTCAAGCGGTCAAGCCGTCCATCGCGCAAGCCCGAAGTCGACTCGCGCACTGGCGTGACCACCCCCAATCCCACGCCGAACATGCCGCACACGTGCTCATCAAGTTTCATGTCATGGCCCTCCAATCCATTCCCTGGGGGGATTTCATGCACTGGGCCGAGCAGGTGAGCCTGCTGCAGCGCATTCACGACAAGGACACTCGAGGTCTTCGCTTTGTGGCGTGGCTTCAAGAACGGCTGGATGTGTTGTGCTCTAAAAAAGCACTGCAAATGACACCGGCTGGCGTCGCCGACGCTTAAGACCACAAAGGGGCGAGCACCCTCGAATGAATCAGGGTATCGGTCAGGGTATGCATCAGGAGTCTTTGGAGGATTCCATCACCAGCAAGAGCCTCGACACAAAGCGTTCGCCCATAAAAAAACCCCCAGCCTTTTGGGCTAGGGGTTTTCTGGCTATAAAAGCCTGACGATGTCCTACTTTCACACGGGAACCCGCACTATCATCGGCGCTAAAGCGTTTCACGGTCCTGTTCGGGATGGGAAGGAGTGGTACCACTTTGCTATGGTCATCAGGCATAACTTGTACATGCATTGAGGTCACCCTCAACACAAAGAATTCATAGAGCAAATCAGCTTCATCATTTTTGAATGCGTCACTTGGCATAACAACCCTGATCTGACGATCAAAGTTATAGGGTCAAGCCGCACGAGCAATTAGTATCAGTTAGCTTAACACATTACTGCGCTTCCACACCTGACCTATCAACGTCCTGGTCTTGAACGACTCTTTAGGGGGCTCAAGGCCCCGGCAGATCTAATCTTGAAACGAGTTTCCCGCTTAGATGCTTTCAGCGGTTATCTCTTCCACACATAGCTACTCGGCAATGCCACTGGCGTGACAACCGATACACCAGAGGTGTGTCCACTCCGGTCCTC
>CAIMTJ010000053.1 GCA_903844385.1 uncultured Burkholderiales bacterium
ACGAGCTTTGGTATTGTGCAGTGGTAAAACCATCACAATGGCTCATCTCATGTTTGATGAAGTTCAAAATCAAGATTTAGTCATTAATCCAGACATGCCTTTGATGACTGAATCCGGTCATTTAACCTCGATATCGAAAATGGCTCCAGAAAAGAATGCTGAAGATGAGGCACAAGTCATGGCCAAAGCGCACTTGAGCAATATCGATTCAGAAAAAATAATGTCAAGAAGAGTCGATGAGACAAAAACATTTCAAGTTGATTTCAATGCCTCAGCGAACAAAATGACAAGTAATTTCTCTGAATTTAATAAAAGTGCTAATACATCGAATGAAAGCTCGAGCTTTAACTTCCTAGCTGGAAGTCACAATAAGAGTCAGAATTTATTTGAGAATGAATTTCAGTACCAAAACATGAGCGCAAGTTCAGATGAAGCCATTAACTTGTCACAAGCTGTAAAAAGTAGCGAACATCAAGTGATATTGGCCGCATTGCAATCAACGCAAAGTCGCACTGAGGCTGCTCAAAAGCTCGGGATCAGTCCCCGTACATTGCGGTACAAACTCGCTCAGCTTCGTGAGCGTGGAATGTCGGTAGCTTACTCCGAATAACAGGAGAAATAAATGATTGATGCAACTTCATCCTCATCGATTCAGTCCATGATGGAAACCATCAGGGCATATCAATCACAAAGTCGAATTACGCCACCCGAAGTAGGTGAGTCCAGCTTTGCCAAGGTATTGACATCGCAAAGTGACTTAACCAGAGTTCAGGCTAAAGGTCCTAGCTTTACAGAATCGATCAAGGAATTGGTGAGCAAAGTCAACGATGCTGATAATAAAGCAGACGCACTGGGTGAAGCTTATCAAAGAGGTGAAGATGTGCCATTGACAGACGTAGTTCTCAGTATGCAAAAAGCATCTCTATCGTTTGAGGCAACTTTGCAAGTACGCAACAAAGTACTCAAAGCATACGAAGATATCATGAACATGCCGGTTTAAGACTGAAAGAATATTATGGCAACAGCAAGCGCAACATTAAACTCACCGATGGCCAACGGAGCCGAGATGAATAATTCTGGACAAGGTGTGGCGGCACCAGCATTGCCCGGTCCGAAAGCTCCCCCAGGATCGAGCTTGCTCAGCCCAGGTGATTTGGCTCGTTCAGTGGGTAATCAAGTACTGACTGACCCCATGGGCATGATCAAAGACATGGTGCGTCAACCCACTGTCAAAAAGTTACTACCACTTTTTGTCATCATGTTTGTCATTGCAGCCTTTGGACTGGCATCAATGTCAATGAAGACAACGCCAATGAAGCCGCTCACCATGATGCTATCAGATGCGGATAAACAAGTGGCAATGGAAGCACTCAAAACAGCCGAGTTCAAACCAGAAGTTGACATGAATTCTGGGCAAATCATGGTGCCAGAAAACAAGTACCAAGAAGCCAAATTATTGATTGCTTCAAAAGGATTGCCAAGAACTGAAGCTCAGGGAATAGATGGTCTAAAAGATATGCCAGCTATGACGACAAGCCAATTCATGGAGCAAGTCAGATACAACAATGCCATGGAGCAAGAACTGTCCAGAAGTATTTCTCAAATTTCAGGCATTCGGTCTGCGCGTGTTCATTTGGCTTCACCAAAACAAAGCATGTTTGTTCGAGATAGAGTACCAACAAAAGCTTCAGTGGTCATTACTAGGGCTCCTGGAAAAGCAATTTCTTCAGCCAATGTTCAAGCAATAATTCAATTGGTAGCCTCAAGTGTGCCCTACCTGGCACCTGAAAATGTATCAGTGGTTGACAATTTCGGCAGTCTAATGAATGAAATGCTTGTTGAGCAGCCCCTGGGCTTAACTTCAGCACAATTGCAGCAAAAGCAGCAAATGGAAGATTTGTATAGGACACGATTGATTCAATTGCTCGCGCCAATCGTTGGTGAAGCCAATGTCAGTGCACAAGTGAGTATGACACTTGATTTTAATCAGCAAGAAACCACAACCGAAGATTTTGACCAAAGAGATAAAGGACCCAAAACCAGATCAGAGTTGTACGTTGAGGATAGAGCAACATTTAAAGATGCAATTGGTATTCCAGGATCATTGTCAAATACACCGCCAAATCCTCCCCAGAATCCTTCCGCAACACCAGATACATCTGCAGATGTCAGCAAAGGTCAAACTGAAAAAGGTATCCAAACCATTGCAAGAAGTACCAAAAACTATGAGTTGGATCGCTCTGTTCGACATGTAAAAAGTGCAATGGGAACAATTCAGAAAATTGGAGTGGGTGTTTTAATCAATGAAAGACCAATTCCAGCTGGAATGAAAGTAGAAAAGCCAGTAGATGGTGCAGCTCCAATGACCACAATTCCTTACACACAAGAGGAATTGGACAGGCTAAATCAGTTGGTACGTGGTGCTGTTGGCTTTAGTGAAGATCGTGGAGATGTGGTGTCAGTGATTTCAACACATTTTGAGCCACAAGTTGACCCTGATGCAGTCCCTTGGTATAAAGATGAAACAGTTGCAGGCGTTGCCAACAGCACAGTCATTGCAGTTTTATTCTTGTTATTCTTGGTTGTTGTTGTGCGTCCCATGGTCAAGAAATTGACGACACCTGCTTTTGATGCCGCAGCCATGGCTGCCTCAGCAGCTGAAGCTGCAGCACGTGAAGCCGCAGCTGCAGAAAAAATTAAGTCTGAAAGAATTGCTGAAGCCGTAGCTGCTGCTGCTGCAAAGGTGGTTGCTGATCGGGCTGCAGCAGAAGATGCTGCTGAAAAAGAAAGAGTGCGTTTACTTGAAGAAGCAAAAATTCAAGCGGAAGCTGAAACCGTTGCTCGGTTGAAAGCAGAAGCTGAAGAAGCCGAAAGAATTAAAGCAGCAGAAGAAGGGCAAAACGAAGAGGTTGAGATGGAGGATGGCGAGTCCTTGGAAGAAATTAAAGCCAGGATGTCAGCTCACAAGCCTAAAAAATCAACGATATCCGCAGATATGCTCAATACAGCCAATACGTATGATGATAAAGTTGCATTGATTCGAATGATCGTATCAGAAGAAAATACCAGAGCCAGAATGGCCAGTGTTTTAAAGAATATGATCCGGACTTAATAAAAATCAAATTTGATGACTTGTATGCGCAACTATCACACAGAATTTGAAATTGGAGTTGGAAATGGCTGAGAAAAATAATCCGAATTCCCAAGCAAACTGGTCTCCAGCTTTGCGTGAAGAGATGGCGGCGATGACGTCTACTCAAAGGGCAGCTGTTTTAATGCTGTTTTGGGTGAAGACCAAGCAGCTGACATCGTCAAGTATATGAATCCTAAGGAAGTTCAGGCTTTGGGCGCAGCAATGGTCGCCGCCGCAGAGTTGTCCCAAGAAGCAGTAAACGTGGTTTTGGATGAATTCGTTGACATGCTTAAGAAACAAACAAGCTTAAGCCTAGGTAACACTGATTACGTCGAAAATGTGATGAAAAAAGCATTGGGAGACAGTAAGGCTGCTTCAGTTTTGAATCGGATTATGCCGAACCAAGCAACCAAAGGACTGGATATCTTGAGTTGGATGGATGCGAGATCGATTGCAGACATGATTCGCACAGAGCATCCCCAAGTCATTGCAATTATTTTATCAATCTTGGAGCCCAATGTCTCAGCTGATGTTTTGGTTTACTTGCCCTCTGAAGCAAGGTCCGAGGTCATTCAACGAGTTGCAAGTTTAGACACTGTGCAACCATCTGCCATGGCTGAATTGGAAACCATCATGTTGGCTCAGTTCTCTAAAAATTCATCGGCCAAGTCATCAAGCTTTGGCGGTATCGAAGCCGCGGCAAAAATAATGAATTTGACCAAAACTGGCTTAGAGGCGGAGATCATGAGTGGATTGTCCGAGCTCGACTATGACTTGATGCAAAAAATACAAGACAGCATGTTTACTTTTGAGAACTTGGCAACTGTTGACAACAAAGGAATTCAAGTACTCATGCGCAATGTCGAACCGGATCAATTGATGATCAGTTTGAAAGGTGCAAGTGACGAAGTCAAGGAGCGTTTCCTCAGCAATATGTCAGAGCGAGCTCGAGGCATGTTTGTTGATGATATGGAAGCCAGAGGTCCAGTTCGAATAGCAGACGTTGAAGATGCTCAGAAGAAAATTATGCGTTTAGCAAGAAAGCTATCGGACTCAGGCGAGCTCATGCTAGGAGGAGCAGATTTTGTTTAAGCAAACACTGCCCAATAGCGAATCAAGCGAATTCAGTGCAAATCCCTTGTTGTTCAAAAAAGAGATTGAAAGCAATGAATTCAATGAAAGGGACTGGGCAAACGCTCCACGTGTTGATTACGCAAGCGCGTTGTATCGTAAGCTCGCTCCCCCAAGAACAGCTCGCGTGATTGATGATGCTTCTGGCTTTAAATTGGAAACTTATGGTGCGAAACCGCCTGAAAGTCAAGCACAAGTCAAACAAAAATCTAACAGCAATGATGTTTCTGGTTCTGAACTCCACACCATAGCCTCAAAAGAACAAAATTCTGGCGAGCACGAAGATGCTAAGCCTACTAGTGAGGTTTTATTAGGGACGGCAGAACTAGAAAGTACAGCAGAAGCAGATCAACCAAATAAACCAGCAATTACCGAAGAAATCATTGATTCCGATAACAACTCAACGGTATCTATGACTGGTATCGACAATGACGGGTTAAATAACGTTGAAGCTGCTCATGAGGTCAATAATTCGGCTGAATCAAGCGTCAAATTTGATAATTTAGAAAATTCTGATATCGATTCATTCAACTCTGTGCCATTTTCTACAAATTCAGAAGACCATCTTGCATCAGAAAATGAGGATCGATTAAGCATTGAAGATGAACATGTGGTATTTGGAAATGAGCCATTAGAGCAACCTTCTGCGCAATCAATGGCTGAGCTCTCTGAGTTGAGAGATGAATTGACTCAAAAAAATAAACAATGGGATGAGGAGAGAGTCCAATTGTTACAAAAGCTTGAAGAGCTTCAGTCCAGCATAGATGCCAAGGATAAAGACTACTTAGAAAATATTGAACTGATTGAAAAAAGCATGAATGACAAGCTGAATGCTCAATTGGAAATTCTCAAAGAGGTCACCAATCGCGTTGAGGAATACACCAAAACACCCGATCGGATATTTGAACCTATGAAACGCTTGAGCATGCATATTGCAGAGCAGTTGGTTTTGGCCGAATTAAATCTCTCTGGTAGTTCTATTGAACGACTTATTCAACGATGTCTTGATGAACTCTCCAACCGCAATGAGCCTTCAGTTATTGTTGAACTCAATAGCCAAGATAAAGCCAGGCTCGAGGAATTGTCAGGTGATTTAACTCCTCATTTGCAGTTGAGGGGGGTTCCTGGGTTGCAAGCCGGAAGTGTGCGCGTCATATCAGATGACACTCAAGTTGATGATCTGATAACGAATAGACTGGAAGGTTTAGCCCATAGTTTATTAGGACAACCCGAAATATGGAAGGAAAAATCTCCTTTTTTTAGGCAACCATTAGCACAACGTGAATCGGAAGTACAAGACGTTCGCCAGCGAATAACTGCTTCCGACGATTCATTTGAGGAGAACTTCAATGATTGATTGGATTAACGCATTGCTAAGAGCGATCATGTGTCTTGGATTCTTGATTTTTGTGGTCAAGCCCATGCTGCTGGTGTTCAGTCGTCGAGAGTTCAATCATATGGAGCTAGAAGATGCGGCGCAGAGCTCTGTTAATTCAGCCTTTCAAGCCTGGAGAATTAATCATGGTAAACATTACTATGATAATCCAGAGTATGCCGAAATGATGGCATCCAATCCCAATTTGGAGTTGCCTGATCTATCCAAGCCTCCAGAGCAATTGCCTCCACCTGAAGTTAAGGCGGAAGATTCCTCAGAGATGATTAACGCTGGTACAAACGAGATCCTTCCTGCCGATCCTGCAACAGAGGCAGTACAGACATCTGAGGCAGCGTTGGATTCAACCAATCAGGCGTTGGAAAAATCTGATTCTAAGACTGAGGGTGATGATACGACTCTAAGCAGTACGGAAGACGAGGAAGGCATGGACGAAATGAAGGCTAAATTAGCTCAAGAAAAGAAAAAGAAGAAATCCCAAAGTATCCCCCCAGAACTTCTGAACAATGCCAACAGTTTTGATGATAAATTGATGGTTGTTCGTTTAATCACAGAACAAGATCAGGGAAGAGTTGCGGCTGTTTTGAGAAAAATGATTCAAGGTGGCACCTAAATGAATGCGGTCACGCTAGACTTTGTCAGTGAAGTTGAACAATGTATTCCTCGACTTCGCGTACCACAGCCACAAAGAACTGGTACGCTGGTAAGACTCGTGGGCATGACCTTAGAGACCCGAGGCATCATGGCACCCTTGGGTGCATGTTGTGAAGTACTGGGTCAACGAGGGCATCGCATAGAAGCAGAAGTCGTCGGTTTTCAAGATAAGACGTTGTTTTTGATGCCTTTCAACGATCCTGTGGGAGTCGGTCCGGGTGACATGGTTCGTGTGCTGAGTCACTCGTCGCAAGTGCTGCTAGGACCTGAGCTTTTGGGTAGAGTAATTGATGGCAGAGGGCAACCTCTTGACGGCAAGGCAGCTCCGCAATGCAAAGACTCATTGGCTTTGATGGGCAGACCATTGAACCCAATGGAGCGTGGTCCAATTCACGAAGTACTGGATGTTGGTGTAAAGGCCATCAATGGTGTACTGACAGTTGGGAGAGGGCAGCGTATTGGTTTAATAGCCGGTTCAGGTGTGGGTAAAAGTGTTTTATTGGGCATGCTCACAAAATTTACAAAAGCAGACGTTGTCGTGATTGGCCTCATTGGTGAGCGCGGACGTGAGGTTCAAGCGTTTATTTCTGAATCCCTTGGTGAAGAAGGATTGGCTAAATCTGTGGTGGTGGCAGCACCTGCCAATGTGTCGCCTGTATTGCGCCTCAAGGCCACTCACATGGCCCATGTGATTGCCGAATATTTTAGAGATCAAGGACAAAACGTTCTTTTGCTTTGTGACAGCTTGACTCGAGTCGCTCATGCACAGCGCGAAATTGGATTGGCTATTGGTGAACCTCCAACTGCCAAGGGTTATCCGCCCTCAGTGTTTGCTTTGCTCCCAAATTTGATTGAGCGTGGAGGAGTCGGTCGAAATGGATTTGGCTCTATTACTGCGATCTATACGGTTCTAGCAGAAGGTGACGATGCATCCGACCCAATTGTGGATATTGCAAGGGCTTCATTGGATGGACAAGTCATGTTATCCAGGAAACTTGCTGATTCTGCACACTATCCCGCTATTGATCTCAATGGATCCATCTCCCGGTTGATGCAGTCACTTTTAGATCCAGATGATCTCAAGCAAGCCAATAAACTTCGCCGTCTTTGGTCTTTGTACCAGCAAAATGTATATTTGATTCAAGTGGGGGCTTATCAAACCGGTTCAAATTTAGAGCTGGATGAAGCCATCCGTTTGAGAGAGAAAATTGTTAATTTCTTGCGTCAAGACATGAATATTGGCCAAGATTATGAAAAAACTCGAGAAGAACTCAGGCAATTGATGTCTCAGCAATAACAGGTTCAAGTTCTAGCGAGGATGCGTTTTCTATTGTTTCTTTGGATAAGTTTTAATCAAAGTTACGTTTTCTGTTCGATGTCATAAAACTAAGTGAAGGTCATCAAAATGAAGCCCCGTGAGTGTTGGACTGTCTTAGCCAATAAAGCCCAAGATAAAGTATCAGAGGCTCAAAATCGCCTGTTAAAAGCGCAAGATGTACTGGATAAACTGCTTGCCAGTCGTGAGCGAATCTACGTCATGGTCAGGGAATATACACAGAAAGCCCAGACCTTAGAGCAAAATGTTCACTCAGTCTCACAAAGCATGAACGCTAGACAATTTATTTCCCAGTTATTGCAACTCATTGAGCGCTTAGAACTTGATATTGCTCAGGCGAAAGTCAATGTGGAAAAGACCCGGCAAGCTTTAAAAGTTTTTGAGTTGGAACGTTTAAAAATGCAGTCTTTGGTTGAGCAAGATCTGAATGCAGTCAAAATATACCACCGTAAAGAAGAGCAAAAGCAAATGGATGCCCTTGGACTGACCTTGTTCAATGTCAAATCCGGTCAACTCAAAGCGGCTTAGTTCTTGCAAACAGCATGAGTCTGACTTTCTAAAACAATCGAGTCAAGACAGCATTTAAAGCAATCATGAAAGCTCAACCAAAAGGCAGTCAATCTCGGCAAATAGGAAGCGTCTTATCCAAAGCCGAGTCAACATCTGATGGTTTAGCCCAAATTATCTCAATTCACCAAAATGGGTATTTGAATGAAGCCGAGATTCAATACCGAGAATTCCTTGTAAAGCAACCCAAGCATGCAGACGCCCTTCAATTGTTGGGTACTGTTTTTGCGCAAAAGGGATTGAATGAGTTATCGATGGATTGTTTTAAGCAGTCGCTTGCAATCAATCCCAATCAAGCGGTCGTCCATAACAATTTGGGAAATGTCTACATCAATCAGAATATGTTTGATTTGGCTTTATCCAGCTTTGAAGTGGCCATCAAGTTGCAGAGGCATTACCCTCAAGCTTGGCACAACAAAGGCAATGTTTATTTTCAACTTGGCGACTACGCTAAATCCATTGAAAGCTATAAAGTAGCCATTCAATTAAATCCCAAGGATTCCCAAAACTACAATCATCTTGGAAATGCTCAGCAAGCTCTTTGCTTGTATGAGGAGGCTTTGAAAAGCTACAAAATTTCAATTGAACTAAACCCACTTAATGCTGAAGTTTATAACAATCAAGGCGCTTTGTATCAAAACATCTGTGAATATGAAAATGCATTAATCTCTTTTGATCGAGCTATTGAACTCCAAGGCAACAACCCGCAAGCGCACTTTAACCGCGGTCGCGTGTTAAAAGAGCTTTCACGTGTCAAAGAATCCATTGATTCATTTTGTCACGCCATCGAAATAAAGCCTGATTTTTTTGAAGCGTACAACAATTTAGCCAATGTTTTAAAAGATGAACAGGAATGGGAGCAGGCCTTTACTTTGTATACCAAAGTGATTGAGTTGAAGCCTGACTTTGCTCAGGCCTATTACAACCGTGGCACCATATTACAAGAATTCAATGAGCTCGAGCAAGCCACTTTGAATTATGAAATGGCGTTGAGGCTAGCACCTGAGTACATTGATGCGCATCTCAATTTGGGCTTGGTGAGTTTGATGAGCCATGATTTTTCCAAGGGATGGTTGCATTATGAATGGCGTTTTAAGAGCATGCAGTTCAAGACGGACAATTTATACAGCGATCGTCCACAGTGGAGCCCGATTAGTCACCAGTCAACTCAGAAGCGTTTGCTGATTTGGTCTGAGCAAGGTGTCGGCGATGAGCTGATGTTTTGCTCTTTATTGTCACAATTTGTATCCCAGCTGAGTAATACCTCGGTTTTAGTTCAAATCGACGCTCGCTTGTTGCCATTGATGCGTCGCTCACTGGCAGGGATTGAGTTTTGTTCTAAAACAGATCCCATCTCAGACGCAGGCTTTGATGAACAAATGCCCATGGGTAGGTTGGCCTCTTTCATGCGAGCAAGCCTTGACTCCTTTTTGAAGCAAACAGGACATTACCTTTTGGTGGATGAGCTTAAAACACGTGTGTTGAAGCAACATCTGATGTCCCAAATCTCTCGAGATGATGAAACTGAGCATCCCAATTCGAATTTTCGATGGATCGGAATATCTTGGCGCAGCAAAGCGGTTAAAACCGGCGAACAAAGAAGCCTTGCCTTGCAAGATTTAGTGCTGGCCCTGAACGCACCAGATGTCAAATTTATTTCTTTGCAGTATGGCGATGTTTCTCAAGAAATCGCTGAGTGCAAGTTGAATACGGGTATTCATATTGAGCAAGTGGCATGCGTTGATAATTTCCATGACCTTGATGGCTTGGCCAGCCTGATTCAAGCTTGCGATGAAGTGGTGTGTGTTGACAATGCCACTGTTCATTTGAGCGCCGTTATCGGCAAGAAGACCAAAGTTCTATTGCCATTTCATCCAGACTGGCGATGGGGTTTGTCCAGTTCGAAAAGTATTTGGTATCCAGGTTTGGAATTATTGAGGCAATCTGTGCCTGGAGACTGGAGTTCAGTGTTACTAGCGCTAAGAAGCAGTTCGTGATATTAAAAGAGTCTTTTCGTTTGGGTATAGCTCAGTCAACTCACAGATGCGACAGGTTTCATGAATGAAGCCAGTAAAAAATGGCAATAATTGGGCTTGAAAAACCATGGGATTAGTTCGCATGGTTGTGTGCTTGGGAAGACTTCAGCACTCAGATGATCTTGCCATTGTCCCGAGGCATTGACTGCGTTGAGCAGCAACTGCGTTCCCGTATCGTAGTCCATACTCTTATTGTTGAATACCAAAATGTTTTCTGGGGGATGTGCAACCTGTTCAGCGCTTGAAAATGACACTGTATTGGAGGTATCCTTGAAAACGCTTGGGTGAGTGCTCGCCGGTGCTCCCAAATCGATGGGTCCCGATAACCAGTCGTGAATGCTTCCCCAGTGATGGTTTTTCAAGACCATTTTGATGTGTTTGAGTTGTCTTTGTACAAGATCTTCATCTTTGAGCTTAAAGCACTGCTGGCCCAAGACGTTGTCAAACCAAATGAATGAATCGGGAGACTCTTTGATTAAAAGTGTCAATTCTCGTAACCCATCGCGGCGCTCGAATATCCAAGATGTTCTGGAGTTTTTCAAACCTTTGCCATGGTTCATGTTGAAAAAAATCGACGCCAATGGGTCAATATCAATGATTCTGATTTTTTTGAATTTCGCAAGCCATGAGGTTGGCATCATCCACCCTGCGCTTCCACCGATGAGTATCAATTCCGATTGAGTCATGGCCTGACCCATTAAAAACGCGTTGATGCTGCGCTGCGTAGTCTCCCAGCGGTTTTTGGCTATCCAAGCACTAGCGTGCCAAGACAAGCCTCCGGTCTCTTGTGCATGCAGGGCATCTTTCACCCAGTCAAGCATTGCCCTGCCCGATGGATAGGCCTTAACGGTCACAAACGGCCTTGCGAATATTGACCAGGGGTGTTTGGGGCGCAATGGGCTGCCAATTGTCCATCACACCCTCACTCTCCAAGGTTTGACCTGAGAGCCGAGGGCCACTGTGCCAGGACACGGAGAGGGTTTTGACCATGCCCGCTTGGCAGTTGAATTCAAACATAGTTCGAGTGGATCGAAAAGTCATGCCTCTCGAGTTCTTTTGAGGTTCTTTGTAGTCCAGCATGGTCCAAACGCGACGCAAATGGGAGTTACTGGCGTCTGGTTTGGAGATACTTTGGGCGTCGATATAGAAAACCCCCAGGTCCATCAAACCCACAGACTCCCAGTCACTGGCTAAAGTAGCAAATGACAGCAAGAAGCCTAAGCTCGCAATCAAAGTACCGCAAAGTCGAGATATCGAGGTATTTTTCAGTCGATAAATTGTAAAAAACATCATCTTTAAGGGCCCCATGCGCGATAATCTGGTTAAATCAACTGTCTACTAAAATGGCTTTTAAACCATCGATCTCGAAACTGCACCAGACCCTACTGAGGAAGGATGCATTTTGACAGTCAATTTTTACCCATTTTTCCTGAAAATCAAGCCATTCAGACTGAATATTTTGGACAAGGCCTATGGATAACCATGAGTTGGGCCGATTTGCCCTGAGTACCATTGGTGTCATGATTTTGCTGGCTGCATTTTTGTGGTGGTTTCAGCAGCGAAAGGGCCAACCTTTTGGTAAATTGTTGGACAAAAGGATCAAGGTTTTGGAGGTCTATCCTTTAGGTTTAAAACACAAAATGATGTTGCTGCAAGTGGATGATCAGCGCATTTTGGTGGCAGTGAATCCACAAGATATTCGTACCTTGCACACTTGGAATGGTCGTGACAACACCATCGTTGCAGGTGAGGGAGCAGACTTGACCCAGTCAGAGCGGTCTTGACTGTCCAGAGATGTTGCGGCTAAAGTGGTTCAGGTGGCTGAGCGTGATCAATGGTCTTTGGTACGTTTTGTCGGTCTGACTGAAGTTTTTTCAAAGAAAAATCCAAGATATAAAGGATGACTGGGATGAATGAATTTTGGGGAAAAAAGGCGCTCGTGCAAGGTATCAGCTTTTTGCAACTCAAAACGCCAGGACTTTTGAAGACCATGCCCCGTCGCAGTACAAGTTTGGTTGATCGTCCTTTGATAACCACAACAAGCTTGAACTCACCCTTTTCGTGGCTCTTGAGCCCCATGACCTTGGGGCTGGGTGTGGTGCTTTGTATGGTGCTTTTCTCGCAAGTGAGTCTGGCCCAAGGTCTGCCGATGGTCAATGTGACAGGTGGAAAGAATGGTCAACAATACAGTTTGACGCTGCAGTTGCTGGCATTGATGACCACATTGTCGTTGCTGCCATCCATGCTGCTCATGATGACGTCATTTGTACGCATCATCATTGTGTTGTCCTTGGTTCGACAAGCTCTTGGAACGGGGCAAACACCGCCCAATACCGTACTCGTCGGATTGGCTTTGTTTTTGACATTATTTATCATGTCACCAGTCTTTGAAGACATTTACAACAATGCCTTGTCCCCATATATGAATGGCAATATGCCCTTTGAAAAAGCCTTGGGGATTGCAGAAAAACCCATTCGTGATTTTATGATGCTTCAAACGCGAGAAGATGACATCAATATGTTCATGCAAATTGCGCAGAAAAAAGAAGTCGTCAGTGCTGACGATGTGCCGTTCACGACCTTGATGCCTGCATTCATCACTTCTGAACTTAAAAGTGCATTCACCATTGGCTTCATGATCTACATCCCCTTTGTGGTGATTGATTTGATTGTGGCCAGTGTCTTGATGTCCATGGGCATGATGATGCTGTCGCCTATGATCATTTCCATGCCATTCAAACTCATGCTGTTTGTCTTGGTGGATGGTTGGACCTTGCTCATGGGCTCATTGGCGTCGAGCTTCGTATTTAAATAAACCGGTGGATCTGAGGAGGCAATGGCATGGATACAGCAATGGTTGTGGATTTGGGGCGTCAAGCATTGTGGATCACCATGCTCATTTGCGCGCCCATGTTGGGGGTTGCTTTATTGGTTGGTCTGTTGGTCGGTATATTCCAAGCCGCCACTTCCATCAATGAGCAGACCTTGAGTTTCATCCCAAAACTGTTGGCGCTTGGGCTCACGATCAGCGTGCTCGGGGGGTGGATGATCAACACCTTGGTTGACTACACCAAGGTGATCTTTGGTCGAATCCCCACCATGTTTGGTTGATTGGCGATGAATTTTCTCGCTGCCAATTTGGTCGATCAGTTCTACGCCCTGATTTGGCCATTGTTGCGCATTTCTGCTTTTTTGACATTTGCCTCGATTTACTCAATCAGGGCTGTCAATTTGCGAGTGCGCATCACCCTGGCCTTGGCATTAACGGTGTTTTTGGTCTTCCAAATGCGCATGGAGTTGCCCCGCATCGATCCGTTGAGTTTGCTGGGTTTGCGTGAAATTTTCAATCAACTCTTCATCGGTTTTACCCTGGCCATGATCATGCAGTTGGCCACGGCCAGTTTGGTGGTGGCGGGGCAGGTGATTTCTAATGCGATGGGCTTGTCGATTGCCAATTTGATTGACCCTAACTTGGGCAACGTGCCATTGACGTCACAATTTTTAACCATCTTGGGGACCTTGATTTTTCTCACCACAGGCGGAGACTTGATTGTTTTTGGTATTTTGCTCGACTCATTTCAGCATTTCCCTATTGGGCAAAATATCTTCTCCCAAGACTTGATGGGAAAAATGACGGCTTGGAGCTCCATTGTTTTTGTTGGCGCCGTCTTGGTCTCACTGCCAGTCATGATCACACTTTTGTTTGTCAACATTGGACTCGGTTTTGTCACCCGGGCGGCTCCCAGTTTGAATATTTTTTCAGTGGGCTTTCCGGCGATGATGTTTACTGGCTTTATCATTTTGTGGCTAGCCATTCCCAGTATGCTCTCACGTGTGGATTGGCTATGGGTTCAGACCTTTAATCAAATGCGCGACTTGATTCTTCAGGCAAGTTGAGCTCATGTTCAAAGAAATGACATAAATGGCAGAAGAGAGTTCATCCGAAAAGACCGAAGAACCGACGTCGCGGCGCCTTGAAAAGGCCCGCGAAGAGGGACAAATTGCGCGCTCTCCTGATCTGTCTACTGCAGTGGTCATGGTGACAGCAACTTTGATTTTTACCTTTGCCGGGCACTGGATGTTTTTAAAAATGGGACAACTCTTTGTGTCCCAATTGCAGTTTGACCGAAAAATATTGGATAAATCTGAGCTTTTACCAGTTCATCTGGCGCAATCTTTGTTCGATGGTTATATGGTCATTTTCCCTTTTATGATCGCCCTGGCCGTCTTGGCCATTTTGTCCAGTGGTTTAACAGGGGGGTTTATCTTCTCCGCTAAATTGTTGTTGCCCAATTTTGGCAAGCTCAATCCCATGTCAGGGTTGGCTAGAATTTTTGGCACCAAGGCTTTCATTGAACTTGGCAAATCCATTTTGAAGTTTTCAGTGGTCGGTGTGATTTTGTTCCTGACGGTGATGAACAATGTTGAGGGGCTCTTAAATCTGAACCGCATGGAGCTCAGTGTCGCAGCCAAGCAAGCGGGCACGATGATTGTGGATGCCTGTTTTTGGATGTGCATGGGGCTGGTTTTGATCGCTTTGGTCGATGTGCCTTTGCAGATCTACCAAGTCAACAAACGTCTGAAAATGACCAAACAAGAGATCAAGGATGAAATGAAAGACCAAGAGGGTCGTCCTGAGGTCAAGGCCCAGATTCGAAGGCGTCAGCGCGAAATGGCCAACAATCGGATGATGTCTAAGGTCAAAGATGCGGATGTGGTGATCACCAATCCGCAGCATTTTGCGGTTGCACTTCAATACGACCCCACAGCCGATGGGGCGCCTATACTACTGGCCAAGGGTGCCGATGAGATGGCGAGAAGAATCAGAGAAGAAGCCGTGGCCCATGGCATTGAAATATTTGAAGCACCCGATTTGGCCCGTGCCTTGTATTTCACCACCAAACTTGAAGCTGTGATTCCCGAAGGTTTGTACCACGCTGTGGCTCAAGTCATTGCCTATGTGTTCAGTTTGAACGATGCTTATTCAAAATCACAAAAATACACCAAACCCAGCCCCAAAATACCTGACAATATGCTATTTGATGAAAATGGTTTTTTACGAGCAGAATGACTTCATTTAAAAGGTTCATGAATTGAAGGATTTTTTCCAAAGCCCCAGTGATAAGCTGCGCTTAGAGATCATGCTCAAATCATTGAGCCAGGGAAACCTGAACCTGGCCATTTTGGGCGATGACGAAGTCGCCTTGTCCTATTATGCCCGCCGTATTTTTGAGCATTTGAAAGCTCAAGATCAGGTGCAAGTGGATCTGTGTTTGTCGGCAGACTCCGAAAAATTGGTTCAACGCTTTAATCAAATTCTCTCTGAGTTGACCCTCGATGAGGCCCTCGACAAGTCGCAGTTGGCCCCGATTCGCCGTTTTTTGATTTTTCCAGATACCCAGTACATCCAAGACTTTGACTTGCAACTGTTGGCTCGCTTGGTCAATGGACTGCCGGCGAGCAACATTCATGTGATCTTGCTCTTTAATTTGCGCGAACCTTATGAAAAGAAATTGGGAGTATTTGGTAAACACTTGATTCAATGGGTTTTGGAAAAGGAAAGTAACACGGCCTCCTCTTCCTACGCGGATAACGAGCAGGAGACAGCGTTTCGAAAGGATACCAAATTGGGTGCGCCCATGAGTGCCAAAGAGCTGAAGGCTCAAAGTGGCTGGGCGTCTCAAGAAGAGGTGGACTTTTCCCACGTCCATCATGAATCCGACAGAATTGAGCCGGCTCTTTCTGAGTCCGAGTTGCTTCAAGCGGTGCATGATGTGGAGTTCGAACTCAAGCGCCAAGAAGCCTTGGATGAACAGCCCGAAGAGGCCCCACAGCCACGCCCCAAGTCGAGTCGATTGGGCTGGGGACTGCTGTTGGGCTTGCTGGTCTCGATGGGAGCTTTGGGGGCCATGTACCGTGATGTGATTATGCAAGAAGTGCAGAAAATGCAGGATTATCTGAGCACGCCTCAATGGGACAAAACACCGAAAAAAGACCTTGCCCCCACACCCCATGTGACCAAGGCCGATCAACCCTTGGTCCCTGTTCCAGAGCTTAAAGAGGCCGCTGTCAGCCCGCCCGGTGCCGCTGCTGAGTCTACGAAAGCGCCAAATGACGAAGCCCAAGTCAAGGCTGGCGCATCCAAAGGCCTCACCCCACCCGTGAAGCCCAATGACTCTTTGGTCCAGGAAAAAGAGGCGATTTTGTCACCTGCTCAGGAAACTGGTGCCACAAAACCTGTGAGTGGCAAAGATACGAGCAAAGATCCGAGTCACAGCGTTGGCAAATCAGAGCCCGTGGTCAAAGAACCTCCTTTAAAAATACCTGTATTAAAAGACAGCTCACCTGCTGTTGTTGCTGTACCGCTTCCAACTGCCCCCAAAGAGCCAGTTCCAGAGGCCAAAACCACCAAACCTGTCGCTGCAGTGACCAATGAACCCCTTGCCAAGCCAAGCACACCAACCCGGCCGGTGTCACCCGGTGCTGAGGGTGGCAAAGACAGTGGGTCCGATAAGTCCACGGGTAAAAATGAGTGGGTGAATGCTTTGTCGGAAAAGTCTTGGGTGCTGCAATTGGCGGCCATGCCCACCAAGGCCGAGGTCTTGGAGCTCAAAGCCAAAACGCCGGCCTATGCGAGTGCTCAGGTTTTGCTCACTCGCAATCCTCAAAGTAACAAGCCCTATTTCATTTTGGTACGTGGGCCATTCGCGAGCAAAGAGGAGGCACAAAGTGTCATTCAAAGCAATCCAGCGATGGAGAAAGCTTGGCTGAGAAGTGCCAAGTCCTTGAAGGCTCAATTCAAATCCAATTGAGTTGATTTGCACGCCATCTCCTTGGCATTCTCGCGGATCACTTCCCCGGATTGATACTGTCAATCCCCTATCACAAGGCCAGCTTGCTGCCTGGTTTCACGCATCGGTGATGGGGATGGCCCGCCCTGGCCCCAGGCATTCCTGCCTCGACTTGGCTGCGATATTGGCGCAAAGGTAGACGTCGGCAGCTCTAGTCAAGACGGTTCGCTAGGGTCTATCTTGAGGCCAATTTAACAGACCAGGCCTATATCCAGCCTCAGCTTGCGTGCATAATGGTGTTCAGAGACGCTGGCTCAGGCGGATTAAAGTTCAGCGCATTCAAGGTCGATGCATGCTCTGCATCGGGTATTTGAACTTCGATGGGTTGAATTTCATTGGGCCTTGTCAGCACTTGGGGCTGGTGGGTTTCATTGCCAGCGCTTCGATTTTGTGAAGGATCGTCAGTGTCGTCTGAGACAAGCAATAAAGAGCCGAATCATTCCGGTGCTTCTCACGAGTCGCATCACTCCAAAGGAGCAACTTTTGTCGATCCTTTGGGTGCGAGTGCAATTGAAGAGAGCGCTTCGCACCACCCCGAAAGTGCTGATGAGCATTCGGTGGCCATGCTGGATGGAGCTCGAGAGTTAAACGATCAAGATGGTGATGCATTCACATCGTCTGATCGGTCTTTGTCCACTGTCTCTGCGGGCCCATTGGACCAGGCGTTCTCTGTTGAGGATCTGGGCAATACTAAAGTTACGCTCGACAATGCCGATCAATGGTTGGAGGAGATCAAAATCCGAATGGATAAGCTTCGTCAAGATGTGGACGAGCTCAATGCCAGACTTGATCGGTTCAAACGCCCATAGTCCAATGAGTTGATGCACACGAGTGCACACTTGTTGTTCAGGGGTGGTTTTAATTTCATGCCCCAAGAAAGCGTTCAGTCTTGGTTGAGCGTCAAGCTCAATTGAGAACATCAGAACATTTCATCACCCTTAGAAGCAAAGCAGATTCCAATGAGCTCAGATAATTTCACACCCGAAGAAGCCCACGAAGAGTCTGCGGTTGCCGTGGTTGAAGATCAAGAGAACTTTGACCTCTCGCAAGTCGCAGCCGAGATCGAGGCGTTGCAGTCCAAGTCCTTGGACAGCAATGAATTGGCCAAGCAGTTGGAGGATTTGACAGGGGTGGTATTGAATTCGGCGGAAGCCTCCACTCGATCGGCCTCGGTGGCAGCGGACGTCAGTGGCGACATGCAAAAAGTCATGCAAGCCATCGGCGAAGCTCATCAACGCAGCGTCAACCATTCCAGGATTTTGCTCGGCGCCATGCTGGTCTTTATATTGATTTCGATTGGCACCTTTTTTGCCATTTCGACCCGGATGCGACAAAACATCATCCAACTCGATTCCTTGTCCATGGCGGTGGGCAAACGGGTTGTGGACTTGGATGCAACTCTAGGCACCTTTACCGAATCAACTCAATCCTTTAACGAACTGACGGAAAAGCTCGAGGGTTTACAGAGTTCACAAGCCAAGCTGGACAAGCGTGTTGAAGAGTTGGACAAGGTGATTACTGACGTGCCCAAGCAAGTGGGCGATCAGTCCAATAAAGCATTGACCGAAAAACTCGCCGCATTGGATAAACAAATCCAAGCCTTGGACAGCAAGCTCACTGCACTGGCAAACCGACCGCAAGCCAATGTGGCAGCAACTCAGCAGTCAATTACCCAAGAGTTTCAAAAACTTAAAAAAGACCTGGAAGTGTCTTCTGCCAAAGCGCGGGAGGCGGCCAGTCAAGCCCAGAGCGCTGCAGCTGCCGTTGTTGTTGCCGCCAAACCCAAACCCACGCCTCCCAAGTCAGAGACCAAGGGTGAGGTGAAGCCAGAAACGAAGGGCGAAGCCAAGTCCAAAGACGGGGCGTCTGAAGTTCCTCATTCACCACCAGTGGCGGCTGCAGCACCGCCAGCAGCACCCATCGTCCAGGCCCAACCGCCCAAGGAATTGGTTTACCCTCGGCCCAATGTCAGCAAGTCCTCAGAGTAACAAGCCTTCCGCGGGAGGGTCTTGAGCAGCGACATGGTTGGCGGGCAATCCCCCCTGATGGTCAGCTTTTTTACCTGAGTATTTCGATGGCTCCAAGCCCGATGTGCTTGACTTGTACTCATGGAAGCTTTGTTCGCTGGCATGCGACCAAAACTCTTGGAAAACGCCTGGCCAGTTCTTATCCGAAGTCTTGAACCCTTTGGCGCTCAAGAGTGATCCGGGCTCAATGCTGGGAATCAAGGTGGACAAGGAGTGGGCCTGCGTTTGGTTGATGCGTCGCATAAAGTGATGGAGATCAAACTCTTTGGGGTCGTTCAAGCCGGTGGCCTCGGTGATTTCTTGCAAGGACTCCAATGTGTGGTGGTGAAAGTTCTTGACTCGTTGGGCCTTGTCAGTCACGACCAAGGCGATTTGTCGCTTGGGGTCTTGTGTGGCGACCCCAGTGGGGCAGTTGCCCGTGTGACACGTTTGAGCCTGGATACAGCCCAAGGCAAACATGAAACCCCGCGCACTGTTGCACCAATCCGCACCCAAGGCCAGGGTTCTGGCGATGTCAAAGGCGGAGATGATTTTGCCACTCGCTCCAACCCGAATGGTGTCCCTGAGCTTGAGGCCGACCAAGGTGTTGTGAACCAAGCGCAAGCCTTCTTGCATGGGAGTGCCCATGTGATCGGAAAACTCCAACGGCGCGGCTCCAGTGCCGCCTTCTGAGCCATCGACGACGATGAAATCAGGTTGAATGCCGGTGGTGACCATCGCCTTGGCAATGGCAAACCACTCCCAGGGGTGACCAATGCAGAGTTTGAATCCAACCGGTTTGCCTTGGCTCAAGTCACGCAGCTCCTGGATGAACAGCATGAGCTCTATGGGGTTGGAGAACTTGGAGTGGCTTGAAGGGGAGATGCAGTCTTGCCAAACGGGCACACCTCTGGCGAGCGCAATTTCAGGCGTGACTTTGGGCCCCAAGAGCACGCCTCCGTGCCCGGGTTTGGCGCCTTGACTGAGCTTGATTTCAATCATTTTGACTTGCTCACTTAAAGCTTGGCTGGTGAAGCGCTCGGGGCTGAAGTGTCCCTCCTCATCGCGACAACCAAAGTAGCCTGAGGCCACTTCCCAAATGATGTCGCCACCGTGTGTTTTGTGGTGCTCAGAGATGGAGCCCTCGCCTGTGTCGTGGGCAAAGCCACCCAATTTTGCACCGTGGTTGAGTGCCAAAATGGCGTTTGCACTGAGCGCTCCAAAGCTCATGGCCGAGATGTTAAAAAGGCTCATGTCATAGGGCTTGGTGCAGGTTTTGGAGCCCACTTTCACCCGGAAATCGTGGCTTGCAATGTGCGTGGGGGACATGGAGTGGGTGATCCACTCGTAGCCTGTCGCATGAACATCGAGTTGTGAGCCAAAAGGCTTTTTATCGGAGTCTCCTTTGGCTCGTGCATAAACCAAAGAGCGTTGGCTGCGAGAAAAAGGGGCGGCATCGGTATCGGCTTCGACGAAATACTGACGAATTTCAGGCCGAATGAACTCCAGCAAAAAGCGAAGGTGCCCAATGATGGGGTAATTCCTTAATATGGAGTGGTGTTTTTGGGTGAGGTCACGCACTCCCACTGCGGTCAAGACCAAAAAGAGGATCAGCGCCAATCCGTTTTGGGACAACACAATGAACTGCACCAAGCTCAAGCACAGGCCCGCGAGCACCAAGAAAAACACGGTGTAGCGCACGGGATAAAGGTGATTGATTCGCTCAAGGATCATGGTGTGGGCTCTTATAAAATGGTGTTCAATGAACAGCTGGCAAGAAGGCGGGCGTCGTTAAAGACGGTTGCATTGAGTGTAATGCAGTCTTTGCGTAGGCTCGATGACAGCGCCAAGCGGCTGAATTGCCGTCAAGACAATTGAAGCCTGGTTTCATGGTCTATGGGTGAGTGCGGGCCCAGTCAACCCTGGAAATTGGCGCCCACTGCAGTGGGTAGCGATCAAACTTTTTTGAGCTTGTCGGACAATTTGTGACGGGCCAATGAAGACACCTCCACCCGCAGTCTGGCCACCGAGAGTTGTCGGTCGGCCGTGTGCTGCACCTCGTCCAAGTGACTCAAAATCTGCACGCGCAAAGATTGTCCCTGTTCTTCAAGGGCCTTGAGTTGAGCACGCAATTGGCGTTGCTGATCCATGCACTGGCTGAGTGAATTCACATTGGTGGCGATGGTCTTCCAACTCTTGGAGAGTTGATCCTCCACAGGCTGCCTGAGTTGATCAAAAAGCTCTTTGATCAGGGGGTCTTCACTCGAGTGGGGTGCAGGGTTGCGTTGTGATGCCGCGGGGGCTCTGCCTGGGTCTGAGTTCAAGCGTTGGGTTTGCAAGTGGCGTTGGGGCGCTTGAAAGTCTTGATGTGCATGGGGGCCGCTGGTTTGGACGCCCAAAGAAGAGGCACGCGCGGGCTCGATGGCATTGGCTGCGTAGGAGTCCTGAGCGCCCAAGGATTCCCAGCCCACCTCAGGGGTGTACTGTTTAAGGCCTTTGAAGGCTAGAAATTGATCTTGGTCCATGGTGAGCATTGTTCTTCAGCGTGAATCACCCTTGGGGCAATGGGATTGGTCAAAAGCAGGTTGAAATCAGATCAAGTTGTGCTTCACATTTTGACGGTGTTTTGTCGAGTAAAGCGCTTTAAAAAGTCGGGGATGGCCAAGGACACCACGGAGGTGGCTTCTGTCAAGTTTTCCTGGGCCTTGCGTTGGCGGTGTCGACTCAAGATGGAGTATGCCGCCGCTGGGGGGGTGGTGGCCAGCACGTTGGGCGCAATTCGCGAGGGTGTGGACACCATCCTGTCCAATTGTCGCTCAGGGGTGGCCATGGTCTTGGAGACCAAGCGAGACTTGATGGAGTTTTGCATTTGGTCTTTGGCTTGTGAAGACATGCGAATGTCTTTGGCAGCCACCACCGCTTGAGCAAACGACAAAAACGACTCGCCACAGGCATCGGGCAAGTCCATCAAATAGCCTTGCTCATACATGTCGCGGGCCGATTGGCTCTCCAAGATGGGAGGTGCCAGCATGAAGCTCACTGGGAAGCGCTGACGGGTAAAAATGTTGGAGTTGAGTTGCTCAGACAACACCCGTGTTGGACAAACCAACAGGGCCGGCGACTTGGTGATGGCCGAATCAAACACCCAGCGGTGACGGCTTAAAAACCCTGAGGTTGCCGCCAACTCAATCTCGGACACGGAGGTAGGGACCAAGACCATGTCAAATTCAAACATCAATTCGCCCGCGAGCGCATCCGTCCATGTCAAATCGGCCACCACAATGTCGTGGCCTTGAACGGCACGTCGCAAATGCATTCTGGCTTCAAAAACAGGTCGATTGCCGCCCATTTCAATGGGCAAGGTCAGGTGCTGGACCAAGACGCCAACATTGGGCGCTCGTCTGAGCCAATTGCTCGAAGAGCCGTGCGGGTCCCAATCGATCAGGGTGGTGCGCATGCCCAATTGGCAAGAAAGAAAGGCCGATAAATTGGCCGCAACGGTGCTTTTACCGACGCCGCCTTTTTGGCTGGTCACCAAGATTTTGAATGCCATGGCTTATTTACACTCCAGGAAATTGATTGAACCCTGCGCTTTTGCACACGGTATCACCCGAGACGCTACGAAACATGAAATCAAATATCGATGCCCGGGAATGGATCGTAACGTTTTAGTTGAATAAGGCCAACTATATCGTTGTTCTTAAACAACTTATTGGAAAACATGGGGTTTTGTATCCACGCCCATCAACACAACCAAAGTTTTTCATAGGGTGAAAATCAAGAAAAATCGATTCGACACCCTTCCTATGAAGCTTGGTCGGCACAACTTGAGCAACAGCACGGTGTTCAGCGCGAATCGATAGAGGCGCTCCAGCGCTCATCCCAATCGTGTAGGACGTCATCCAAATCACGGCGTTGGCGCTTGGTGGGACGCCCTTGTTGGATGCTCGATGCGGGATCTTGGGTCAAGGCGTAATCGCGGGCATTTTTGGCGCGCAACTCAATGCTCTCGGCTGTTTCTTGATACAAGCCTTGGGCAATGGAGGCGGGCCCGCGCATATTGCTCAGACCGAGAACCACGACCGTTTTGAGTTGATGGCCCTGACGCATTTGAATCACGTCGCCGAGTTTGATCTCTTTGGAGGGCTTGGCCGTGGATGCGTTGACATGGACGCGGCCTTTGAGCAATTCATCGCTGGCCAAGGTTCTGGTTTTAAAGAACCGTGCGGCCCAAAGCCATTTATCAATTCGCATCGTGACGTGTAGAGGTTGAAATTGAGCAGGGAATGGTGGGCTTGAAGAACGCGTTGATAGCCACCAATTTCATTATATAGATCCCTGCTTCTTCACGGGTATGGAGTCCGGGCTGAAGCCAGTGGCACGCAGCACCAGCGCCGACTCGATTTGACGAAACACACTCAACCATGGTGAGACGGTGTTGGCGTTCGTGCCGATGACGTTGGGTTCTTTTTGGGGTCGAAAAAGCCGCAGGCTCGCGTACCAAGGACTGTCGGTGCGGTCATGCAGCCAGCGCCAATCGGCACTTTGGGGAATCATCAGCCAAGTGTCTTGCCCGAGCGCTGCACTCAAATGCGCGACACTGGTGTCCACGCTCACGACCAAGTCCAATTGTTCAATGAGACCCGCGGTGTGAGAAAAATCGCTGAATGACTCGCTCCAATTGCGGATGCTGCCGTGTTCGTGCATCATGCGAGCCTCATCGTCGCTCGGGTCTTTTTGTAAGCCAAAGTAGTCGATACCCGCTGGCAAAAATGGCAGCCAGTCCTGTAATTGACAACTTCTTTTGTGGTCGTATTGGTGTTGGCTGTTGCCTCTCCAGACCAAACCAACACGCAAGCGGTTTTTCTGACCCAGAAGTTGACAAAAGTGGCTCGAGTGGGTGCTCGAAACCTTCAGGTACGGTCCAGGCTGCAATTGATCCAATCGCACAACGCCTAGCCGCCAGGGCAAGGAGAGCAGGGGCAAATGGGTGTCAAAGGGCGGTGGGCGCTCACCTGCTTGCATCCATTGGTCCACCCCGGGCAGAGATGCGAGCAAACCCATCAGTGCCGAGGGAATCTCAAACACCACACGCGCCCCCAGGGCTTGGAGTGCAGGCACGAAGCGGCTGAACTGAATCGTGTCGCCCAAACCTTGTTCGTAGTAAATCAAGATGGTGCGGTTTTGCAGTGAGGCTTGACCATCCCACAGGGGCTCAGGATAGTGCCGCTTGACGCTGTCAAAATTACTCAACTTCCATCGCCACTCGTACAAGGGCCACCCTTGTAAGAAATTGCCCTGGACTAAAAAAAGCAAGGCTTTGTTCCAATGTGCATCCGTGTCCTCAGGGGCCAAAGCCAAGGCGCGGTCGTAGGCGGCCAGAGCTTCTTCAAAGCGGTGCAAGTCAGTGAGCAAATTGCCCAAATTGGTCAAGGCATAACGGTTTTCAGGCTGAAGTGTGAGGGCTTGTTCATAGCACCACAGGGCTTGCTCGGTTTGGTTTTTTTGCTGCAGCGCATTGCCCAAATTGTTGTAAGGCTCGGCCAAGGCGGGATTGAGTTCAATTGCTTTTTCATAGCTCGCGATGGCCGCGTCCAAATCGTTCAACTCCTTCAAGACAATGCCTTGGTTGGTGTAGGCCTCGATGTAATCGGGTTTGAGTTCAATGGCGCGAGCGTAATTTTGCAAGGCCAAGGCATGATTTTTGAGATCATGGTGAATGATCCCCAAGCTGTAAAAACCTTCGGCATAATCGTTTTGTCGAAACACCACCTCTTGGTGGGCTTTCAGCGCCGCGTTCAAGTCACCCAGTTTTTGCAGTGCCAGCCCTTTGTTGTAGAGCGCATTGATTTCGTCGGGTGCCAGTGCCAAGGCTTGGTCAAAAGCCATGACCGCTTCAAGCCAAGACGCCAAATCCAAATGAGCCAAGCCTTTGGAAAAAAAGTAGGCACTCACTTGGTTATTCAAGGCAATGGCGGCATTGAAACTGCGCAAGGCCAGGGCGTGTTCTTGTTGCTCGTGCAGCACCAACCCGCGGTGGTAAAGAGCCACACTGTCTTGGGGGTTGAGGACGATGGCGTGATTGAAGGACTCGATGGCTCCCACCAAGTCATGGTCCTGGGTTAAAGCATTGCCCAAATTCAGGTGTGCAAGGGCAAATTCAGGATCCATTTGAAGTGCTTTTTGATAGCTGTCAATGGCTTCGCTTCTGCGCATCAATTTGATCAATACATTGCCGCGGTTGACCCAGGAATGCAGATCTTTGGGGTTGAGCGAGAGCGCGGCATCGTAGTGCGTCAGCGAGTCGAGCCATCGCCCCAAATGTTGGGTAATTTCGCCCAGTTCGAAAGCAGTCTCTGCGCTTGTGGGATCGAGACAGAACGCCTCTTGCAAGCTGCTGTGGGCCCGCTCCCACTGGCCCAAGGTTTTGAGCAGCTGACCTTGTTGTCTCAAAAGCATGGGCTCTTGAGGCTCGAGGGTCAAGGCGCGGTTCAAGTGTGCCAAGGCGTCTTGCAGGCGCTGGGTGTTGACGCACACGACACTCAGCATCACGTGGTACTTGGTCTTGTTGGGTGCCAGCGTCAAGAGCGCTTCAAACACAGCCTCGGCTTGCTGCCATTGACATTGATCGATCAATGTCAAGCCATGTTTGAATGAGCCATCCTCTGTCTTTTCGTGGCTCCAAGGTGAGTCAGGTGCAGTCATTGTCTATCGCCATGATTCGAGGGCCAAGGTTTTGTATGGCCTTGAGTTCATCGTCATCCCGTGCACCGCGTCTGTCAACCGCAACGCCACAGTCAAAGTTGCAGCGCTTAAAAGCGCGCGTGCAGTCCTGTGTCGTCCAATCTCACCCTCTAGGGCTTGGGCGCCATGACACGAGGCGTCACGGTCAGAATCGCTTTGCCAGAATTGACCACACTCGCGTCGTTGATTTGAATGGTGGCATTGCGACTCTCTTTGGTGAACACCAGCATGCTGGTTTGTCCGCGCACGGAACTGAGCAAAGTCCAGCCTTGCTTGGGGTACTGTTCTAGAAAGAATCGGTACGCAATGGCGGCGTCTTTGCCCACATCGAGCGTAATTTTTCCAACCCAAGCGTCACCAGAGCCCATGATCAGGGTTTGCTCATTGATCATTTTGGCCCCCGCGGGCAGGGTATTGGGCGCCAAGCCTTCAAACTCATTGCTGTTCAAGGCTTGCTGTGGGCTGTCGTCCAGGGAAGTTTTGGGTGTGGTGGAGCAGGCTGTGCACATCACCACCAACGACAGTCCCAAGGTGAGCGAAGAGGTGATAAGAGAGGGTTTCATGCGTTGAATGGGGTGTTAAAAAATGAAGCCTGTTGGAGGATATTTCCATGTTCAGGGCGATGGACACAGTATAGGGGATTTGGCTCGACCCCCCTCATGCTGACTTCAAGTGCCAGCGCAAGGGATCCTTGGGGCCTCCAAGCTGCCCCAGCTTGAAAGACACTGGTCGCAAGTACCTGAGGCGTGGCACTAGGCCTGGAGTTGGGTGAGTCCTCCCATATAGGGCAGCAACACTTCAGGAATCACCACACTGCCGTCGCTTTGTTGATAATTTTCTAAAACGGCCACCAAGGTGCGCCCAACCGCCAAGCCAGAGCCATTGAGTGTGTGGACATATTCATTCTTGCCCTGCGCGTTTTTAAATCGAGCTTGTAGCCGTCGGGCTTGAAAGGCTTCACAATTAGAGACCGAACTGATTTCACGGTAGGTGTTTTGAGCAGGCAGCCAAACCTCCAAATCATGGGTTTTGGCAGCGCCAAATCCCAAGTCCCCAGTGCACAAGGCCATGACACGGTAGGGTAATTTGAGTTGTTGCAAGATGGCTTCAGCGTGTCCCGTCATGGCATGCAACGCGTCTGCGCTGTGGTCGGGGTGCACAATTTGGACCATCTCGACTTTGTCAAACTGATGCTGGCGGATCATGCCGCGGGTGTCTCTGCCATGAGCACCCGCTTCGGAGCGAAAACAAGGTGTGTGGGCTGTGAGTTTCAAAGGCAACTCATCTTCGCTCAAAATGCAGTCGCGCACGAAATTGGTGAGTGTGACTTCACTGGTTGGAATGAGGTAAAGCGCCAAGGACTCTGAGGCACCTTCGCCGGTGATCTCGGCCCCGTCTTGTCCGCCTTTTTTGGCAGCGAACAAATCCTCTTCAAATTTGGGCAGCTGTCCCGTGCCTTTGAGGGTTTGGGCGTTCACAATATAAGGGGTGTAGCACTCGGTGTAGCCGTGCAATTGGGTTTGCGTGTCCAGCATGAACTGTGCGAGGGCACGGTGCAACCTGGCCAAGGGGCCTTTCATCACGGTGAACCGAGAGCCTGCAAGCTTGGCGCCAGTCTCAAAGTCCAGCCCCAAGGGCTCTCCGAGCTCGACATGGTCTTTAGGCGTGAAGCCCAGCGGGGACGGTTCTCGCCCGTCAACAGAGGGGCTCCAGCGGCGAAGTTCGATATTGGCCGATTCATCTTTGCCCACAGGCACACTGGGGTCTGGCAAATTGGGCACCAATGCGAGCAAGGTCTCAAGCTCAGATTGAATCACCTCTAGGCGAGCGGCCGAACTCTCCAGGGCGTCCTTGAGTTCAGTGACTTGGTGCATGATCGCTGAAGCGTCCTGCCCCTGAGATTTCAATTGACCGACTTGTTTGGACAAGGCATTTCTTTGTGCCTGAAATTGTTCGGTTTGAGTTTGGAGGGTTTTGCGCTCGTTCTCCAAGTCCTGATAGCTCGCCATGGACAAAAAAGGCTGGGGTGATTTACGGGTCTCCAAGCGGGCAATCACTTGGGGCAAATCTCGGCGAAGTAAGTTGATGTCTAGCATGGCGATTTTGAAGTGTCTATGAAATGAAAAGGATCAGGCCTTGCACGGTGCAAAAGCGGCAGGTCTCAGCATGGGTGAAGACATCGGGTGTCAAGCCTGTGAAAAGATCGTGAAAGCCAGTCGTTATCATGAGTGTGAGCCAAAGGGGCGCAGCCCTTTGGGCAATGGAAATTTAACGGTTTCTTGCACACCGCTCAAGTGACGTACGGTGACAGCGCCCAATTCTCTGAGCTTGGCGATCACCGCTTGGATCAACACATCAGGGGCGGAGGCACCAGCGGTGAGCCCAACACGGCTGCGTCCCTCAAACCACTCGGCTTGGAGCTCCGAGGCATCGTCCACCATGAAGCTTGGCTTGCCAAACTTGGCGGCCACATCGCGCAATCGATTCGAGTTCGAGCTGGTGGGACTGCCCACCACGATGACGATGTCCACTTGGGGACTCATGAGTTTGACGGCGTCTTGTCGGTTTTGGGTGGCGTAACAAATGTCTTGCTGTTTGGGGGATCGAATTTTCGGAAAGCGTTGTTGAACAGCCGCTAAGATATCGGCCGCATCGTCCATGGACAAGGTGGTTTGGGTGACGACTGCCAACAGATCTGTTTGCTTAGGCTTGACGAAGGCGACTTGATCAACATCCTCTACCAAGTGGATCCCCTCACTGAGTTGCCCCATGGTGCCTTCCACCTCAGGATGGCCCTTGTGCCCAATCATGATGAACTCATAGCCTTCTTTGGAGAGCTTGGCCACTTCGACGTGAACTTTGCTCACCAAAGGGCACGTGGCATCAAAGATGCGAAAGCCACGCGCGTGAGCCTCAAGTTCCACCGACTTGGGCACGCCATGGGCACTGAAGACCAAGGTGGCACCGGGTGGGACATCGGCCAATTCCTCGATGAAGACAGCACCCTTGGTTTTCAGATCATTGACGACAAAGGTGTTGTGAACGATTTCGTGGCGAACATAAATGGGGGCACCGAACTTGTCGAGCGCCTGCTCCACAATTTCGATGGCACGGTCAACGCCGGCGCAAAACCCACGAGGTTCAGCCAGGAAAACATCACGATCCATGGCCTTGATATTCATAAAACCCCCAGCACCTTGACTTCAAAGACAACCGCCTCACCAGCCAAGGGATGATTGAAGTCAAACTGAATGGCTGAGTCCGAAATATCCATGACAGTGCCTGCATACTGGCCCTCACCGTTGGGAGTGGGAAACTGCACCACGTCACCGACTTGATAGACTTCCAGTGGATCTCCAAGTTTGGCGAGCAAGGCCCGCTTGACCCACTGCTGCATCTCAGGATTTTTGGGGCCAAAAGCATCACCCGCGGCAATGTCCAGCGTCACATGGGCGCCTTCTTCAAGGCCCAACAAACGCGACTCTAGGGCGGGCGACAGCTCGCTGGCACCCAGCGTCAGGGTGGCGGGTTTGTCTTGGAAGGTGTTGATCACGTCGCCCTTATTGCCGCTCAGCCTGTAATGCAAGGTGACAAAGGAGTGGGCGTCAATTCGAGGGGTCATGATTGCATTTTGCACAAAGTTGAATGATCAATGAAAGAATAGCTTTGCATTTTAGGGCTGATTTGGCCTTGCGTCTTTAAAATTTCGATGTCTTTGCCGTCAAAAAAACAGGGTGCTGGGTCCGCTTTGTCGGTGGCGAAATGCGCCGCTTGACCAGCAGCAGTACTTGGTGACAGGGGTCGCTGAGCCATGCTGGCGTCAAGAAGGCCCATGTTGGCACCCATTGCGCATCGCGATATCATGCACACGACTCACCTTTTTCGTTCAAATATGGGGCAAACAACTTGAAATCCAAATCACTGACCGACTTGGCCAAGCTCAAGGAGGAACTCAGCCGTCAGCAAGAACTCGAAGCCCAGAAACGTCAATTGGAAATCGAACAAGAAAAAGTGCGGCAGTCGCAAATGAATCTTTTCTTGAAAGCGGTGGGGCCAGTCTTGCCGATTCAACACGGCCATCGTGTTCGCCTCAAAACCAAGTCGCCAGAGCCCATTGCATTTCAGCAAATCAAAGACGACCAAGCGGTGCTGCAGGCGAGCTTGAGTGATGAGTTTGATGCCTCAACCTTGCTCGATGTGGATGACCAACTGAGTTTTCGTCGCCCAGGCATCGGACTGGATGTGACGAAAAAGTTGCGCACGGGAGGGTGGTCCATTCAAGGTCAAATTGACTTGCACGGACTCAGGCGCGAAGAGGCCCGAGAAAGTCTCAATCAATTCGTCAGAGATGCCAGCAAAATGGGGTGGCGCTGCGTGAGGGTGGTGCACGGCAAAGGATTGGGTTCTCCAGGCAAAGAATCTGTTCTCAAAGCCAAAACCCAGACCTGGTTGGTGCAAAAAAATGAGGTGCTGGCTTTTGTTCAGGCCAAGGCGTCGGAAGGCGGTGCTGGTGCGCTCGTGGTTTTGCTCAAAGGGGCTTTGTAAGGTGCCGCTCGTGTCTCGATGTCCCCCGCAAGACCGCAATCGCTAAAGTCGACGACCTGAGCGTTGGTTTCAAATGTTGCGCATCCAGTCCGCTGTTTTGAAAAAACTCTGAGCGAGTTGGTCTTTGAGATCCTCTTCAACGCCCAGCTCAGACATGGCCTGGTGCATGCACAGCAGCCATTGGTTGCGCTCCAATATGCCAATTTTGAACGGTAAGTGACGGGCTCGCAGCATCGGGTGTCCAATCTGTTCTTGGTACAGAGAGGGGCCACCGAGCCAGCCAGACAAGAACCAAAAAAGACGTTCTTGAGCGCGGCTCAGGTCTGGCCCATGCACGGCACGCAGTTCCTGGTAAGCCACCTCGGAGTCCATGAGAAAGTAAAACCGTTGGGTGAGCTCGCGCACTCGAGACTCACCGCCTAAACGCTCATAGGGGGTGCTGGCCGGGAGGGATTCTTCAAGTTCGTGGGTCATGGCAGAGGGTGAACAATGGCAACATCAAACGCAGGGTAACCCAAAGTGAGACGACCCCTTTGATGAAGATCATCGGTTCAGTTGTTGATCGAAAGACGCGTTGACAGGATTTTTAATTTTAGAGCGCTGAATTTCTAAGGGTTTGCATCACGGGGTTGCTCAAGACCCCCTTCAATCCCCAACTTCCGGCCACCCAGGCCAAGGCAGCACCCGCCAAAATTCCTTGAAGTAGCAAAAAGCCATTGGGTGACCAGGTGAAGTCAAACACATACTTGGCCAAGGCACCCCCAATGAGCCAAGCCATGGCGCTTGCTAACAAGCCAGACAACGCACCCATGGCGATGAGTTCAGTGCGTTGCACGCGAATGAGCAGGTGTTGGGTGGCCCCCAAAGCGCGCAAGATGGCCTGATCGCGAAGACGCTCGTTTCTCGACAGACCAATAGCGGCAAACAAAACACCCAAGCCTGCCGCCAAGGTGAAGAGAAACAAGGCCTCAATCGCCAAAGTGACTTGGTCAAGGATAGATTGAATTTGAGTGAGGGTGGCATCCATGTCCACCTCTGTGATGTTGGGGAATTGATGAATCAAAGCGTTGTCAAAATGTGGTTCGTTGGGCGCACGAAAGGAAGAGATGTAAGTCAAGGGCAAATCAGGCATGCTGTCGGTGTTGAACATGACAAAGAAATTGGCCCGCATGGAGGTCCAATTGACCTCGCGAATAGAGGTGATAACTCCCTCTTGTGATTCACCCGCCACGTCAAAGACCATCCGGTCGCCCATGGAAAGACCCAATGTTTTCGCCATGCCCGCTTCCACGCTCAAGCCCTTGGGGGATTGTGCGCTCCAAACGCCTCGAGTGATGCGGTTGTGCTCGGGCGAATGGGCGCTGAAGGACAGATTAAAGGAGTGATCGACCAAGCGGCGTGCTTGATCGTCGCTGTAATCTTGCGCACTCACGGCTCGGCTGTTGATGCCGATCAATCGACCCCTGAACATGGGGTACCAATCAAAACTCCCCACGTGGTGGGCGCGCAGGTAGTCTTGAAACGGTTCACTTTGAGAGGGCGACAAATTGATAACAAAGCGATTGGGTGCGTCTTTGGGGGAACTTTTTTGCCAACTTTGGATCAAGTCAGTTCTCAATAAGACCAACAGCATCAAGGCCAATAAGCCCACCGACAAGGCGCTCACTTGAAGCAAGGTGTAGGCGGGTCTAGAGGTCAACTGGCGTGTCGCCAGGGTCAGTCCGATTGGAAAGGAAGCCCTTCCTTGAACCCAGAGCAAAAGTTGTATAAATCCCCAAGTGAGCACGGCAAAAAGCACAATGGCCAGCGCAAATCCGCCCACCACCATGAGGCCGAGTTTCAAGTGTTGGCTCACCATCACTAAGAGTGCGCCCAAGCCGCCCAGCCCCAAGATCAGCACCCCTAGTGTGATGCCTTTGGGGGGGTCGAGATCGCGGCGAATGATGCGCATGGGCGTCACGCGCGAGAGCTGCATGATGGGCGGCCAACCAAAGGTCATGAGCAACGTGAGTCCGATGGCCAGACCTTGCCACCAAGGTGTGGTTGAGGGCCAAGGCAATTGAGTATCCAGCAGGCCTTTGAGCAGTTCGATCAAGCCCAGATGCATGCCAAACCCCAAAACGAGACCCGTTGCTGAAGCGAGCAGTCCCACGACCCCAAACTCGAGTAAAAAGACACCCTCGATACTGGACTGGGTTTGGCCCAATACCCGATAAAGCGCACAGTCATTGAGCCGCTTCATGGCAAAGCCCCTGGCTGCCAAAGCCACTGCCACGGCGCAGAGCAAAGCACACAGCAAAGAGACCAAGTGCAAGAACTCTGATGCTTTGTCCAAGGTGGCGCGCATCTCCGGTCGGCCATCTTTGAGGGTTTCGAGTCGAATGCCTCTGGCGCTTTGATCCTGAAGCTTGGTCTTGAGCCACGCTTGGTACTGGTCCAAATGCTCAGGGGTTCCAACCAGAGCCAATCGCCAATTGATCCGCGAGCCTTCCAGCACCAAATGGGTGGAGGCCAAGTCAGCGACATTGATCATCACCCGAGGGGAAAAATTCATGAACCCTGAGCCTTTATCGGGCTCATCTTCAATGACAGCTTGCACGCGCAAGGTGGCATCGCCCAGAACAATGCTTTGACCCACGGAGACCGACAAAAAATCGAGCACACTCGGGTCGACCCACACCTGACTAGGCAAAGGACTGTTTTGACTTTTTGCTGGTGTTGAAGCTCCTTGAGCATGGATGGCTAAAGCGTCTTGAAGCTTGACCACGCCTTTGAGGGGATAGTGGTTCTCCACGGCTTTGAGTGACACCAAGTGCGTGGACCCATTGGACGTTTGGTTCGAGCGCGCCATGGTGGACAGCGTCAAAGTTTGGGACATATCCAGGCCCAAGGCTTGGGCTTTTTGTTTGAACTCCAATGGGACCTCATGGTCACTCACCACCACCAAGTCACCGCCCATGAGTTGGGTTGCATGCGACTCCAAACCGCGCTCGAGTCGATCGGATAAAAAAGACACCGAACTCATGGCGGCAACACCCAGGCAGACTGAAAAAACCAGCAGTTTGAGTTCGCCCGATCGCAAGTCACGCAAGGTCGAGCGCAAAGCTGTTTTGAAAATATTCATTGAATAAGCGCTGGTTGACATGTTGGTCGGTAGCCAAAGTGGTATTGAATCACAATCGAGACGGGTGCGGTGTTCTACCCTTATCAAGGCAGTCCAAGCTTAACAGAGCCCATCAAAGCCTCTGTAACTCTTGCTCGATTGTCCCCGAGCGCTTCTTAGTCATTGTCTGTATTGACGGGTTTTGGGCAGGTGTTTAAGATATCAGAACGTTGTTCTTTTAGGTGGAACATTTTGGGCTGTTCACCTGCATGACAAATCTCACCCTCGCGCCATTGCCGTGGATTCTTAAATTGTTTACAACCCCCCTCAATCACCATGCCTCACGATAAAGACACCAGCCATTGGCACGAACCTGCAGGACATAAACGTGCTGGCTTTGGCGAATTCAAAAAACAGCCCACACCCTATGACGCTTTCATGCAAGAGGAGGGCATCCCAGTCTTTCGGGGTGTAGGTATTAGTAAGGTGCAAAATTTAGCTTTGATGCCATGGAAAAGAACAGGCGGTAAAGGCCACTATATCCAGTTGTATGGCACCGAGACCCGTTGGGGCTGTCACGTGGTGGAGGTGCCTGCAGCAGGTGCGCTTCACCCAGAGCGGCACATGTATGAGGAGATTTACTTGGTCGTCGAAGGCCGGGGCACCACCGAGGTGTGGCAAGAGGGCGATCAAAAGAAACATGTCTTTGAATGGCAAAAAGGCTCCATGTTTTCGATTCCCATCAATGCGTGGCATCGCATTGTGAATGCGACCAATAGCGGAGCACTGCTGCTTGGCGGTACCACCGCCCCCAATGTGCTCAACATGCTTCAAAATACAGAAGCGGTTTTCAATAACCCCTTCATATTTAAAGACCGCTTCAACGGTGCAGATGATTTTTATAAAGCACAAGATGAAATTGAGCCCGATCCTGTGAGAGGCTTGGCCATGCGTCGCACCAACTTCATCCCTGATGTGGTTCACTGTGACTTACCTCTGGACAACCGTCGCTCACCAGGCTACCGGCGCATAGAGCCCTTCATGACCAACAATTGTTTTTATTTCTGGATTGGTCAGCATGAAAATGGGCGTTACTCCAAGGCGCATGCGCACACCTCGGCAGCGGTTTTGATTTGTCTCAACGGCAAAGGTTATACCTACACTTGGCCCGAAAAAGAAGGCATCAACCCCTGGAAAGATGGCAAACCGGAGGTGGTCAAACGCATTGATTACGAACCTGTTGGCTTGGTGTCGGCTGCACCGGGTGGTGCACGTTGGTACCACCAGCACTTCAGTGCCGGTCAAGAGGCGCTTCGCTTGACCGCCTGGTTTGGTCCGCACAATCCAGGCCGTGATCCTGGCGCTCCTGGTGAAAAACACACCGATTACACCGCGCAAGAACTCACTGAAGAGGGCGGTACAGCCATTCCCTATTGGATGGAAGACCCTTACATCCGCCAAGAATATCAAGCTTTGATCAAGGCCAATGGGGTTCCCGACCGCATGGACCCAGCATGGTATGAGGTACCTGAGGGACAAGCCAACTTCGTCAAGAAATGAGCGAAGATGCTGGCGGGCGGATTTTTTTCAGCAACATCAAGCGCAGTCTTGAAGTTGAGGATGAAATCGTCCTCATCAGTGTCGGGGTAGACATTGGATCATCAACCTCGCATTTGGTTTTTTCGCGATTGGTGATGGAGCGTTTGGACAATCGTTATATCGTGAGTGAGAGGACTATTTTGCACGAGTCCGATGTGATGCTCACACCGTATGCCGAGAATCAGACCATTGATGCAGATCGTTTGGGGCAATTCATCTATTCCCAATATGAAGAAGCTGGAATCACTTCCGACAAAATTGACACCGGCGCCTTGATTTTGACGGGTGTGGCCGTTCGAAGAAGCAATGCGCGTGCAATTGCAGACCTGTTCGCCAAAGAGGCGGGTAAATTTGTGTCCGTGAGTGCGGGCGATGCGCTGGAGACCACGTTGGCTGCCTTTGGTTCGGGTGCCGCTGCGCTGTCCATCCGAACAGGCCAAACGGTGATGAATATTGACATGGGTGGAGGTACCACCAAGTTCGCGGTTTGTCGTCACGGTCAAGTCGTTGACATTACCGCACTTGATGTGGGTGCTCGTATTGTGTCGTTTGATGACCATGGGCTCGTTAATCGAATCGAAGAAGCAGCAAAACAATTGGCGCATGAAGCTCACGTCGATTTGGTGTTGGGTGAGCCTTTGAGTGATGGTGATCGATTGAAGTTGGTTCAATTGATGGCCCAGCGCGTGCTTCAAGTGGGCCATCATCTGCCCAGTGCCTCACTGCCTCAAGAGGTGATAGCTCTCTTGCGATTGGACTCCATGGAGTACATTCATCCACCCAAAATTCTCACGTTTTCTGGCGGTGTTTCAGAATACATCTATGACAAACAAGTCAACAGTTTCAATGACTTGGGGCCAGATTTGGCCCGTGAGGTCAAACGCTTGGTGCTTGAACAGTGGCCTAGCGTTGAATTGCTCGAACCTATGCAGGGTATTCGTGCCACAGTTGTGGGGGCCTCACAATACACCGTGCAAGTCAGTGGCAGTACCATTTTTGTTGAACCCAAAGAGACACTGCCACTTCGCAACATTGCAGTCATCGCGCCCGAACTGAGTTTGACTTCTGAGATTTTGGATCCACAAGTCATTGCACAAGCGATTCGAAAATCACTGCGTCGGCTCGATTTACAAGATGGAGAGGCGGTGGTGGCCATGTTTTATGAGTGGGGTGGATCAGCGAGTTATGCTCGATTGGATGCATTTTGCCAAGGTGTTCAACTCGGCATGGACGTATTGATTTCGAAAAACCAGCCCGTGGTCTTGGTGGGTGAAGCGGATTGTGCGGGCCTCATTGGTATTCACTGTCAGCAAGAACGTCATTTTGGGGTTCCAGTGATCTCGGTTGACGGGGTGACACTTACAGAACTCGATTATGTCGACATCGGTGCGATGCTGGAGACCTCGGGAGCCGTACCCGTGGTGATCAAATCTTTGGTCTTTCCATCCTCAAGTGGGCTTGGCAAAAGCGGATATTCTTTGGAAGGCAGTGGCAATGCAAGCAAATGATTGGTCTGAACGTGTACTTCAGCAAAACGTTGACCTGCATGGGCTGAAGGCTTAAATCATGCTCTACCCAAGAATAGAGCCCTTCAACTCAGGTTGGTTAGAAGTCAGCCCTGGAGAAAAAATCTACTGGGAGGAGTGTGGCAATAGTAGCGGGGTGCCGATTGTCTTTGTCCATGGCGGACCAGGTGCAGGTTGCTCAGAGACTTCTAGACGATTTTTTGACCCACTCAAATACCGAGTCGTCTTATGGGATCAACGCGCTTGCGGACGTTCTCAATCCATAAGTCCTTTGCATGAATTGACGCTGGAGCATATGGTTCAAGACTTGGAGTTATTGCGACAACACCTTGGTATTAATCAGTGGTTGATTTTTGGAGGTTCTTGGGGGACAACCCTGGCTTTGGCCTATGCCAAGACCCATACACCGCGTGTCCTTGGCTTGCTTTTGCGAGGTGTATTCTTGGCTGGAAACGCTGAGTTGGCTTGGTTGTATGAAAAAGGCGGAGCTTCGGAAATTTTCCCGAAAGAATGGGAGCTGTTCACGGAGATCTTGAACCCTCAGACAAAGGCGCCAGGAAAAAACATCACCGAGACCAATCGAGCGTCCGATAGAAATCAAATGTCGCGAGATCGAGCAACTTGGCGTGAGCATTTGAGCGCATATTTAAGTGCACTGCAAAGCGCAGATTCGAAAATCCAGCAAAACGCAGCATTTTCATGGGCACATTGGGAGCACTCCATCATGAGCGTGCCAGGATTACCGAAACTCACCCAAGAAGACCATGAGCGAAATCGAGATATGGCAATTCAGTCGTGCCATTTGTTTTTGAATGACACGTGGCTACGGGATGAAAACCGTTGGATGTCATTTGATGAGGTTCAGCATCTACCTTGTTTGATCGTACAAGGACAATTTGATATCGTCACCCCAATGAGAACTGCGTATGCTTTGCATCAGAGGTGGGAGAACAGCCAACTCCACCAAATTCCTGGTGCTGGTCATGCAAGTTCGGATCCAGCGTTGATGCTGGCTTTGGTCAAAAGTTTAGATGATTGGCCAGTTCAGTCTATTTCATTGGTCAGTCTTTAGAGAAGTAAAAAGGATGCATATGTTTCAATCAAACGGCATTCAAGCTCAAGCGACTAGTTTGAATCAAGTTGTAAAACCCCTATTGAGTCGAACAAGCTTCTTGTGTTGCTTGACGTGGAATGCGCTCAAGATAAAGTCTTTGCATGTTGCTTTTTTATTGATGGTGATGCTGCTCGTGCATCATCGAGCCGATGCACAAAAGGCCAACAGCAATGTCAATACGGCTGTGCTCCAGTCCAGCACCAGCAAAACTGAAAACTTGTCATCCATAGAGCAAATCTATCTTTATCAGGGCTCTGATCGTGCCAATTGGCTTTTGGAGCATGCAAAAAAAGAATCAGGATTGACAATGTACACATCGTTGTCACCGACAGAAGCCTCACCACTCATCAAAGAATTTGAAAAGAAGTATGGTTTGCACGTGGAGCTCTGGCGTGCTTTGAGTGATGGCGTGTTGCAGCGTGTCCTCAATGAGTCAAAAGCAAAACGATATATTGTCGATGTGGTGGAGACCAATGGCCCAGAGATGGAAATCATGGCCAGAGAAAAGATGTTTTCCGAGTTTTACAGCCCGTCACAAATTGAATTGCCAGCAGCAATGATCCCTAAACATCGCCTTTGGATGCCCGATCGTGTGAACTTCTTCGTTGTGGCCTTCAACACATTGAAGGTCAAAAAAGAGGAACTCCCCACACATTTGGAAGGTTTCATGAATCCCAGATGGAATTCCAGGTTGGGCATCGAAGCCACCGATGCGGAATGGTTGGGTGGTGTGATGAACGCGCTCGGCGAGAGTCGTGGCAACGTATTCTTCAAAAAACTCGCTGAAATGAAGCCCGATATCAGAAAGGGGCACATTTTGTTGGCACAAATGATTGCGAGTGGTGAAATCGATGTGGGTTTAACGATCTACAACGCCAATGCGCAATCGTTCAAACAAAGAGGTGCCAATATTGATTGGGTGCCCATTGAACCAACCCTGGCGCGACCACAAGGCATCGCTTTGTCTAAGCACGCTGCACATCCCTACAGTGCCTTGCTGTTTGCAGACTTTATTTTGTCACCGCTTGCCCAGCAAATATTGGATGGCTTGGGGCGCCCACCCGCCAATACAACCATCAAATCGAATCTGAATAATTTCAACTATGTATTGACTGATCCCGGGTTGGTGGTTGACGAGTCGGAAAAATGGACTCAGGTCTGGAATAAATTATTTTTGGTGAAATGAGTTGTCTTCCGAAAGCGAAAAAATATTTGACTCAGATTTGTTTAGCCAGCCAAGATCGTCAAGGGCTCAGCGATGATGGATAAACTGAGCGCGGTAAATGCAATCATCAATAGCGTCATGGGTAAATTTAATAGCCAAATCGATCTGGAAGTCATATTTGTTTTCAATGTAACAGCCAGAGTTGTCGATGCATGGTGGCCCATGAGGACTGAAATCATGTGTCCAACCACAATAGAAGAAGTGGCAACATACCAAGTCACCTTGGCATCAATCCAAGTGATGTCTGGATAGTAGTCAGCAGTGCCCCATAAATTCCACATGCGCCCGTAGGGGTCAGAGATCAATTGGATGATATTTTGACCTTGTATAAAAAGACTTGAAAAATTGTGTGCAACCAAATATGCAAAAGCAATCGGCAAGAGGCTTTTCAAAAAAATGTATCCTATCGATAAAAAAATAATGCGCTTTGAGTTCGAGTCAGTGGCCGTATCACTTTTTTTGTCGCACAAAAAAAGAGAAATCCAATTAGTGATTTGACAAACTATCAAGTAAAACACCAACAATAAAAACCAAGTCAGTATGAGTCCCACAATACCGATGATAAATCCATTGACATCATTTTTAAAAAATTCCCATTGAGTCATTTTGGATTCAAACCATAGCCATACTGATCCTGCGTGAAGACCATCAAATAGCACGCTGGTGATCATGGCGATAACAAAGCCAATTTGGCTGAGTGTGAAGTTATTGCTCAATTGCGAATGATCAGTTTTTTCATGCGCGATGGGGCTCTGGGTGGCCTGAAATGCACTTTGCAAAAAAATTCTCCAAGACGCCAAGTATCGAAAGTAGACGGAAAAAACATCCGATCTTAAGCACCATTCGTTCATGCCAAATACCCGCATACCCAACCAGTTCCACAATGAGTAAACTGCTATAAAGATACTCAATTTCTGAGGCATGGAAGCAATGGGATAAATGATTTCCAATCCACACCAGCACAAAAGTCCGATGACTGCAGGCCAAATGCCTAAATGGCTATGAAATCGAACGATGGCCAAATGAATAGGGTCAATCTCACGTTGATGGTGTTGCGTGGACAGTCTTTTTTCAAGGAATAAAACAAGCTGATAAATGTATCTCCATGGATCAACTAAAGGCCAAAAATTACCAAAAAAAACAACACCAAAAGAGCATCCTATCCACCAGATGATCCAAATGAATGTCGGCGAAAAGTTCATCAACGCATCTTGTGACCCCCAAGCGGCTGCTGAAAAGCATAACAAAAGTAAAAAAGCAGAAAAAGCCCCTATTAAATGCTTCATGACGCTGGAGTTTATGCAAGGTTCAGTGTCAAAGTTTTGTATTTCAATCGAGTACGAAAAACGATGCAAAAATTTGTTATTTGGAAATATAGCACTCATTAGAAATGTCAGCGCGACAATAAGGCATGAACAGGCAATCACCCAACCCATTGGGACTGGTAAATCATACCGTTCCCCAAACCCATGAGCGTGTCCACGCGTGGCAATCAACATCGACCCAAAAATTAAAAAAAGGAATCTGCGTAAGATTTTCAAAATTGTGCAATCACGATAAATGCAGTCAGTCTAAGTTTGAGTAGAAACGACTTAAAACGCAGCCAATCAAATTAAGGGGGCAGCACTTCTAGGCTTGCCAGCGCTGGTCCGTGGTGGAGCGATTGCGCTTGATGCTGTGAATCAGAAGTTTGGTTATGTTTTGGGTGCCATTCGATTTGAAACTTACCAGAGGCATTGGCTTTGAATGAAAGTTGCTGTGCATTATTGTCAGAAATGGGAAGTTTTAATCGGTAGGCATGCAGATGCAACTCGCCAGGTAAATCACTTTGAACTTTGATGTCAACCAAGTCGCCCTGGGTCACTCGAATTAATGACTCCCTACTGTCTACTTTGCCATTGATCAAATGCAGTGTAAATGATTTGGTGGTTGTTGCAACCATGGGCGCATTGACAGGACCGCCCTGTGTAGTCCATTGGGCGTTGACGTTGACTGTCAGTATCAAGGTCAGCAGTCCCGCCCATTTTGGACTATAAAGTGGAATTGATGGTATTCGATTCATGAGCCAATCTGAGGTCGGTTACACCATAGAAGTTGAGAGTGCCAGGAAACAAGAAGCAAGTCTGCATCCCTCCAAACCACTCAGACAGTTGAGTGGTTTGAAGATATTGCTTACGATTCGATCAGTGCTGAGCGACAGACCAATCGGCAATGCTTCTTGCGCTTCCAGCCAATTCCAATATATGCATGCCTGAATTGGCGCGATCGACGATATAGATGTAGCCGCGATCATCTACCTCTACATTATTGGTTTGAATAGCACGTTTGCTCGACGCTTCTGTGACTGGAAAATCAGAGGGCATGCCCGAAGGATTTTCTAAGCGCACGGTATTGGCATTCAATGGCGGGATGAAATATGCAACCTCTTTGGGCGTGAAAGGATTTCGCACATCAAGTACTCGAACACCAGCATTGAAGTGAGCAAAAAACATCAATTTTTTATAATAAATCGGCGTCATGTTTTCATTGGAAGAGTGGGTGCCAAATCGTCCGCCTTTAGAGCAAAAGTCACCACTTTTTTCTGGTACTGTCCAACTCGCTACACCAAAGGGTTTACTTTGCGTGGTGATATCAACAAACCAAACCATCTGCCGACCTTCTAAGCATTCCTTTTGAATGGCTTCATCTGTGACCACTATAAAGTCTCTAACTCGGCCTAAGTAATTGTGAGCGAATTCAGGAATATCCATTCCTAACATAGGGAAAACCGTATGGGCTCCGTGCATTGGCGGCAAGTCCAGACGGCTGATTTGTGGGTAAAGTAAATTTTCGGGCGTTGGATCTTTAGGACCATTTAAAAGTTTCTCTCGGTCAACTATTTGAAGAATCCCTTCAGAATTGGTGCCGTAGCCAAAAAACACTCGATTGCCTTTCGGTCCTGTAGAAATGGGTCCATGAAGCGACATGGGAACTGCGCCACCTGCACCTGGTTGCTGCCCAACGATGCCGAAATCGCGGATGAACACAGGCTTGGAAGGATCAGACAAGTCGTAAATTTGTGTCATGCGGTTGGTTCGCCATTGCGGATTTCCAGAAACCAAATAGGCAATGCCGGTGTCACACTCCCAGAAGTTTTTGTGCGTGCCTTTGAGGCCTTTACCGATGGTTGTGAGAAGTGTGGGTTTGGCAGGTGTTGTGACATCCCAAACTTCATGGGCTTGATTGCCAAACGTGCGCAACATATAAAACTTGTCTTTGTCGGCTTTGGGTAAAGATGAGCCCGGACAGATTCTGACCATTTGCGCGCCACCTTGCTCGGCTTTGCCTTCTTCGCCGGGGATATGGGACAGATATTGGGGGTGCTTGGGGTCCGTGACGTCAATAATAGAGGTGCCGTTGTCCTCCATTTGATGGGTCAGGGGATTCATTTTTTTGTCGCCATGGTGACCAATATAAGCAATCCATTGATTACCTTGTTTTTGGATTGTGGGTTGGTACGCTGTTCGCGATTGAAGGTCACTGTAACCCACCAGTTTCATATTCAACGATTGTGGAGCTGATTTTTCAGCAATGGCTGAGTTCATGGTCAAAGCAAAAGTCATCAACGGTGCCACTACCATGATCAATGAGGTCATCGATTTTGTATCGCAGGATTTGAAAAGCATATCAGGAGTCCTTGTGTAAAAGAAAGGGAAAAAACGGTCGACGAAGGAGGTTCGTCAAATTCAGCCGTCAATCCAAGTTAGGTTTTTCTCATTTTCTAGATTTTGAATTTTGTCGAACCATAGGTTCATTTTGTTAGATTGCGATTGATTTGACTTTAAATCTGTAGGAGACTTGTTGACAGTCAGCAAAACAAACTTCTCTCGCAATGCATTCTTGTCTAATGGTCGTTCCGGTGTTCCTAAAAAAGCACTAGAACGTTTTGAAAATTCCTGACCATTTTTTAACTTGATGTGCACAACACTCGTCATGTCAGAGCGATGATCTGGGGGCGGAATCAATTTCATCACCGTCTTGGCGCAAAGTTTCATAATGCGTTCATCCAAGAGAGCTGAGTCGTTGAAAGATCTGGGGTCGACTGGATTGCGGAACATGCTTAAAGCGACACAAAATTGAACGCTGTATTGGCCAATTAGAATATCCTTGGGTACAGGGATGTTATTGGCTCTCATTGATCGTTCATTGCATTCAATGGTGAGTGACTCAATATCCTCACCGTTGAAGCCAAACTCAGCTTTCAAGGCTTGCGCAGATTCAACTGGGGTGTGAGCAGTGATGTGGCATGCATAGCGTTTGTGCATCGTGGTCAAGGTCAGCCACTCAGTTCCCAAGTTAGAAGTGAGTCGTTCAAAATCGTGATCTGGACAAAAAACATTTAAAAAGCCAAAGCGCCCTTCAAGTGCAGAATGTGGTCCTGTAAAACCCTTTTGCGCTAAGCTTGATGAAAGAACCCCTGCTTGAGCGGCACGACCCATATGCAAGCGCTTGACCATGGCGCCATTACCTGCCATAGCAAACTCAAGTAAACCGCCAGCACAAGAGGCCGCCAGTCCCATCGCATTGGCAGTTTGGTCCTCATTCAGGCCCATCAATCTGGCGCATGCCGCAGCTGAACCAAACGGACCTGTAGTACCTGGGGCATGAAAGCCATGTTCCTCTTGGCTGTGCAAGGTCGATAGACCAATTCTGATCATGACTTCAGTGCCGGCAACAAATGCGGTTAGTAGTTCTTTGCCTGAACATCCTCTTGCTTGGGCCATGGCCAAAAGAGGGATAAAAACCGTGGCGCCGGGGTGTGAGCCAGAATTGGGCTTGGTCAGATTGTCGAGTTCGAAGGCGTGTGTGAAAGCCCCATTGGCCAGGGCAGTGGAACTGGGCTCGAAGCGTACATTGTGAAGTCCCAAGACTTGACTCTTACCAGGTTTGCCAATGTCTTGGCAATAACTGGCAATCATTTGACTCCACGGCAGTGTGCTTCCAAAAATTGCACTGGCCAGCGTATCAGCTAAAGTGTCTTTGGCGCGTTCAATGACCTCCTTGGGTATTTGTTCATATTGCAAATTTGAAGAGAAATGGACCAAGGCCATGGTTTGCCCGTTGGCCTGCCCAACAATGCGGTGAGGGTGTTCGGGCTTTTGTTCAGCTTGCGATTTGGATTCTTCAGAATAGACCAGAGTTGGCACGAGTGCAGGAAGAGCACAAGCCATGCTTGCACTTTGATGAAAGAAACGTCTTCTTTGGGGTTGATCCATGAGTCGAAACCATTGTTGGGTTGTGAGAGTCCGACAATTTTCTGTCTACTTGGAATATTTGATGCTAGGGGTTTCCCTTTTTAGGTGAATTAATTAGGCTCTATTCACTTTTAAGTGTAAATCTAGTCGATTAAGTCTTATTAAAGATGCCAGGAATTGTGGGACTGGTCTTGATTGTGGAATAGTTGATGAAATGCGTTTCAAGTGGACAACTGTTATCACTGAAGCACTGGTTTTCAGTTATGCAGTGCTCATATCCATCGCTGAGAAGGATGTTGTGAAGGCATTGTTCGCACCACATTGAATCAGTGGGCTTGGATTCGACCATCAGGATTTTTTTCATTGGACACCAGCTTTGTTATGAATTTAAGCCATTATGGTGAGAATGAATGTTGAGGCGATTGAGGCTGATCAAAGCTATTGCCCAAAAAGATAAAAAAGGGCTCTGGGCCTGGCTTCACTGTTAATGATCAAGAAGCGATACAGGATTCATTGTTTGAGTGGTCTTTACAGAGGTTGATTTAAGCCAACCATCAACGTTTGATGTCGATTTTGGCAAACGCAGACGCCATTGATGAGGGCATGACCGTCTCTTTCGAGCTGATAGAGCGAGCATTTGAATAGTTTTTATTGCGAGATGCAGAAATATTCTCGAACTTATTGAGCCCTGCAGTCGATCGTTCGTTTGTTTTAGTAGAGATTTTCATCGTCAAGCTAATGCGCTTTCGGTTGATGTCCACTTCTAGAACTTTGACTTTGACAACATCGCCTGTTTTGACGATTTCGCGAGCATCAGTAACATATTTATCGGCCAATTGGCTCACGTGAACCAAACCATCTTGATGCACACCGAGGTCAACAAAAGCCCCGAATTGGGCCACGTTGCTGACGGTTCCTTCTAAAACCATGTCAACTTTCAAATCCTTGATGTCTTCTACGCCTTCACTGTACCTCGCTACTTGAAAATCAGGACGCGGATCACGTCCAGGCTTTTCTAATTCCAGCAAAATATCTTTGATGGTCATCACACCAAATTGTGGGGTGACGAAATCAGAGGGTGACAGTGCTTTGAGCTTTTCGGTGCGTCCCATAAGTTCCTGAATTGCAGAGCCCGTTTTAACCAAAATATGCTCTACGACAGGATAAGTTTCAGGGTGGACTCCGGTCATATCCAATGGGTTATTGCCGTTTCGAATTCGTAAAAATCCGGCGGCTAGCTCAAAAGTTTTACCACCTAGTCCAGTCACGCTCAGGAGTTGTTGTCGATTTGCAAAAGCACCATTTTTTTCTCGCCAACGAACCATGGACTGTGCAACGCTTTTGGTAAGACCTGAAACGTGCGAGAGTAGAGGAACACTGGCTGTGTTGAGGTCAACCCCAACAGCATTCACGCAGTCTTCAATCACCGCACCCAATGTGCGACTCAATTCAAGCTGATTGACATCGTGTTGATATTGGCCAACCCCAATGGATTTAGGATCAATTTTCACCAGTTCAGCCAATGGGTCTTGTAGCCGTCTGGCGATGCTTGCCGCACCTCGAAGGCTCACATCAACGTCGGGCATTTCTTGCGAGGCGAGTTCACTGGCCGAATAAACAGAGGCCCCAGATTCGCTCACCACCACTTTGTTGATGGGTGTTGGAGTGTTTGATAACGATTGAAGTTGTTTTATGACCTCGCCTGCAAGCTTATCGGTTTCTCGACTGGCTGTCCCATTGCCAATGGCAATGAGCGCTACATTGTGCTTTTGACAAAGTTCGCTCAGAGTATGTAAAGAGCCTTCCCAGTCTCGACGTGGCTCATGAGGATAAACGGTGGCAGTTTCTACAAGCCGGCCAGTCGCATCGATGACAGCCACTTTGACGCCTGTGCGAATACCCGGATCTAATCCCATGACTGCTTTGGGCCCCGCGGGCGCTGCCAGCAGCAAGTCTCGCAAGTTGTCAGCAAAGACTTTGATGGCAATGCCTTCAGATTGTTCTTTGAGTTTGGCGAATAAATCACGTTCAATGGAGAGAGACAATTTGACGCGCCATGTCCATGCAATGCATTTACGAATAAGATCATCTGCAGGTCTGCTGCGATGCTGCCAATGGAGATGCAGTGCAATTCTGGCTTCAGCCAGGGTGACTTCACTGGAATCAACGCTGCTGGGTATGATTAATTTGACCTCCAGAAACTCTAGGCTGCGACCCCTAAAAATCGCAAGTGCACGGTGTGATGGAACACGTGACAATGGTTCGTTGTAGTCAAAATAATCACGAAATTTGGCGACCTCCGGCGTTGAGTCATCAAGGGTGCTTACCTTTTTACTCTGAAATAGACCCTCTTGCCAGAGCCATTCTCTGAGGGTTTGCAAAAGAACAGCATCTTCAGCCCATCTCTCAGAAAGTATATCTCTAACGCCATCTAAGACGGCTTGTACAGTGAGGAATGGTGGATTGTCAGAGGGTGTGGTTGCTATATGGGTCGAGCTGGCGTTTTGATCTAAAAAAAGTTGAGCCTCTGATTGGGGGTTCAATTCAGGATTTTGAAAAATTTTGTCTGCCAAAGGCTCTAGGCCAGCTTCCTTGGCTATTTGAGCCTTTGTTCGTCTGCGTGACTTATAGGGTAAATAGAGATCTTCTAAAGCTTGTTTGGTTTGTGCGCTGGCAATCAAGAGACGTAACTCTTGGCTGAGCTTGCCCATTTCGTCTATGGTTCTGAGAATGACTTCACGTCGTTCTTCGAGCTCGCGCAAGTATGCCAGCCTGGTTTCTAATTCTCGTAGTTGAATATCATCGAGGCCTTGTGTGGCTTCTTTCCTGTATCTTGCAATGAAGGGAACCGTTGCACCTGAGTCGAGTAGTTCAACTGCAGCCGTGATTTGTGTGGGCTTGACTTTGATTTCGTCAGCAAGTTGCTGAATAATAGGATGCATTAGTGATTTGAATATTGATCAAGGTCATGTGACGAAGTGACGGCATAGAAATAGTTTTCTTATATGGCCGGCTCGTGGAAATTTGGTCGGGGTGAGAGGATTCGAACCTCCGGCCTCCACGTCCCGAACGTGGCGCACTACCAGGCTGTGCTACACCCCGT
>CAIMTJ010000054.1 GCA_903844385.1 uncultured Burkholderiales bacterium
CATTTTGTCTTGTTTGGGCACGGCCGCGTAGCCGTAGCCCGGCAAGTCAGCCAGCACCGCATCGGTTTGGGCCTGGCGCCCCAAGGCAAAGAGGTTGATGTGCTGCGTGCGCCCAGGGGTTTTGGAGGCATAGGCCAAGCGCTTTTGCTGGGTCATGGTGTTGATGCAAGTCGATTTGCCCGCATTGGAGCGCCCGACAAAGGCCACTTCCGGCAAATCGTAAGCGGGCAGGTGGTGCAATTGCGCCGCCGTCGTCAAAAACCGCGCCGTGTGCAGCCATCCCATGGCGAGCTTGACCTGTTCGTCTTGGGTGAGCGGGGCGGGCACACCCTCAGGGCCTGCTGGGAGTGCAAGTTCTGGGGTTTTGTGGGGTTCTTGTGTCATCAAATGGGTAAATTAAGTGGGGGTAAGGGTCTGCCCGAGTGAGTCATTGTAGAATCTAAAGTCTTTGTGTGAACACTCAACATTCTTTATTCATGAATTACCTCGTTCAAACCTTCCGCGCTTTGGCCTTGGCCGCTTCTTGGGCCTTGAGCGCCCTTGTGGCCCAAGCGGCCGATATGCCAGCCGCCGCTCCTGCCGCTCCTGCCGCCTCGAGCGCTCCCTCAGCACCTGCCAAGCCCGATTTGGCCAAGGGCGAAGCCAGATACGCCACCGTGTGTACCGCTTGCCACGGCGCTGACGGCAACTCAGGCTCCCCTGAATACCCCAAACTCGCCGGTCAGCACCCCGAGTATTTGGTCAAACAATTGACCGAGTTCAAGTCGGGCAAGCGTGCCAACGCCGTGATGATGGGCATGGCGGCCGGTTTGTCTGAACAAGACATGAAAAACATCGCGGCATGGCTGAGCTCCAAAGCCCCCAAGCCCGGATTTGCCAAAGATGCGGCCTTGGTGAGTCTGGGCGAGAAGATCTACCGCGGTGGCGTGGCCGATCGCCAAATCCCTGCCTGCGCCGGTTGCCACAGCCCCAATGGGGCAGGCATCCCCGCGCAATACCCCCGCTTGAGTGGCCAGCACGCGGACTACACCGCGCGTGAGTTGTCTTATTTTAGAGACGGCAGCCGTGCCAACAACCTCACCATGAACCAAGTGGCGGCCAAGCTCAACGACAAAGAGCTCAAAGCCTTGGGCGAATACACCGCCGGTTTGCACTGAAATCGTGGCTCCAATGGGTCGGTGACCGGGTCACCGACGCCACCCCCCATCCTTGCAGGTGAGAATCCTCCAAGGATTTTTTTTTGATTCAAGCTGGGGTTTAAAAAAAGACCCATGGATGACTTTGGAGCGCCCAAGGTCGCCCTCGGCTGAGAGGGAACCATTCCCAGTAAGAGGGTCATTTTCAAGTTGCCAATGCAGCCAAGTCTGTTTAGCATAAAGTGGTGAAGGTAGAGGGTATGCACTGGTTTTTGAGCAGCCTGCCCCCCCTTTTTTTCTTATTCGCCCCTTGCCTTTGCCTTTTCCTTTGCCTCTCCATCTTTCTCGCCATCCCCACTAGCGCTTCCGCTGCCCTCTGCACCCCCTTCTTTCATTGAAAGGACACCCACCATGAACCATTTGTCCCCCCAAGTGCGCATCCCCCACCCCGAAAAAGGTGAGGGTTTGGCGTGCAGTGAAGTCACCCCTCGGCAGACCTATCTCAAGCGGCGTGAACTGCTCTCGGCCATGGCCAGCGGCGTGGGTGGCTTGAGCCTGGCGAGTTGGGCGTCTCGCCAAGCCTTGGCGCAGACCCCAGCGGGTTCGGGCAAACTCGCTGCCTTGAAGGGCCAAGTCTCCAAAGTCTCGGGGGCTTTTGTGATGGAAAAAGTCACGCCCTACAGCGATGCGTCGAGCTACAACAATTACTATGAGTTCGGCACCGACAAGGCCGATCCCGCCAAGAACGCCCACACTTTGCAGACCTCGCCTTGGAGTGTCTCCATTGAGGGCTTGGTCAAAAAACCCCTGCGCGTGGGTTTGGAGGACTTGCTCAAATGGAGCGCCATGGAGGAGCGCATCTACCGCATGCGCTGCGTGGAGGGCTGGTCGATGGTGATTCCTTGGGTGGGTTACTCCTTGGCCGAGTTGATCAAAAAGGTCGAGCCCCTGGGCAGTGCCAAGTTCGTGAGTTTTGTGTCGCTGGCCGACCCCAAGACCATGCCCTTTGTGGGGTCTGCCGTTTTGGACTGGCCCTACACCGAGGGCCTCAGAATGGACGAGGCCATGCACCCCTTGACCTTGTTGAGTTTTGGCATGTATGGCGAGGTGCTGCCCAACCAAAGCGGCGCGCCCGTGCGTCTCGTGGTGCCTTGGAAGTATGGCTTCAAGAACGCCAAGTCCATCGTCAAAATCGTCTTGAGCGAGAAGCAGCCGCCCACCGCTTGGAACAAGGCCGCGGCCAACGAGTATGGCTTTTACTCGAATGTGAACCCCAATGTGGACCATCCGCGTTGGAGCCAGGCGAGCGAGCGCCGTTTGGGAGAAGATGGCCTGTTTGCCAAGCGGCGCAAGACGTTGATGTTCAATGGCTACGAGGAGCAGGTGGCCTCCCTTTATGCCGGGATGGATTTGAAAAAGAATTTTTAAACGCCCGCCTCTGACCCCTTGGGCGCCCCTCCAAGGCCCTCGATATGCACCCCGCCTCTACCTCCTTCAAAGCCGCCTTGCAGCGCCTCTTGCTCCACCCCCGTGCTCAGGCTTTCGTGGTGCTGATGTGCGCGCTGCCGGGTCTGTATTTGGTCTACGGCGCCTTCACCGAGTCCTTGGGGGTCAACCCGGCCGAGACCTTGATTCGGCAAACTGGCGACCTCACCATTCGGGCCTTGTGCTATGTGCTCTTGGTCTCCCCCCTCAAAGACCTCTTGAAGATGCCCGCTCTCATGCGACACCGCCGCACCCTGGGGTTGGCGGTGCTGGCTTACGCGAGCCTGCATTTGCTGTGCTATGCGTGGCTTGACATGGGGCTGGAGCTTGAAGACATCACGGCCGATGTCTTCAAGCGGCCGTTTATTTTTGTGGGGATGGCGGGGTGGGTGGTGTTGATCGCGCTGGGGGCCACCTCATTCAATGCCGCCATCAAAGCCCTGGGCCCCAAGCGTTGGAAGAGCTTACACCAGACGGTGTATGCACTGGCCGCTTTGGCGGTGCTGCATTTTTACTGGATGCGTTCGGGCAAACACCGGTTTGACGATGTGATCTTTTACGGTGTGATTTTGGCGCTCTTGCTGCTTTACCGCGTGGTGAAAGCGCTCGGGCAACGATTGCGCTCGCCGTAACGAGCTGCCAACAAGACGCCTAACAAGACTCTCAACAAGACTCCCCATCAGACTGGCATTGGGTCATGGTGGAGGCCTTGTTGTCGCCTTGAACTGGGCGGGGCGGCGGGGTCGCGGCTCAGCCTGAGCCCTTAGGCAAGTAATTTTTCCAATCGAATTTGGTCAGCGGTCGTTTCGCGCTCGCGAATGAGGTGCCAGCGCTCAAGATCGACCAAGACCTCAGCGGCGCGTCCCCGGGTGTTGTAGTTGCTCGACATGCTGGTGCAGTAAGCACCGGCGGAGAGGACGGCGAGCACGTCGCCGGCACTCACCTGAAGGGTGCGATGGCGCCCGAGCCAGTCGCCACTTTCACAAACGGGGCCCACCACATCGTAGACGGCAGGGGCTGCGCTCGAGTGCAGTGACACAGGGGCGATGGCGTGAAAGGCTTCGTACATCGCTGGACGCGGCAAATCGTTCATGGCGGCGTCCACAATACAAAAGTTCTTGTGCTTTCCAGGCTTGACATACTGCACCGTGCTCAAGCACACCCCGGCGTTGCCCACCAAGGAGCGACCGGGCTCGACCATGATTTGGCGATTCCCAAAGCCGCGGGCGTCGAGCACGGCCCAAAGGGTCTTCCAAAGCTCGTTGGCATCCGGGGGGGTGTCGTCTTGGTATTGAATGCCCAGTCCCCCCCCGAAATCCAAATGGTGGATGGCGATCCCGTGCGACTCGATTTGTTCGACCAAATCGAGCACACGGTTCAAAGCATCGACATAGGGCTCGGTGGTGGTGATTTGGGAGCCGATGTGGCAGTCAATGCCCTCAATGCGCAGACCCTTCAAGGTGCAGGCGTGTTGATAAAGCGCCAGCGTCTCTTCATGGGCAACACCAAACTTGTTGTCCTTCAAGCCGGTGGAGATGTAGGGGTGGGTTTTGGGGTCAACATTGGGGTTGACGCGAATGCTGATGGGCGCCACCCGACCCAATTCCAGCGCCACGGCGTTGATGACTTCAAGCTCGGGCGTGCTCTCGACGTTGAAGCACAAAATCCCTGCTTTCAAGGCGCGGGCAATTTCTCCCCGGGTTTTGCCCACACCCGAAAAAATCACGTCTTGAGCCAGTCCGCCCGCTGCCAAGACCCGGTCCAACTCACCCTCAGAGACCACATCAAAACCACAACCGGCCCGAGCAAAGAGCTGCAAAATAGCCAAGTTGGAGTTGGCCTTCATGGCGTAGTGCACGCGCGCACGGCGACCGGCAAAACCGAGCTGGTAGCGCTTCAAGGCCTCGAGCATGGAGCGCTTGGAGTAAGCAAAGAGGGGTGTGCCCAGTTGCTTGACCAAGTCCGCGAGCGCCACGCCTTCGAGATGCAATTGACCCTCGGCGTAGTGCAACTCAGGTGCACCCGGCAAAGGCGTGTTGGGGTTGATGAGGCCTTCGGGGGACTCTGGTTGGCTGGGCGTGGTGTTCATGGTGCGGCTTTTGGGGTGACGGTGGGGCTTGGGGCTTCGTGCTCAGGGGAGTGGGCAGGGGAAGACGACGAGGAAGACAAAGGCGTAGACCTTGGGGCAGACATGGGCACTGGCTGGGTCTCAGGCCAAGCGGGCGCTGGGGGCATGTACAAGGGCCCGCGTTGGCCACAAGCCGTGAGCGTGAGCCCCAGGGTCAGCCAAGTTGCCCAGTGGCTGAGAAGTCGAGCAGGTCTTGGGGTGCAGGGATAAGAGCGTGGGCAAGGCATGGGGTTCACGGCGTTGATGCCTTCAAGGGTCAAGGCGGGGGGGGTGAGAGGGCGGGTGATAAAAGATCAGGGTCAAAAACAAGGTTAACAACAAGGTTAACAGCAATATCAAAGGGCAAGGTCAACCCACTCAGGTGAAGATCAAGCGCTGAATCGGGAGGTGCTTTGGACAATGCCCGAGCGTGGGCTCATACCTATTCTAAATTAAGGCGTAGCCTCACCCGAAGCCCACACAGCTTGGGGTTTCCTCCTAAAAGTCGGGCATCTGGGCTCATGCAGGCATCCCTCATCAGTCTTGGTGGGCTTTGCAAACCACCCGTTGCTTGGGGTTCGTGACCCTCTTCTACCCGTGCTCTGGGGCAGGTTTTCAACAAACCATTAAACTCAGAGTTTGTGCAGTCCAAGATGGATTGCTCCCAACGTTGATCCACACCCATGACCGATACAGAATTTTTAGACCTCGCTGAGCAAGCCCTTGAAACGCTCGAGGACGCCATTGATGAACTCAATGAGACCACCGAGATGGACGTGGACGCCCAACGCGTGGGCGGCATGATCACCCTGGTCTTTGCCAACCGCAGTCAAATCGTGGTGAATTTACAAAAGCCTTTGCATGAGATTTGGCTCGCCGCCCAAAGCGGGGGCTATCACTACAAATGGTCAGGACAAGCTTGGCTCGACACCAAAACCCAAGTGGAATTTTGGGGGCAATTGAGCGCCGACATGACAAGGCAGTCTGGACTGCCTGTGCAAGCGGCCCTCTTTCACACCCGATAGCGCCCAGACACAGGGTGGCGGGCGCGAGTTGGCGCCGTTGGGTGGGTCTTGGGGCCCGCAGGCGCTTGCTGTGCACACTGAGCGCACGGGGCTGGTTGCGCCTACTGCACCCGATGCACCTGATGCGCCTGGTGCACTTGCTGCGCGCTTAGTTTTTAAAAATATCGAGAATTCTTTTCTTCTCTTCGCTGCTGGTGGACTCGGCATTGTTCGTGGCCGAATTCGATGACCCAGCGTTGCCGCCAAAGGGCGAGCCTGGAGCGGGCGCGCCCAAGGCTCCAGAGGAGGAGCCCGCCGGGTAGGCAAGAGGGGCACCCCCTGAGGTACTGTCTCCAAGCCCCAGGCTCGTGATCCCGGTGGTGCGGCTGAATTCGTTGAAGAACCAGTCGGCCCCGTCTTTGAACACCCCTTCTGGGGGCTCAATTTCTGTCACCGGCACGCCAGCGAGGGCTTTTTGCATGAAGGCGATCCACACCGGCAGGGCCAAGCCGCCACCGGTCTCTCGGCTGCCGAGGTTTTTGGGGCTGTCGTAGCCGATCCAGGTGACGGCGGCCAAGTTCGGTTGAAACCCCGCAAACCACGCGTCCATGGAGTCGTTGGTGGTGCCGGTTTTGCCGTAAATGTCGGGGCGCTTCAAGGTTTTGGTGGCCTGTGCGGCGGTGCCCGATCGCGCCACTTCTTGCAGCAACTGGCTCATCATGAAAGCGTTCCTGGGCTCGACGGCTTGGGTGCTCTCGTCCAAGTCGATCGGGGTGTATTGCGACAACACCTTGCCCAATTGGTCCGTCACCTTGGTGATCAAGTGCGGGTTGACTCGGTAGCCCCCATTGGCAAAGGCACTGTAGCCCACCACCAGTTGCAAGGGCGTGACCGACCCCGCGCCCAACGCCATGGTGAGGTAGGGCGGGTGGCGCTGTGGATCAAAGCCAAATTTGGCCGCCCAGCTCTGGGCGTAGGGTGCGCCAATGGCCTGCAAAATCCGAATCGAGACCATGTTCTTGGATTTGGCGAGTGCGGTTTTCAAGGGCATGGGACCCTCGAATTTGTTGTCAAAATTGTGCGGCTCCCAAGGCTGTGAGCCGGTGACACTGGCATCAAAAAAGAGCGGCGCGTCATTGATGATGGTCGCCGGTGTGAAGCCCTTTTCCAAGGCGGCCGAGTAGATGAAGGGCTTGAAGCTCGAGCCCGGTTGGCGCCACGCTTGGGTCACGTGGTTGAATTTGCTCTTTTCAAAATCAAAGCCGCCCACCAAAGCGCGAATGGATCCGTCTCGGGGGTCCATGGCGACAAAGGCGCCCTCGACCTCGGGCAACTGGGTGAGAAACCACACGCCCTTGTCGTTTTTGGCGATGCGCACGACCGCCCCCGCTCTGAGCTTGATGTTGGGGGGCGCTTTGTCGGCCAAGCCCGACTGCACGGGCTTGAGCCCCTCGCCGCTCACCTCAATGACTTCATTGTTTTGGCGCATGACCCGCACTTTTTTGGGGCTGGCCTCGATCACCACCGCGGCCAACAAATCGCCCTTGTCGCCTTGATCCAACACCACGTCTGAGACCATGTCCTCGAGCTCCGAGTTCGAGCCCCCCGCTTTGAGAGCGGGGAGGTCCACGAACTTCTCGGGGCCGCGGTAAATTTGGCGCAACTCGTAGTCCATGATGCCCCGGCGCAAGGCGGTGTAGGCGGCCTCTTGCTCATCGGCGTGCAAGGTGGTGAAGACATTGAGGCCACGGGTGTAGATCTCAGGGCCGTACTGGGCGAACATCAACTGGCGCGCCATCTCGGAGACAAACTCGGCGTGGTTTTGCGGCGAGGTGGAGAGGTTTCTGAGATGGAGCTCTTCGGCCTGGGCGGCTTTGGCTTGGTCTTTGGTGATGAAGCCGTTGTCCATCATGCGCTCAATGATGTACTGCTGGCGCGTCTTGGCGCGTTTGGGGTTGGTGATGGGGTTGTAGGCGGAGGGCGCTTTGGGCAGACCCGCGAGCATGGCCGCCTCGGCAATGGTGATGTTCTTGATCGGTTTACCGAAGTAGGTCTCACACGCCGCGGCAAAACCATAGGCACGCTGGCCGAGGAAAATTTGATTCAAGTAAATCTCAAAGATCTGGTCCTTGGTGAGCATGTGCTCGAGCTTCAAGGTGAGCAGGATCTCATAGATCTTTCGCGTGAAGGTTTTCTCCGAACTCAAGTACACATTGCGCGCGACTTGCATGGTGATGGTCGAAGCCCCTTGGCTCTTGGCGTGGCCCAAATTGGCCAAACTCGCGCGCAAAAGACCGATGTAGTCCACCCCGCCGTGTTGATAAAAACGCGAGTCCTCGATGGCCAAGATCGCGTCCTTCATGACTTGGGGAATCTCTTTGAAGGGGGTCAAATTGCGCCGCTCTTCGCCAAACTCAGCAATTTGTTTGCCCTCGATGGAGTACACCCGCATGGACAATTTGGGTCGGTAGTCCTGCAAATCGGTGACATCGGGCAGTTGCGGGTAGGCCATGGCCAGGGCGATACACAAGAGCATGAAGACGGCGAGCGCACCGGCCACACCCAGGCCTATCGTCCAGGCAAAAAAGCCCAGCAACAGGCTCCACAAATTGTGGCTTGGGGTGGCTTTGGCATGGGCGTGGCCATCCCCCGCACCTGGGGGCTTGGCGTCTTTGGGGTTGGGGCGATCGGACATGGGAGGAGGGTTGGCTTGGAGACCGAGCTGACACACAAGCTTCAGAGTCTACCTCTGTTCAGCCTTGGAGGTTGCCCGCGCCCGGCTGGGTTTAAAATGGTGGAACTGGCCACACCGAGGTTTGGCCGCATCATTTTGATCAAAGGGGTCAACGCCGTGTATGTATTGGTGGGCTTGCCTGGCAGTGGAAAGTCCACCGTGGGTCGGCATTTGGCAAGAAAGCTCAACATTCCATTTCTCGACTCTGACTTGGCCATTGAGCAGCATTTGGGCTGCTCCATTCGCGAGTACTTTGAAGTCGAGGGGGAGGAGCGTTTTCGCGAGGTCGAGAGCGCCATCTTGGTGCGCCTCTTGAGCGAGAGCGTGGGCGTGCTC
>CAIMTJ010000055.1 GCA_903844385.1 uncultured Burkholderiales bacterium
CTCAAGAGAGCAAAGGCCCATGGTCCAAGTCCCCCGCTCAGAACGCACGTCTGGGTGGTCTCCCCGGCAGGAATCGAACCTGCATTTCAGCCTTAGGAGGGCCGCGTTCTATCCATTGAACTACGAAGAGGGGATCGGACAAATCGTGGCCACAAAGCGCAGAAAAAAAAGAAGGGGCTTTTGTGCATGAGGTCCGAGCGGCGGGCGTTGAGCGTCTGGCTCAAGGCTCAGGCGGTATTCTAAGCGCTCAACGGTTGAGTTCTCGCATGGCTTGCTCCAGGCCACTCAAGGTGAGGGCAAACATGCGTTTGGACATCAATTGGGAGATCAAATCGATACTTTGGCGGTAGCCCCAAACCCCCTGGGGCTCGGGGTTGATCCAAACCGATTTGGGGAAGGCTTGGGTGAGCCGAGACAGCCACACCGCGCCAGCTTCTTCGTTGTTGTACTCGACACTGCCCCCTGGCTGCACAATCTCGTAAGGGCTCATGGTGGCGTCGCCCACCACAATGAGTTTGTAGTCTTTGTTGTATTTGCGGATCACGTCCCAAGTGGGGTGTTTTTCTGCAAAACGGCGGCTGTTGCTTTTCCACAAATAGTCGTACACGCAGTTGTGAAAATAATAAAACTCCAAGTGTTTGAGCTCAGCGCTCACTGCTGAAAACAACTCGCTGACACGCTGCACATGGTCGTCCATGGAGCCACCCACATCCATCAAGAGCAGCACCTTGACATGGTTGTGTTTTTCGGGAACCATTTTGATGTCCAAAAACCCCGCGTTGGCCGCGGTGCTGTGGATGGTGTCGTCCAAGTCAAGCTCCAGGGCCTGGCCCTCGCGGGCAAATCGGCGCAGCCGCCGCACCGCCATTTTGATGTTTCGAGTGCCCAGAGCCTGCCCATCGTCATAGTCTTGGTAGGCGCGCTGCTCCCAAACTTTGAGCGCGCGCCGCTGCCCTGAGCCGCCTCCAATGCGAACGCCTTGGGGATTAAAGCCCGAGTGGCCAAACGGGGAGGTGCCACCCGTGCCGATCCATTTGCTGCCGCCGTCGTGTCGCTCTTGCTGCTCCAAGAGGCGCTGCTGCAGTGTTTTCATGAGCTCGTCCCAGTCCATCGCCTGGGCTCGGGTTTTGTCCTCAGGGCTCAGGACGCGATGGATGGCGTCTTTGAGCCAATGCATCGGCATGTCTGGGGAGGTGTCGGTGAGGAGCTCAACGCCTTTGAAATAGGCTTGAAAGGCGCGGTCAAATTTGTCGAAATGGCGCTCGTCTTTGATGAGCGTCATGCGCGAGAGAAAGTAAAAGTCCTCCATACTGAGCGCCAGTTGTGCTGCGAACTCACCCTCGAGTGCGAGTGCATTGGGCCCAATGAGCCCAATCTTCAAGGCCTCCAGCAGGGTCAATAACTCCTTGACCGACACCGGTAGTCCTGCCGCGCGCAGGGTGTAGAAAAAATCAATCAGCATCGCTACTCTCGCGCGGGGGTGCATGTCGAGCGCGCCACACCCTGGCCGCTTGCAGCCCCATGCCGCCTCCCAGGCCAATCAAGCAAATCGCCACCATCGCGCGCAGGCTGTAGCCGGGCTCAAAGATATCTAGACCGGCGAGCTGTCCGAGTCCCCACCCGAGGGCTGAGCCGACAAGAAAGCCAATGGCGTCACTGAGCCCTTGGCGCAGCAGTTCGAGGGCGGTGGGTGGCATGGTGGGGTCTCGCTTGAGGGTGGAGGGGTTGAACACTGTCGACGGCACGCTAGCGGTGTTGGCTTTGCATGCGCAAGAGCTTTTCAAAGAGCGTGATGTCTTGCTCGTTTTTCAGCAAGGCCCCCAAGAGTGGGGGCAAAATGACTTGATCGTCCTTGGATTGAAGCACCGACAAGGGGATGTCTTCGGCCACCAAGAGCTTGATCCAGTCGAGCAGCTCGCTGGTGCTGGGCTTTTTCTTCAAGCCAGGCAAGTTTCTCACATCGTAAAAGGCCTTGAGCGCCGCGCGCAGCAGCTCTTCTTTGAGGCCCGGAAAGTGCACGTCCACGATTTTGCCCATGGTCGCGGGCTCAGGAAACTGGATGTAATGGAAAAAACAGCGCCGCAAAAAGGCATCGGGCAGCTCTTTTTCATTGTTGGAGGTGATGAACACCAAGGGTCGGGTGGTGGCCTTCACGAGCTCTTTGGTCTCGTAGCAAAAGAACTCCATGCGGTCGAGCTCGCGCAACAAATCGTTGGGGAACTCGATGTCGGCTTTGTCGATCTCGTCGATCAACAAGGCCACCGGCTCCTTGGCCGTGAAGGCGCGCCACAACACGCCTTTCGAGATGTAGTTGTGGATGTCTTTGACGCGCTCGTCACCGAGTTGAGAGTCGCGCAGTCGCGACACCGCATCGTATTCATAAAGACCTTGCTGCGCCTTGGTGGTGGACTTGATGTGCCACTCCAGTAGGGGCAGCCCCAGCGTTTTGCTCACCTCTTCGGCCAGCATGGTTTTGCCCGTTCCCGGTTCACCCTTGATCAATAGGGGTCTTTTGAGGGTGCTCGCGGCATTGACCGCCAGCATCAAATCAGGGGTGGCGACGTAATCACTGGAGCCGAGAAATTTCATGTTGAAAGTAAACTTTGGGTAACGGTGGGGAGTGCCTGGACCTTCAGGTGCTCGATGGCCTATATAATAGTGGAATCTTTGAATGAATCGCACCTGGATTGACGACCTAAAATGACCAAGCTCCTCTCTTTACTGCTAATTTCTGCATTGACCTTTGCCAGTTTCGCTCGCGCCGATGAGCCCAAGGGTGACGCTCTAGCGGGCTCTAAAAAAATCGCCATGTGCATCGGCTGCCACGGCATCTCGGGCTACCAAGCGAGCTTTCCGGTGGTCTACAAGGTGCCCAAAATCGCGGGCCAAACCGCCAGCTACATCACGACGGCCTTGAATGAGTATAAAAAAGGCGAGCGCCGTCACCCGTCGATGCGCGCCATCTCAAAAAGTTTGAGCGACCAAGACATGGCCGACATTTCCGCTTACTACCAAGAGTTGGGTCGCAGTGAAGCCGCTGCCATGCCGGCCAAAGCCACAGAGCCCGAGGGCGAAGCTGTCGCGCTCGTGCAAAAAGGCGCTTGTACGTCTTGCCACGGTGCCAATTTGAGCATGCCCATTGGACCGAACTACCCCAAAATTGCCGGTCAATATGCCGACTACGTCTTGGTGGCACTGCGCTCCTACAAAGCCGACAGCCAAAGCGTCTGGGGTCGCAACAACGCCATCATGGCCGGTGTGGCCAAGCAGTTCAGCACCGACGAGTTGGCGGTCTTGGCGAAATACGTGGCCGCTCAACAAAGTGAGTTGCAAACGGTTCCCCAAAACAAATTCAAATTCTGGGCCGCCAATTAAGGCCCGGTTGAGAGCCCCGCTACCAGCCGCCTTCTACCGCCTACCCCCTACCGCCTTCGGGCGGTATTTTTTTGGGCGTGAGCTTTCCTAAAGGGGGGGGTGGTCTTGTATAAAACCGCCCTTGACCGAGTGAGGGTTGTTGAACTCAGTTGGAGGCTTTCATTTTCACGCACTCCAAATAGCGATGAGGATCGGGCGCCAAGCCGCTTCTCTGGCTCTCCCAAATCATGGTCCCCAAGCACTCCATGACCGCATGGTGGGCGTCGTGGCGAGAGCCCAGGCGCTGGCTGAGCACCTCCACTGCCGTGCGGATGCCCCGCGGCTGATCGATCGAGCACTGCTCTTCGATACTCAGATGCATGGATAGGTGTAAGAACGGATTCTCTGTGCCGCCATCTACGGGATAATCAAGCTCAAGGGCTCGGTCCACATCACTCAATTCCTTCAAGTACTCGGGGTGTTCACTCACCCAAGGCGCAGCCACTTGCTCGATGGCCTCCATGGGCTCGTGGGTGAGTAATTTTTCACTGACTCGGCAAAAGAAGCGCCGAACATCGTGTTGATTGGGTGTGAACATGGGTGGATGGAGTGTGGCCAACGTCAGCCGCTCGCAGCCCGAGCAGCCACCGTGCGGTTTGGGTAAGATAGGCAACCAGCTGGGGTGGCCTTGATGGTCTAGGCAGGCTCTGAGAGGCTGGGGCTATTGAAAAAAACATTGAAAACGTTTTCACATGATCAACAAGATTGCAGATTCTATCGCCCAAGCGCTCCAAGGCACCCAAGACGGCTCGACCGTTTTGATCGGGGGGTTTGGCACCGCGGGCATCCCCAGTGAGCTCATCGAGGGCTTGATCGAGCAAGGGGCTCGGGAGTTGACGGTGGTCAACAACAACGCGGGCAATGGCGATCACGGCATGGCCGCGTTGCTCAAGGCGGGTCGGGTGAGAAAGATCATTTGCAGCTTTCCAAGGCAAGCCGATTCCTACGTGTTTGATGGCCTCTACCAAAGTGGTCAAATTGAGCTCGAACTGGTGCCCCAAGGCAATTTGGCCGAGAGAATTCGTGCCGCAGGCGCTGGTATTGGTGGATTTTTTAGCCCCACGGGTTATGGCACCGACCTGGCCAAAACCGCCACGGGAGAGCCCAAGGAGACACGCTTGATCAACGGTCGACACTATGTCTTTGAGTTGCCCATTCATGCCGACTTGGCCCTCATCAAAGCGGAGAGGGGAGACCGTTGGGGCAATTTGGTCTACCGCAAAGCGGCCCGCAATTTTGGGCCCGTCATGGCCATGGCCGCCAAAAAAACCGTGGCCACTGTGCACGAGGTGGTCAAGCTGGGCGACTTGGATCCAGAAAGCATTGTGACGCCTGGTATTTTTGTACATCAAGTGGTGCGCATTGAGCGCGTGGCCACCGTCGCCGGAGGCATCAAGTCATGAGCGTGATCAAACGAGACAAACAAGCCTTGGCTCGCCGTGTGGCGCAAGACATCCACGAGGGCATGACCGTCAACCTGGGGATAGGCATGCCGACCTTGGTGGCCAACTTCATTCCCGCTGAGCTCGAGGTGCTGCTGCACAGCGAGAATGGAATTTTGGGCATGGGTGCGGCCCCACCCGCCGGTGAGGAAGACTATGACTTGATCAATGCCGGCAAGCAGCCCGTGACCTTAAAGCCAGGGGGCGCTTTTTTCCACCACGCCGACAGTTTTGCCATGATGCGAGGCGGCCACTTGGACATCTGTGTCTTGGGGGCTTTTCAGGTGAGTGTGCACGGGGACTTGGCCAATTGGCACACGGGAGAGGCCGGCGCCATTCCCGCCGTGGGAGGGGCCATGGATTTGGCCATTGGGGCCAAGGAGACTTGGGTCATGATGGACCTCATGACCAAGGCGGGCGTGAGCAAGATCGTGCCCGCGTGCACCTATCCCTTGACAGGCATTGCTTGCGTCAAGCGGGTCTACACCGATTTGGGCACCTTTGAGTGCACTCCCAAGGGCCTGCGACTCATTGACTGCGTGGACGGCTTGGACGCGGCGAGTTTGGCGCAGATGATGGGTGTGGCCTTTGCCTCGTGAGCGCACTGGCTTGTCAATGCATGTGGGGCCATGGAGTCAGCCCCCGACTTACCCTTTTTTTCAATCGAAGGACATGAGATGAACGACGCTTTTATTTGTGATGCGATCAGAACCCCCATCGGCCGCTACGGCGGGGCTTTGAGTGGTGTGCGCACCGATGACTTGGGTGCAATTCCTCTGCGCGCTTTGATGCAAAGAAACGCCAAGGTGGATTGGGAGCGGCTCAGTGATGTGATTTTTGGTTGCGCCAACCAAGCCGGTGAAGACAATCGCAATGTCGCTCACATGGCCAGTTTATTGGCCGGCTTGCCTTACCAGGTGCCCGGGGCGACGATCAACCGTTTGTGCGGCTCGGGGCTGGATGCGGTGGGCACGGCGGCACGGGCCATCAAAACGGGTGAGTGTGAACTCATGATCGCTGGGGGCGTAGAGAGCATGAGCCGAGCCCCCTTTGTGATGCCCAAAGCCCACTCGGCTTTCAGTCGCACCAATGCGGTCTATGACACCACCATTGGTTGGCGTTTTGTCAACGACTTGATGAAGAAAATGTACGGTGTCGACGCGATGCCCGAAACGGCCGAGAACGTGGCCCAAGACTACAAGATTGATCGTCTGTCCCAAGACAAGATGGCGTTGGCGAGCCAAACCAAGGCGGTGGCTGCGCAAAAGGCGGGCTTTTTTGATGCCGAGATCGTGAGCGTGACCTTGCCCCAGAAAAAAGGCGACCCCATCATTTTTGCCCAAGACGAACACCCGCGCGCCACCAGTCTTGAGAGTTTGGCCAAGCTCAAGGGGGTGGTGAGCCCAGAGGGCAGTGTCACGGCGGGCAACGCGAGTGGGATCAACGACGGATCGTGTGCACTTTTGCTCGCCAGCCATGACGCGGCCGTTCGCGAGAGTTTGACCCCGCGCGCTCGCATTGTCGGGATGGCCACGGCTGGCGTGCCGCCTCGCATCATGGGCATGGGGCCCGCACCCGCGACATTGAAGGTCTTGGCCCAAACGGGTTTGACCTTGGCGCAAATGGATGTGATTGAGCTCAACGAAGCCTTTGCCGCTCAAGGCTTGGCCGTGCTCAGAACGCTCGGACTTCAAGACGATGACCCGCGCGTCAACCCCAATGGCGGTGCCATTGCGCTGGGCCACCCCTTGGGTGCGAGTGGGGCCAGACTCGTCACGACAGCGGTCAACCAATTGCAAAGAACCCACGGGCGCTACGCTCTTTGCACCATGTGCATTGGCGTGGGGCAGGGCATTGCTTTGATTGTGGAGCGGGTGTGATGGCAAGCCTTCATTGACATCTTGAGTCGATTGATTTTTGTTTTTTTGTTTGGGTTTTAATTTTTTTATAAAGTATCGTCATGTCAACATCAACACATCAAACGCCCAGTTTGGGTGAGGGCCCACACCAGTTGGGATGGATTGGACTTGGAAGAATGGGCGAGGCCATGGTCAAGAAACTGACCGCTGCGGGCCACGCGGTCAAGGTATGGAACAGAACGCGCAGCAAAGCCGAGCCCTTGGTGGCCTATGGCGCGGTCTTGGTCGACCACAAAGCGGATTTGGCCGCTTGTGAAGTGGTCTTTACCATGGTCTCCACCACCGATGATTTGAAAGAGGTCTTGTTTGGTGATGGCGGCTTGATGACGGGTTCGACCTTGCCCAAAGTGTTGGTCGATTCGTCATCCATTTCCCAAGAGGGTTCAGAGGAAATTCGCCACGCTTTGCAAGCCCTGGGCGTGGCCTATTTGTGCACCCCAGTCTCTGGCAACGCCAAGGTGGCCAAGGCGGGCAAACTGCTCTTGGTGGCCTCAGGACCTCACGCTCTTTACTTGGAGCTCGAGCCCTATTTGAGGGCCCTCGCGCGCAAAGTCATGTGGGTGGGTGAGGGAGAACTCGCTCGGGTGTGGAAGATTGCGCACAACACCATGTTTGGGGTGGTGATTCAAAATTTGTGTGAAATCACGGTGTTGGCTGAAAAAGCTGGCATCCCGCGCCACCTCTTTTTGGAGAGCATCAACGACTCGGTGCTGGGCTCCATGTACACCCGCTACAAAACCCCGGTGCTCAGTCATTTGAGCTTTGAGAACGTGACCTTCACGCCCAAGTTGCTCTTGAAAGACATGGACCTGGGCATGGCCGCGGGCAAGACCTATGGCGTGCCCATGCCCGCTGCAGCAGCGACTCGCGAGTCGGTGGCGCGCATGGTAGGGCGCGGGCATGATCAGGTCGATTTTTCCATTTTGCTGCAAGATTTGGCCCTCGATTCGGGGCTCACCTTGGCGCCTGAGGATGTGAAGTTGTCGGACGGCTTGGAGTCGTGAGACGGCTCGAGGGTGCTCAAAACACCTCACCCAAGCCCCTTTACCATGCCCCTTTAGCAAGCGCCTTCACCAAACACCTTGGCCGCACGCCTTCAACGTGAGTCAAGGGCTGAGCAGAAAAATCTCAACATAAAAACCAAGACCAGGAGACCATGACCATGCCGACATTGCACCGCTCATCGCCCATTCACGCCACGCCCATGCAACCTCCTCAATCGGGTCCTGCCCCGGGGTGGACTCTCAAGGGGGCAGCACTCTTGGGCTTGGGCGTGCTGCTTGGGTCGCTCACCGCTTTTCATCTCCCCAGTGCCCAAGCACAAACCTATCCCACCAAGCCCATTCGATTTTTTGTGCCCTTCACCGCCGGTTCGGGCACCGACATCGTGGCCAGAACCGTGGGCGACGCCATGAGCAAGGGACTGGGACAACCCATTTTGATTGAGAACCACCCGGGAGCTGGCGGCACCATCGCCGCGTCCCAAGTCGCACACGCAGAGCCCGATGGCTACACGGTGTTGATCCACTCCTCGGGCCACGCCTTGAACCCCTCGATTTACCCCAATTTGCCTTATGACACGGTCAAGGACTTGTTGGGGGTCACCCCGCTGGCCGCCTTGCCCAATGTGATGGTGGTCTCCCCTAGCCGTGGCTGGAAGAGTGTGGCCGATGTGGTGGCGGCGGCCAAAGCGCGCCCTGGCCAAATGAACTATGCGTCGGCTGGCATGGGGAGTGCGACGCACATGAATGCAGAGAAATTCAAACTCCAAGCCGGTCTTGACGCGGTGCACGTGCCCTTCAAGGGCACACCCGAAGCGCTCTCGGACGTGATTGGGGGCCGAAACGATTGGTTCTTTGCCCCCTTGTCCTCGGCCTTGTCCTTGATCAAAGAGGGCAAGCTCCAGGCCTTGGCGGTGAGCACGGCGCAGCGCTCACCCACCTTGCCCCAAGTGCCCACCACCCTCGAGGCGGGCGTGCCAGGCTCGGATTATGTGTTTTGGGTGGGGCTGTTGGTGCCTTCGGCCACCCCCCCGGCAGTGGTCAAACGCCTCCATGCCGAAGCCATCAAAGCCTTGGCGCAAAGTGACGTGTCTGAGCGACTCAAAGTGCTGGGTGCCGAGCCCATGCCCATGACGCCCGAGGCCTTCAGCGCCTTCATCAAAACCGAGATGGAGTCGGCGGCCAAAATTGCCAAGGCCGTGGGCCTCAAAGCGAGTTGATGGCGACGCGCGAAGGATGAAAAAACTGCTTTTTTTAGGGGTCGGCAAAATGGGCTTGCCCATGGCCGAGCATCTGTCGTCTTTGGGGGCGGGTTTTTCCCTTGAAGTGCACGATGTGGATGCCTCGCGCAAGCCCTTGGCCCAGCAGCGAGGGCTGCATTGGTGTGAGGATTTGGTGGACTGCACACAAGCGGCCGATGTGATCGTCTCCTCACTGCCCCATGATGCGGCGTTTTTGTCGGTGGCGCAGTGGGTGCAAACCCATGCCCGTGCGGGCAGCACCTACATGGACACGAGCACCGTCTCGGTGGGGGCGTCTGAAGAGGTGGCCAGTGCGCTTCAAGCGCGTGGCATTGAGTACCTGCGAGTGAGTGTCTCGGGCAACAACCACATGGCACAAGCAGCACAACTCACCGTCATGGTCTCGGGCCCGAGGGCGTGTTTTGATGCCTGTCAAGCCCTCTTTGCCGCGTGGGGCCCCAAGCTTTTTTACTTGGGCGAGGCCGAACAAAGCCGCTTGATGAAACTCGTGGTCAATTTGTTGATCGTTCAAACCTCGGCCATGCTGGCCGAAGGCCTCACCTTGGGTCGCAAAGGCGGGTTGGATTGGTCACAGATGTGGGAGGTGTTGGCCGCCAGCGCTGTGGGTTCTCCCATTATCAAAGCCAAGGCCGAGCAACTGGCCCGACCGCTGGGCCAAAGAGACTTTGCGCCCACTTTCACGGTGCACCAAATGCTCAAAGACTTGGAGTTGATGCTGCAAGCGGGCAAGGGATTGAATGTGCCGCTGGCCCAGACGGCCATCACCTCACAGTGGATGCAATCGGCCATCGCCCATGGCGAGGGGCAAGAGGACTATGCGGCGGTGATCAAGGCAATCGAGCGCATGAGTGGGCTCGACGCCAGCGCTTGAGTGGGGGCTTTATTGCTCAGCAAAGGCACGTTCGATGACGTAGTCACCCGGTGTGCTGGTGTTGCCCTCCTTGAAATGCTTGGCGTCCAAGATCAATTTCAAGTCCTTGAGCAACTGGGGCGAGCCACAAATCATCACCCGGTCGGTCTTCGCATCCAATGCCGGTAGACCCAGGTCTTGGGTCAATTGGTGGGAGGTGATTAAATCGGTGATGCGGCCTTGGTGGTGAAAGGGCTCACGCGTGACGGTGGGGTAATACAAGAACTGCGACTTGATCATCTCGCCCAAGAGTTCGTGTTCAGGCAACTCTTGGAGCAAGTAGTCGTGGTAGGCCAATTCGGCCACTTCACGCACACCGTGCACCAAAATCACTTTTTCAAATTTGTCGTAGGTCTCGGGGTCTCGAATGATGCTCAAAAAAGGCGCCATGCCTGTGCCCGTGCCCATGAGGTAAAGGTTTTTACCCGGGAGCAAATAGTCGATGAGCAAGGTGCCGGTGGGCTTCCTGCCGACCACGATCTCGTCGCCCACTTGGATGTGTTGCAACTTGGAGGTGAGGGGGCCGTCTTGCACCTTGATGCTCAAAAACTCCAAGTGCTCTTCATAGTTGGCGCTCACGATGCTGTAGGCACGAAGGAGGGGTTTGTCGTTCACCATCAAGCCAATCATGGTGAAGTGACCGTTGGAAAACCGCAGGGCCATGTCGCGCGTGGTGGTGAAGCTGAACAATCGATCGGTCCAATGGTGGACGCTTAAAACTTTCTCGGTGTGCATGTTGCTCATGGTGTCTTGGAGAGTGGTGAGGTCTGGGGGTGCAAGGGATCAAGGCGAGCCAAGTGGGAGCTGGCCAGCAGCATGGCGAGAGGGGCTGTCGGCCCCTTGGGGCTCGTCAAGCGGCGCTCATGGCCGAGATGTCAAAGCAGCGGATGTTGGCATTTTACGCTGTGCGCTTAAGCGGGCTGGGCGGCTGCGAGACCGAGCAAATGGCGCCACAGCCCATGCGGCTCAGTGCTCAGACAGGGCGTTGAGAGTGGGCATCGGTAAGCCACGATCTGATCGGGGCGCACAATGACCCAGTGGGCCTGGTACAAGTCTTGGAGGTCTTGCAGATCGCCTGGGGCCGGGTGCAAGCAACGCAAGTCCAGTCCCGCCTGGCTGGCCGCGTCTTGGAGAGCTTTTTCTGCCTCAGGGTGGGGCGTCAACACGAGCAGCGTCCAGTTGGGGCCGAAATGGTCGTAGAGGGAGCTGCCGTCTTGGAGCCAGGCGTGGGGGGGTCTGCCCCCAGGGGTGGCGCTGGGCGTGTAAATATTGGCCTCATCGATGGGCGGCGTGCTCGCGTCGCTCAAGATGATGGGTGAGCCGTCATAGCGGCCCCCAAAGGTGACGCCCGGGATGTTGAACTCTTTGCGCACATGCGCATTGAAGTGAGCGCTGGCCAATTCCCGCTCGGCTTGGCCCTCGGGACTCTCGGCCTCGATGGCCGCGGTGACCGGGTACAGGCCCACCGAGTCGGCAAATTCTCGGGCGTAGCTGGTGTTGCGCAGCGCCAAGGGACGGCGCTCGAGCTCATAAGTCCCCAGCAGCGGCGCGTACGCGGGCTGCTTGATGACGGTGGCCAGTTTCCAGCCCAAGTTAACCGCATCTTCAATGGCGGTGTTGTAGCCCAAGCCCCCGGTGGGGGTGAACAAATGGGCCGCATCCCCCATGAGAAAGACTCGACCGCGTTGAAATTTCTCCGCCACCAAGGAGTGCCCTGCGGTCCAAGTCTGAAGCGACAAAATCTCAAAATCGACCTCACAGCCCATGAACTCCTTGAGCAACTGGCGCGCCTCTGGCTCGCCCCAATGTTCAGGGTTTTCGTCCTCGGCCACGGCGCTGTGAAACGCGAACTGTTCAAGCCCATCCACGGCCGCTAAAAAACCGCGTCGCTTGGGGTTGACCGTCACGTACATCCAAGCCCTGGGGTGGGGGACGTGTTGGTACAAGGTTTTGGAGCGCATGTAAACGGCAAACATTTGACCACCCATGTAGCTTCTCTTGACGCCGGTCTCGCCGGTGTAGGACAAGCCCAGTGCGTGGCGAACAGGGCTTTTGGGGCCGTCGCCCGCCACCAAGTACTTCACCTTGACCGTTTGAATGTCGTTGGGGTGCTCAAGGGCACAAAAACGGGCCACAACCCCATCCCCCTGGTCCTCAAAATCGATCAAGCGGTGGGCGTAGCGAATGTCGTTGCAAGGGTAACTTTGGGCGTGTTGTTTGAGAACCGTTTCGACAAACTTTTGCGACACCCGGTGGGGCAACTCGGCCGCACTCCAAGAGCCTTTCATGGTTTTGATTTTCTCCACCGCCTCGTGCGCGGTGGGCAAGGACAAGCGGGCGAGCTCATAGCCGGTGAGGCGGGTGAAATAAGCAATGTCGGTGGGGTGGTCGCCAGGCAGGCCAAGCGCTCGGATCTCGTGCGCAAACCCAAGCCTGCGGTAGTGCTCCATGGTTCTTGCCTGGGTGGCGTTGGCCTGGGGGTTGAAGGCGGTCGAGGGTTTGGCATCCAAGAGCAAACTGCGCACGCCTTGGCGCCCCAGCTCGTTGGCCAGCATCAAGCCACTGGGCCCACCGCCCACTATCAACACATCGAAATTGGTCATGTCAGGATCATCCTCAGGTTTACCCCCCCATTGTCCTTCATATCCCTCGCTCTCACGCTGAAAAAAGGAGATTGTGCCTCCTCAGTGGGTGTTTCTCAGGAAAGGATTGAGCGGTAAAAAGAGATAAGATGGCGACCAAACGATGGGTGGGGAAGGTCTTTGAGAGCTGGCCCTATTACCTCTCGCCCGACCTTGCAACTCACAGGACACTTTCACCATGGACTCAACACTCGTGCACCAATTGCGCATCCGTCAACTCATTGACAACTGGGCCGTTTGGCGCGATGCCGGGGACTGGGAGCGCTTCAAAACCGTCTGGCACGATGATGGGGTCATGATGGCCACTTGGTTTCAGGGCCCATTTGAAGAGTTCATCAAGGTCACCATTGAGGGCTGGAACAAGGGCGTGAGCATTTTGCATTTCTTGGGCGGCTCCTCGATTGACGTTCAAGGCACGCGCGCGATTGCGCAAACGAAAATGACCATTTCTCAACGCGGTATGGTGCAAGATGTCTTGTGTGACGTGGTCTGCACGGGGCGCTTTTACGACTTTTTTGAAGAGCGCCAAGGCCACTGGGGCTTGGTGCACCGCCAACCCATTTACGAAAAAGACCGCATCGACCCTGTCGACCCCCATGCCCAGTTGGTGCTCGATCAGGCCGCCTTGCAAGCCTTCCCCGAAGGCTATCGTCACTTGGCCTACATCCAAACGCGCATTGGCTACAACGTCAAGATGGACATGCCCATGCTCAAAGGCGAGAAAGTGCAAGCTTTGTACGCCCATGGTGCTCAGTGGTTGAGCGGTGGCGCCTTGGTGCGTTGATCCTGGACGAGCACGTGAACTTGTTTGGACTTGATGGAGAAGTGCCGCTCTCTCTGGTCAGTGTGTGCGTTTTGATGGCATGTCCTAGGAGGAGAAGTCCATGATGATCAGACGAGAAAATTTGAAACGCTTGGGGCTTGCTGCGGCAGCGCTGGGTCTGAACAGCCAAGTGCTCACGGCCTGGTCGCAAAACGCAGACACCTACCCCGCTCGAAGCCTCAAAGTGGTGGTGCCCCAGCCGGCTGGAGGCGGGTTTGATTTTGTGGCTCGTGTTTTGGCTGACAAAATGGCCCAAGGCGTGAGTGCGGGCGTGATCGTGGAAAACCGCACGGGCTCGGGCACCTTGGTGGGCACCGACTATGTGGCCAAGGCCCCGGCCGATGGCTACACCTTGCTCTTGGGCTCGGTCTCGAACATGGTGTTGAACGCGGGGCTTTATAAGAATTTATCCTACGATCCGGTGAAAGACTTTGAGCCCTTGGGCTTGGCGGTGGGGTACAGCTACACCTTGGTGTCACGCCTGGATGCCAAACTCAAGACGCTCAAAGATTGGTTGGATTACGCGCGAGCGCACCCAGGACAAGTCACCTACGCGTCAGCGGGCAATGGAACTGGGCAGCACGTGATTGCGGCGGCACTTTGCCATGTGGCGGGTGTGGAGCTCATTCACGTGCCTTACCGCGGAGCCCAAGCGGCCTACACGGATTTGATGGGTGGGCGGGTGGATTTGTTTTTTGATTTGTCCTCCACCGCCCGCGTGCATGTGGACGCACAGCGTTTGCAAGCCCTCGCTGTCTCGGGTGCACAACGCCTGCCCATGCACCCGCAAGTGCCCACTTTGCTCGAGAGTGGGATTGAGAGCTTGGAGCTTGAGTCCTGGTTCGGACTCTTTGCCAGCGCTAAAACACCGGCCAAAGAGATGGCCTATTTGAGCGCCTTGGTGCGCGAGGCGATGCAGTCGCCCGAGGTCAAAGCCCGTTTTGAAAAACAAGGCGGGCGCGTGCTCGCCTGGGGTCCTCAAGAGAGCCGTCAAGCGCTCAAGAAAGATTTGGCGCGTTGGGTGCCCTTGATCCATGTGCTGGGGATTCAGCCCGAGTGAGCCGGTGCGCACCCTTGAGCCTTGTGCCTGGTGGGGGTGGGCGTGCAAAAAATAAAAATTCATTAGAATGAAAGGCGTTTTGCAATGATCAAACACATCGTGATGTGGCGCGTGCGCGGGGACACTGAGCCCGAGCGGCACGACAACATCGAGCGCGTGTGCTCGGGGTTCAATGCCTTGAAGGGCAAAATCCCAGGCTTGGTGCATCTCGAAGTCGGTGTGGATGTGAGTGGCATTGACTACGCTTGCGATGTGGTGCTTTACACGCAGTTTGAGCGAGCCGAGGACTTGGCCGCTTATGCCACCCATCCATTGCATGAGCAATTGAAGAAAGAACTCGACGGCGTGCGCACTGCACGTCATCAAGTGGATTATGTTGTGAACTAAAGAAAAGGAACTAGAGATGACCATCGATCAAGCAGCAATGCAAGCGCTCTTTCATGATGCCAGAACGGCCAATGGATTTTTGGACCAACCCGTGGCAACCCAGACCCTCCACGACATTTACGAGTTGGCCAAAATGGGTGCCACCTCCATGAACACACAGCCCACTCGCTATGTGTTTTTGACCAACGAAGCCGCCAAGGCGCGCTTGTACCCCGCTTTGAGCCCTGGCAATGTGGACAAGACCAAGTCTGCACCGGTGTGTGTGATTGTGGCCACCGACAACCATTTTTATAAGCACTTGCCCCAAAGCTTTCCCAACAAGCCCGATGCCCAACAAATGTTTGAAGGCAATGCGGCGTTGGCCGCTGCCACAGCCAGTCGCAACGGCACCCTGGGTGGCGCTTATTTCATGATGGCCGCCAGGGCCTATGGCCTCGACTGCGGGCCCATGAGTGGTTTTGATGCCGCCAAAGTCAACCAAGAGTTTTTCCCCGATGGCCATTGGAGTGCCAATTTTTTGGTGAATTTGGGCCATGGTGACAACACCAAACTGTGGGCTCGCAACCCCAGGTTAAGTTTCGAGCAAGCCTGCCAGGTCCTCTGAGTTGTTCGATTGGCCCGTGATGGACCCCCTCTTTTATGGGGTGGCCATCCCTGCCGTGCTGTTGCTGGGGCTGAGCAAAAGCGGTTTTGCTTCGGGTCTGGGATCGATGGCGGTGCCTTTGATGGCCATGGTGGTGAGTGTGCCCACGGCGGCGGCAATTTTGATGCCCATTTTGTTGGTGCTTGACATTTTGGGCTTGCGTGCTTACCGCAAAGACATGGACATGGCGCTCCTCAAGTGGCTCGTGCCTTGCTCCTTGGTGGGTGTGTTCTTGGGCTACTTGTCCTTTAAGTCGCTGGACACCAAAACCGTCTCGCTCATGGTGGGGGTCAGTACACTTTTATTTTTGGCGCAACGCATTTTTTGGCCCACGGCCAAGCTCTTGAGTCAACCCACACGGCCCACGGGGGTGGTGCTCGCGATGACTTCGGGCTTCACCTCTTTCTTGGCGCATGCGGGCGCGCCCCCCATCAACGCTTACTTGCTGGGTTTGAACTTGGCGCCTTTGCGGTTTACGTCAACCTTGACGGTTTTGTTTTTTTGGGTCAACTTGGTCAAATGGATACCTTATGCGGGTTTGGGTTTGCTGCACACGGGCAATATGCTCACCGCACTCACCTTGGTGCCCTTCGCGCCCATAGGCGTTTATGCGGGGGTGTACTTGACCCGGCGCATGCGCCCAGCCCTCTTTTACCGCTTGGTGCATGGCGCGATGCTCTTGACGGGCTGCAAGTTGCTCTGGGACGGCTTGAGCTGAGGGGCTGTGGTGGTGGATCAGGTGGGTTTTTTGACCCAGTGAGCTTTGCAGTGTTTAATCCATGCGCCTTGGCACAAGGCGTACTTCACCTGGAGAGACTCCAATGAGAACTTTCAACACCCTGGTTGACCTCGCGGCCTGTGTGGGACAAGACGTGGGCGTGAGCCCTTGGCACACCATCACACAGACCCAAATTGATGCGTTTGCCGCGGCGACGCTGGACTCCCAATGGATTCATGTCGATCCTGTGCGCGCCAAAGAAGGCCCCTTCCAGTCGACCATTGCGCATGGGTTTTTGACCCTGTCGTTGCTGCCGCACTGCCTGGCGCAAACGATGCAGGTGCTAGAGGCGAGCACGACCATCAACTACGGTCTCAACAAAGTGCGTTTTACCTCGGTGGTCCCGGTGAACGCCCAGCTCAGGGCCCGGTTCCATTTGGCGGCGGCCCAGGCTTTATTGCCCCATGAGGGTCGAGGTTATGCGCTCACTTGGGATGTCACCTTCGAGCTCAACGCTCAAGACAAGCCCGCTTGCGTGGCCCAGTGTATCGTGAGGCATTACACCTGAGCGTGCCAAGTCCTTCGCATGGGGCGTCGTGTGTGCCAGTCTGGGTCAGACAAAGCCGTTTTGTCGCCAAGCCTCGTAGACCACAATGGCGACCGTGTTGGAGAGGTTCAAGCTGCGCTGAGACGCCCGCATGTTGAGTCTGAGGAGGTGGTCGTGATCAAATTGCTCCCTCAAGGCTGCAGGCAAGCCGCTCGTCTCGCTGCCAAACACCAAATAGTCTCCCGCTTGGAACGCCACGTCGTGCGCGCATTTTTGGCCTTTGGTGGAAAAAGCGAAGATTCTCAAGTGGGGGGCCTGACTTTGTGACAAAAAGTGCGCCCAATTGGGATAGCGCTTGACGCTGGCGTACTCGTGGTAATCCAGGCCCGCGCGTCGCATGGAGCGGTCCTCCATGTCAAACCCCAAGGGTTCGATCAAATGCAATTGCGCCCCGGTGTTGGCACACAAACGGATGATGTTGCCCGTGTTGGGTGGAATTTCTGGTTGGTAGAGGACGACATTGAACATATGGGCTTGCATTATCCCCTAGGGCTAGAGAAGGGCTCAGGTCTGGGAGACGAGACGCTCGGACAGGCCCTGCGTGTGGGCCCAATGCTGTAGGATGCAGAGGCGGCCTTCGGTCTGGCCTTCGGTCTGGCCTTGGCCCACCCCGTGCGGGGTCCTTGTCCTCATTGTCTCCAACCTGCGCGTTTTTTTGGCTCTATGTCTTCACACCCCAATCCCTTGATCGATCCGGTGGCCGCTCAAGCCTGGCTTGACAGTCCCAAGCGAGCGTTGTCAACGCCTGCCCAGACCTGGCTCATGGATGAGGTGGCCCAAAGGCTGGCCGAGCATTTGCAGGTGATCCGACTCCAGCCTGAGTCATGGCTGCATTGGCGCCCTGCTCGCTCGGGTGAGCAGGGTCAAGCGCTGCTTCGCGCGCGGTATCCCCAGGCGAGCGTCTTGTCGGGGCCTCTCCCAGCGGGAGTGGGCCCAGGCGCTGGCCAAGCCAGCAGCAGTGCCCTCCCACCCAAGGCGCAAGCAGTGGGGTGGCTGAGGCGTGCTTGGCAGCGTTGGAGTGGTTTGAGCGCTGCCAAAGGCGAGTCAGCGCCTGACAGGGCGCATGATCGTGCGCGCATGCAAGACACGCTCACGCAGTCTTGGCCAACCGATCTGGTGTGGTCGAACCTGACGCTCCACCACGAGTGCGATCCTGGTCTGGTGATGAAGACGTGGCTTGAGCGTTTGAAGCCCGGCGGGGTGGTGCTGTTTTCTTGTTTTGGCCCCGATACCTTGCAAGAATTGCGGGAACTTTACTTGCAAAAAGGCTGGCCCCCGCCCATGCACCCCATGACCGACATGCACGACTGGGGGGACTTGTTGGTGCAAAGTGGGTTTTCCGAGCCGGTGATGGACATGGAGCGCTTGACCTTGCATTACCAAGAGGTCGACACCTTGTTGCAAGAGCTTCGGTGTCTGGGTGCGAATTTACACCCTGAGCGTGTGGCGCACGTGCGCACCCGCGCTTGGCTGGGCGAGCTCACCTCAGCCTTACAGTCTTTGGCCCGGCCCAGCGAGGGTTTGGGCGTGCCCCTCACCTTTGAAGTCATCTACGGCCACGCCTTCAAGCCCCATTTGGCCGCACCGCAGATGGCCGTTCAAGCGCAGACCGAGATCACGCTCGAGGCGATGAGAGAGCAGCTTTTGGCGCGCAAAAAGCCCTAAGCGCGGCTCCCCCAGGGTCTTGAATACCTGTCAGACTGGGGGGCATTGTGGGTGAAATGGTGCACAGCAACCAAAACCTCAGCAAGGCTTGCTACAATATTGGCAATTACCATGATGATTGAGACTTTTGGTGTCAACCCAAGGTCGCTCATGGGGCGGGTTTTTTTTTGGCAATTGAAAAGATGAAGATGAAAAATTTAATTCAAAAGCTCAGCTTGGCGATTTTGACCCTCGGCGCAATGTTCAGCTCTGCAGCATGGGCTGTGAACGATTTGGTGGGTGGTCCTGCCAATTGGGAGTTGAATTTGCAGCCGGCGGCCACCAAAATTGCTGAAGAGCAAGCTTGGTTGCATTGGTTCATGCTCATCATCTGTACGGTGATTTTTGTCGGAGTTTTTGGCGTGATGTTTTACTCGATTGTGAAACACCGCAAGTCTGCCGGCTTCAAAGCCGCCACCTTTCACGAGTCGCTCAAGGTTGAGTTGGCCTGGACCGTGATTCCTTTCATCATTGTGATTTTGATGGCCTTGCCCGCAACCAAGGCGGTGGTGGCCTCCAAGGACACGTCCAATGCGGATTTGACCATCAAGGCCACGGGTTCACAGTGGAAGTGGACCTACGACTACTTAAAAGGCGAGGGCGAAGGGGTCTCTTTTGTGTCCACCTTGGACACTGCACAGCGCGAACTCTCCAACTCGGGCGCCAAGGGCGCGTCTGTTGACAATTATTTGCTCTTGGTTGACAACCCCTTGGTGGTGCCTGTGAATAAAAAAGTTCGCATCATCACCACCGCCAGCGATGTGATTCATGCCTTTGCTGTGCCCTCCTTTGGCGTCAAGCAAGATGCGATTCCTGGCTTTGTTCGCGATACCTGGTTCAGGGCGGACAAAACCGGTGACTTTTATGGTCAATGCCAAGAATTGTGTGGCAAAGAGCACGCTTACATGCCCATTCACGTGATCGTGATGAACGACAAAGACTACAGCGCTTGGGTCCAAACCGAGCAAAAGAAAATGGCCGCCTTGAATGACGACCCATCCAAAGTATGGACCTTGGATGAGAGCTTAAAGCGCGGTGAAAAGGTCTACGCCGCCAACTGCGTGGCTTGCCACCAACCCAACGGCAAAGGCGGTGGAGCCGTCAAGCCCTTGGACGGTGCGGCAGTGGTGCTCAATGCAGACCACACCAAACAGATCTCGGTTCTCCTTCACGGTCAAAACAATGGCGCCATGCCGTCTTGGAAGGCTTTGAGTGATACCGATTTGGCGGCCGTGATCACGTTCACGAAAAACAATTGGTCCAACAAATCGGGTCAATTGGTTCAGCCCGCAGAAGTTTTGGCCCAGCGTCAGTAACGTGTCCGTACTTAGTGTCAAGATAGAGAAAAGGAATCAACCATGAGCGCAGTTATTCATCCCCATGGCCATGTGGCCGGCGATCACGACGGACATGATGACCACCACGGTGCACCAGTGGGTTGGCGGCGTTGGGTCTTTGCGACCAATCACAAAGACATCGGTACACTTTATTTGTTGTTCGCTTTCACCATGTTCATGGTGGGCGGTGTTTTGGCGCTGATGATCCGTGCCGAGTTGTTCCAACCTGGTTTGCAATTCGTCAACCCAGAGCTCTTTAACCAGCTCACCACCATGCATGGTTTGATCATGGTGTTTGGCGCCATCATGCCGGCCTTTGTGGGCTTTGCCAACTGGATGGTGCCCTTGCAAGTTGGTGCGGCGGACATGGCCTTTGCGCGCATGAATAACTTCAGTTTTTGGTTGCTCATTCCAGCCGCCTTGATGTTGGTGTCGGGCTTTTTCTTACCCGGCGGGGCGCCCTCAGGTGGTTGGACGCTTTACGCGCCGCTCACCTTGCAAATGGGCCCCTCAATGGACTCTGGTATTTTTGCCCTTCACCTCTTGGGTGCGTCTTCTATCATGGGTTCGATCAACATCATCGTGACCATTTTGAACATGCGCGCGCCTGGCATGACGCTCATGAAAATGCCCATGTTCGTGTGGACTTGGTTGATCACCGCCTACTTGTTGATTGCGGTGATGCCCGTGCTCGCTGGCGCCATCACCATGACGCTCACCGATCGCCATTTTGGCACCACCTTTTTTAACCCCGCAGGTGGCGGAGACCCGGTGATGTTCCAGCACATCTTCTGGTTCTTTGGTCACCCCGAGGTGTACATCATGATTTTGCCAGCCTTTGGCATCGTGAGCCAAATCGTGCCTGCCTTTGCGCGCAAGAAACTCTTTGGGTACTCCTCCATGGTTTATGCGACATCGTCCATTGCGATTTTGTCCTTCATCGTTTGGGCCCACCACATGTATGCCACCGGCATGCCAGTGACCGGTCAGCTCTTTTTCATGTACGCCACGATGTTGATTTCTGTGCCCACGGGTGTGAAAGTCTTCAACTGGGTGGCCACCATGTGGAGAGGCTCCATGACGTTTGAGACGCCCATGCTGTTTGCAGTGGGTTTCATCTTCGTCTTCACCATGGGTGGATTCACGGGTTTGATCTTGTCCATGGCTCCCATTGACATCCAGCTGCAAGACACCTATTACGTGGTGGCCCATTTCCACTATGTGTTGGTGGCGGGTTCTTTGTTCAGTATGTTTGCTGGCTTTTATTACTGGTCACCCAAATGGACCGGTGTGATGTACAACGAAACTCGCGGCAAGATCCATTTTTGGTTGACCATGGTCGCTTTCAATGTGACGTTCTTTCCCATGCACTTTTTGGGTTTGGCTGGCATGCCCAGACGCTACGCCGACTACCCCATGCAGTTTGCCGACTTCAACGCCATTGCCAGCGTGGGTGCCTTTGTCTTTGGTTTGACCCAGGTGTATTTTTTCTTCTTCGTGGTGCTGCCGGTGATGCTCGGGCGTGGTGAAAAAGCCCCCCAAAGACCCTGGGATGGCGCCGAAGGCTTGGAGTGGGAAGTCCCCTCGCCTGCACCGTTCCACACTTTTGAGAACCCGCCTCGGTTGAATGCCGACGCGACCAAAGTGTTGGCCTGATACTGTCTGCACTGCGACTGTAAGCCATGAGCATTGAGCAGAAAAAACAAAACCGTCGACTCGGCCTGATTTTGGCAAGCGTGGCGGTGGCGTTTTTTATCGGTTTCATGGCCAAGATGATGCTCTTGGGTCTGTGATGCAAAACCCGCACAATTCCCTCATGCTCAAGAAATTGGGAGTGGTCGCATTGGCGATGTTTGGTTTTGGTTACGCCTTGGTGCCCATGTACCGGGCCATTTGTGAATTCACGGGGATCAACATTTTGGCCTTGGGCGAGAGTGATACCCCCTCAGGCCAACAGGCCAAGAGCCGCGTTGCGTCCAACACCCAGATTGATTTGTCCAGAACGATCACGGTCGAGTTCGATGTCAATTCGCGCGGGCCCTGGTTATTCAAGCCCGAGAGGTCCTCCATCGCTGTGCATCCCGGCGAGATGACGACCGTCATGTATGAGTTTCAAAATGTGCAAAACCGGGTGATGTCTGCCCAAGCCATTCCGAGTTACGCCCCCAAACAAGCCGAGGCGCATTTCAACAAGTTGGAGTGTTTTTGTTTCAATCAGTACACCTTGGCGCCGGGTGAGAAAAAGTCTTGGCCTGTGGTGTTTGTGATTGATGACAAGATCTCCAAAGATGTGAACACCATCACCTTGTCCTACACGTTCTTTGAAGTGGGGGGCAAGACGCCCGTGGCACCGGTGTCTTGGTTAGGCGCGCCAATTGGGCCAGCATTCAAGGCTCAAATATGAGTATGCTCAGTCGCATCGCGAGCAGCACCCTATGGCGCACCGTGGTGGCGGTTTCTTGGTCCTTCATTGGGCTTAGAAAAAACAGTGAATTTGAAAAAGACGTGGTTCGCATCACACCCTTGCACATTTTGGTGGTGGGTTTGTTGGCTGCGTTGTTGTTTGTCATCGCATTGATCGTGCTGGTCAATGTGGTGGTTGCGAAATGAAGTAAAGGAGTTCAGTGATGAGTAACATGTCTGCCCAAGGCCCAGTGCCCTATTATTTTGTGCCCGAGCCTTCTCGCCATCCGGTCATGGCCTCGCTGGGTCTTTTCTTTGTGGTCATGGGCGCCTCGCAGTGGATCAATGGTGCCGACTGGGGGCGTTACAGTTTGTTCTTTGGTTTGGCGATGTGGCTATTTGTGCTCTACCAATGGTTTGGTGAGGCCATTCATGAGAGTGAGACGGGTCGCTATGGCTACAAAGTGGACTTGTCGTTTCGCTGGAGCATGAGCTGGTTCATCTTCTCTGAAGTGATGTTTTTCGGGGCGTTTTTCTCCGCCTTGTGGTGGGCGCGGGTGCACTCGGTGCCGGCATTGGGCAATGTGGAAAATGCGGTCTTGTGGCCCGATTTCAAAGCCGTTTGGCCCACCATGCAAGCCGGTGCCACCGCTTCACCGACAGGCACCATCGAGCCCTTTGGCACGATGACTCCTTTTTGGTTGCCCACAGTCAACACCGCCTTGCTGTTGACTTCAGGCGTCACCTTGACCATCGCTCACCATGCCTTGATTGCCAATGAGCGTGCCAAGACTTTGATTTTTATGTATTTGACGGTGCTCTTGGGGATCACCTTTTTGGGCGTTCAAGGCTTTGAGTACCACCATGCCTACACCGAGATGAATTTGAAGTTGAGCTCAGGCATCTATGGCTCGACCTTTTTCATGCTCACGGGCTTTCACGGCTTTCACGTCTTCATGGGCATGATGATGTTGGTCATCATGACTCGACGCATCCAAAAGGGCCATTTCACCCCAGCCAAGCACTTTGGTTTTGAAGGGGCGGCTTGGTATTGGCACTTCGTGGACGTGGTGTGGTTGGGACTTTATATCCTGGTGTATTGGATGTGAGTTTGGGTGGGCTGACTTGAAGCCCGCTTTACAA
>CAIMTJ010000056.1 GCA_903844385.1 uncultured Burkholderiales bacterium
CGATCTGGACGCGACATGCCTGGCTCGAACTGGCACGTCTACCCTTACGACCCGGAAGGCCATCGCAATGAGCTTTACTACGGCATGGAACAAATTGGGTGGACTGGAACTTCCAAGCCCAAAAAAGCCTACGACCGGGGCTTTCGAGAGCGGCCCAGTTTGCCCCAGGTCCCAGAATACATGGAAGTCGATAGATTACGGGAAGCGGGTATCGACTTGAGCTCTGGCCACCGCGACCCAGAGAAAGAAGCCGCCACTTATGATGTGGATGGCATTTTGCTCCCTCGCCCCTTTAAGATTGTGCGCCACGGACCCGTGGGTTTGTTTTGCAAGGACTTGGCGAGCATGGAGCATTTTTACACCCAGGTCATGGGTTTTCATAAAACTTGCGAAATCGACTACCAAGGTCATCGTTGTGTATTTTTACGATGCAACACCGAGCACCACTCTTTGGCCCTGTACCCCATTGCGCTTCGAGCTGTATTGGCAATGAGCGAGAGAACCACCGTCATGCGTTTTGGCGTTCAAGTCGGCAGCTATCGTCAACTGCAAAACGCCCTGAAGTATTTGAAAGAAAGAGGCTGTACTTATATTGATGTCCCCCCCGAATTGACACCTGGCATTGAGTACTCGGCCCATGTGCTCGATCCATCAGGACATGCTGTTCAGATCTATTTCAGCATGGAGCAAGTGGGCTGGGATGGCGTGGCGCGAACTCGGGGCTTGCAAGAGAGCTACCCGAGCCGACAGTGGCAAGACTGGCCCAAGACCATTGAGTCAAAAAGCGATACCTACATGGGGGAGATCTTCCTGGGCCCATGGGGGTGAAATAGCGCCGTTCAATCCAAAGACAATCGAGTTTGATTTGCTGAACTTTGACAAGAGTCTTAGAAAAAACAGTTCAGATGATCAGTCTGTTTTAAGAACGTGTATTTTGCCTTTTTTGATTTTCTCTTCCAAGTTTTGAAACGACTCCATTTGCTCCACCAGGGGAAATATTTCTGCGTCATGGGTTTTGTAAAAACGTCTTCCCTGAGCGTTTTTCTCTAAGCTGAATTCTTTGACGATCCATTTCTTTCTGAACAATGCTTTGACTTGAAGTCGAGGAATGGGGCTATTGTTCTGCGGTTTGAGCACCAGTATCCCAGGCAACTCTTCCGTGAAATGATCTCGGGTGTGGTCGGGATGCCAGTCACCAGAGTAGACGCCAAAAAATCCGATGGGTGAGTGAAATACCTCCTCAATGGCTGGGGACTTCAGTGAGAACAATCGCAAATCTTCGTTGGAACATAAATTCCCCCCTGCGCCACAAGAATGGATGGTGATCCTCATGCCGATGGCGCGACCGAGCTCACCCAACTCGTAAGGCGCAAAGTCAAAACTGGCCAATTCCTCGTTGTCGCCCAGTTTCAAGTTCAAAATGGGCTTTAATTTTTTTTTCAATCCAAAGGTGTCCAGACCATTTTTTTTGTATTGAGAAAAGATGCCAAACGATACTTGCGGGTTTAACCATTTTTGTAATTCGTATTTTTTCAAACGAACTGGTTTTTTATCTGGGGTAGATTCCCAATAGACCCACCCTAAAAATTCATTTTTGGAAAAAGGCAGGGGCAGCATTCCAATATGAATGGTGTTGGGCGCTTGGGATCTGGTTTTGTCGTTGGTCAGAGCATCAAATATGGTTCTGGCGTTACCGTCATCTTGAGCCAAGGCACCCAAGGTTTTCCAATAACTTGACATATCACCGTCCATCTCTTTCGAGAATTCAGCCTGATTGCCAGCGTCTTTGATGGATTGAGGTGTCTGATTTAAATTATCGGACTTGACCTCATTGGATGCGAAGTTCAGGTTACAAAAAAGAACATACATCAGAAAACCGACAGCAAGTTTTTTCATGGTCATGGTGTGCAAACATTGGCAAAATAATAATCCATTGATTATCACTTCAAAATGCTTTGAATGAGCAATAGTCCTCCCAGAATCTCAAGAATGCAAGCCAATTGGAACATTTGAACGTCATGCTCAACTGATCCTCCACTCTCACATTCACCGATGCATGGTTGGGCTCAGTGCTCTTTGAATGACCGGTAGATCAAGGGCTTGGGATCGGTCGCATCGCGCTCATCATCAGCTTGAACGCTTAAAAAATATATTCATAGATCTGTCAAATTGACATGACAAAATACCAAAGAGTCATCCAGGCTCATCTTTAAAGTCAGTTATACTTTTGTCGTGAAATTTTGCTTTAAACACTCTGCATAAAGGTTGAAATCATGGGACTATTCGATGTATTCAAAAGTGAACCAATCAAACTCAATCCTTATTTGAGCTTGGCAGTCGGCCTGCTGTACATGATGGCCGCCGATGGTCAAATCGAGGAAGAAGAAGTGGGTCAATTGAGAACTGTCTTTGGCCGTGACGACAATGTGATTCAAATGGCCCTGAAGTACTTGAAAAGCACCCCTATCGACCAATTTTTGAGTGAAAGTGCTGCGGTGATGAATGAGCAGCAAAAACTCTGCTTGCTCATCAATATGGCTGACTCACTGTTATCCGATGGACGAGCTGAACCCAACGAGCAAGCTCTTTTCATGAAAGCCTTGGGTGCATATGGGATGACAGAGGCTTCATTTTCACCCTACTTCCAAACCATCCTGATCAAAAACAACCGTTCAGTCTTCAAAAGTTGAACGAACATGCATTGGATCGCTGACAACGGGGTCTTGGGTTTGAAGACCCCTTTGGAGGGCTGCATGGGACGACAGACTTGATGCCAAGCCGATGAAATTACAGTTTTTACCCCAGCATTAGATCATTTGTCTGTTGCTTTCAGCGCCGAGTTTACAGTTTGGACATGAAAGTTGGGGGTTTAAGCAATTATAATTACTCCATTCCAATTGGAGACAGAACATGACCATTGCCAAAATCAAGAGCAACAGCACTTCTTCCGTGATGACCACCACATGGGCACCTGTGGCGGGTTCAACGCCGGCATCCGTTTCTGCTTCGACCCATTTCACCATGCCTCCCGGTGTCGTGCTCTCAACCAGCGGACACACCTTGCCCACACCCGACAGCAGCACAGCCATGGACTGGATGACCACCTTGTTTTCCCATACCCCTGCAGTGGCAAGCAATGGTTCGGCGCCAAGCACGACAACGACAACTCACTCCTTCACCGGTAGCGCAACCAGCACTCACCCGGTCGCCCCCATCACGTTGGTGGGTACACACGCCCCTACTCACACCACCACGGGTGTCAACAGCGGACACGGCTCCTCATCCTGAAGCTTAAGAATCAACAGGCCTTGACTATTTCAAGGCCTGGATCGATATCCTTAGGCAAATGACTTGATCGCAGTGGCACCCAAGCCACTGTCATCTGTAAAGAAGCCATCAATACCTGCAGCCATATAGGTTTGCATCTCGGCTACCGAACCCTCGTCGTGGCGAGCATTTTCACCGGCTTGACTTCTAAAGTCAGCGGCTAAAAATCGATTCTCTGGCCTGAATGTCCACGTATGAACGAGCAAACCAGCCTCGTGGGCATCGGCCACCAAGCGTGAGGGTGGTGCCAATTTTTGATCTGCATCCAAAGGGATGACCATGCGCTGAGATGGGGCCACCACGTCCGCATATTGCGCGACAGCTCTGAGTCCCTTGGGTGAAATCATATCGGCATAGGTCGTCGAGGAACCCGATGCAACCGCGTCTCCAGGCCGCATATTCGCCGCATCCACCAATTGCATCAAGCGTAAGTTGCGACGCTTGCCCAACATGCCTCTGAGCACTTTCAGGTTAGAGACCTCAAAGGACTGGATCTCGAGTGGAGCAAATCGTGAGTAGGTGTGGGCCTCAATGGTTTTGACCAAGATTTCCTCCACATTCAAACCCAAACTGTTGTGGTGAGTTGAATGCTTAAGCTCAGGTACCAATCCAATCACACGCCCAGTGGCTTGGGACTCGGCAGCCACGGCCTCAATCACTTCATCAAAAGTTGGAATTTGATACTGACCATCGAATGCGGTGTTGGCCACGCGCACCAAGGGTAAGCGCTCAATGGCCCTCAAACGTTTGAGCTCGACCAGGGTAAAGTCCTCCACAAACCAACCTTCTTGCTTCACGCCATCAATTGTTTTGGTGGTGCGTTTGTTAGCAAATTCCGCTCGACGAGACACATCGCTGGTTTCGGTCAAATTATTCTCATGACGGGCCACCAACACCCCATCTTTGGTACACACCAAGTCAGGCTCTATGTAATCCGCACCTTGGTGCATGGCCAACACATAGGCGGCCAAAGTGTGCTCAGGCCTTTGAGCACTGCACCCACGGTGAGCAAAAAGCTCAACTCGCGCACTCAACCTTGGCAAACGAGCACTCACTGATGGTGTGGCCGACTGAGCAGCGACCATCCCACTGCCAAATCCCAGGCTCGCTGCCGCAGTCGCGCCCAGCAAGACTCTTCGCTCAAGATTGAAGGCGCGATTCATGATCAGAAAGAACCGCTGAAGGTCACGAAGAACATCCGTGGAGGAATAGGGTAAGTTGCGTATCCGCCTGTGGTGTTGCTTGGTGCACTGGCAATCACGTTCATATCACCCGTCGTATTGGCCAAATTGGTGACGGTCAAACGCAATTTTGAATCCTTAAGCAATGCACCATTGAGTTCGGGCATTTTACGGGTCACATTCATGGACATCAACAAATAAGGATTGACATAGACATCATTGGTATAGGTTGCATAACGCTTACCGACATAGTCACCCAAGAGTTGAGCTTCGACATCTCCGATTTGTGCAGTCAACACAAATTTCTCAAGCCACTGGGGACTTCCAGGGACTTGCATACCAGACGTGTTGATGACACCACCTGTGGCGCCTGTTGCGTAGTTGTTGTTGTAAGTGGTGTGGTTGTAGGACAAGGCATTGTAAAAAGAGAAGCGATTGCCAAAATGCAGTGTGCCGCCCAAATCAATACCATTGGTTGTCACGCCGCCCACGTTGGCCAAAATAGGATTTCCTGGATTGATCGTGTTGACGGTCGGTGTTGATGTGATGGCCAACAAACGATTGCGAAAATCCACATGGTACATGTTGACTTGTCCGTCAATCGCAGTTAGTACATCCCCGTTGAATTTGCGACTACCACGGTAGCCCAATTCGTAGGTCGTAGAAGTCTCTGGCTGCACTGTATTCTTGAATAGATCAAAAGCAGCTTGTGAGCTCAAGCTCCAAGGAGATAAACCGCCTGCTCCGTAGTTGATGAACTGGCGAATGTTTTGTTGAACATTGGCAAAGATTTCATCTTGAGGAGACAAAGACCACACGGCACCCAACTGAGGCAAGAATGGCTTGGTCGTGTTGATGCTTCCAACAGGCAATCCAGTGGATGTTCCAGAAATAGATGCCAATTTTTGTTGCACCGGAAACTGCCCAGTGGCATTTTGAATCGTTGACTTAAAGCCAGCTTGTAGGGTCAAGTCTGAGCTCACCGACCAAGAGTCTTGCAAGTGCAATTGGGTCTCAATGGTTTTTCCGTAAAAAGAATACTGCGTAAAGTTCGGGTTTCCGCTGGGTATTTGATACGGTGTACCAGGGTTTGCAGCCGTGAAAGGATACCAATTGCGGGCTTGAGTTGACTGATTTTGTTCCCACCAAAGACCGGCTTGAATCTTGTGGTCTCCAATTTCAGTCTCAATTTTGCTGGTAAAACCAGGCCTATTGATTTGATACTCGGTGGTGCGCAAAGCAATATTGGAGCCGCCAAAAACCTGATTGAGGTTTTGACCGGGATAGTAAACACCAAAGAGTCCGGGTAAACCGGCGACACCAATGGGGCCTGCGACCAAACCCGCACCATTGTCTTTGTGCAGATAAAACATATTGCTCAATGTCGTGTTTTCAGCAAGTTTTGAATCGTACTTGATATAAGTCAGGTAATCTCGACGTTGTGCAGCACTGTAATAATTGCTGTAATTGTCGGCCTGAGCCGCTGGTGTGGCACCAGTGCTTGGGTTCAAATATGACTGATAGGCCGCCAAGTTTGGATAAATGAAAGGCCGTGTGTAAGGCAAATAGGCCTCACCCAACTTGCGGGTGATGGAATCTTCATTGGGTTCAACTTTTTGGTTGTAGTCAAAAAAGGCGGTCAGTCGATCAGCACCCAAAGACTTGACGAATTTTGCATTGAATTGTGTACCACCTTGATATCCAGGAAAGTCCCACGCCCTGGCCCTTTGGTTGAGGACGGAGAAATAGGCCGAACTGTCGTTATTGATGCCGGTATCGTAACGGGCCATGGTGCGAGAAGTCTCGAAGCTACCTAAAGTTTGCTCAAACGACGCGCCTCGCTTGGCCTTGGGGTTGGAGCTGAACATCTCGATGGTGCCCCCTAAGTTACTGGCAGAAGCCGTACCCAAGTCACCGGCGCCTGTGGACAAAACCACACGACTCACGTTCTCGCTGATGATGGCACGTTGAGGTGACAAACCATTCCAGTTGCCATACTGTTGGTCACCCAATGGAACGCCGTCCAAGGTATAGCCCAATTGTTGAGCGCTAAATCCGTGAACAAACAGGGAGGCATTTTGCTCGTTGTTGCCCCAAGGATCGGCAGTCTGATAACTGACACCAGGCAAGTACTCAAGAGACTTTAAGGGGTTACTACCAGACAAGGGGGCCTGAATATCTTGTGCAGACAAGGCAGTGGTGGACTTCACGCGTTTGCTATTGATCTGAACCGTTTGAAAAACTGCGTTTGCAGTATCTTTATCACTTTTATCATCTTGAGCCCAGGAGGCTTGAGAAGCCAGGAGAAGCATGACTGCAGAGGCCGTGACCGACAAGCGACACAATTCAAGAGAGGTGACAGTTTTTTTGGAGTTCTTCATTAGTTTAAGGTGCGAAAAATTGAAAGTTCTTAAAGCGCAATCAAATGTAGAACCCTCCAATTACATTTTCATGACATTTTGCTCAACAAAGAATTCGATTAACAATGAGATATTGCCGGCAAATAGAATAATGGTTATAAACACAAGCAACGTTTATCTCAACAAATTCATCATGAAATGGTCATGAACATGAAATGTTGCATGAGCGACTAAATTCCTTCAATGTCACATCTCTATGTATTGCAGCAACTGCTCAAGAGCAGCATCCAAGGTTGTATCGTTCAAGATTTCTTTGGCGTATAGAGTTGAATTTTGCGAGAGTTCACGAGAGCGGTGAATTCTGTTTTCAATTTCAGTCGCGTTTTCGCGATTGCGACTCATTAATCGTTCTTTAATGATGGATTCACTGGCTGTGATGTGAACCACTTCCACCTGGGGATACATTTTTTTAACCTCTAGGCAATAGGCTCTAGAGCCATTGATGAGCGCCAAAGGGTAAGTCAAAGCAATCTTCAATTCGCTCAACTTCACGCCATATTGGTGTTGATTGGCACACCAATTCATGGCCATCGACTGAGATTCAATCGCTTTGACAAAATCATCGGCTGATAAAAAAACATCCATTGGAGACGAGTCATGGCTTGGACGATCCACTTGTCTTTTCACAAAATAAATTTTGGAATTCAACCCCGGTATTTCTCTCAAACGATTGATCAAGGCATCTTTGCCTGCACCAGAAGGCCCCACCACATAGAGCAGTCGATTTTTTGGATTCATACACTATTAAAAGAAAAACGCTCGAGCATAAAAAAATCAGCACCAGCTTCAGGCTCCTCAAACAAACACAAAGAATCCACCACAAAAGGGGTGTGCTGTAACTCATCTAGTCGAGTGAGAATTTCAGATCTCAAAAGTTGCTGTGTCTGCTCATCCACCCCCTTCAGATCACCTGTCAAAGACAAGTGAAACCGAAAGCATTCTGCAACAAAAGGATAACCCCATGTGAGTAGCATCTCATCCTCTTTTGCCGTCAAACCTGACGATCGACGCCTGGCCAGATCTTTCTCGTTCAAGGGCATGCGAAAAGCATCCAACTCACGAACCACTTCAAAGGCGAGTTGATTGATGGTCTGTGGGTCACCCACTGGTGTGAGTGCATAAAAATGATTCAATTGTTCAAAACCCAACTCAAGGACAAAGGGTTTTTGAACTTGGGCGAGCTCTTTGATTTTGCCTCTCATGTCCTCAAAACTCACCTGGGCATTTAAGTGATAGGGGGCTTTGATCGTCGCGTGAAGTCCATAACGGCAGGGGTCTTTGGTCAATGCTTTAAACACCAAGGGATCTATTCCAACCAATTTCGGGGGAATTAAAACCTGTCGAGCTTTGGCGTCGCGACCGAGCCATTGAGACCAAATAGACCACCAAGGAGTATCTTCTTGAGGCGCACAATAAATGGCATATCTTGGCATGGTCATTATTTTCTATTCCTAACAAGTCAATCTGCGTCATCATTTTTTAACACAAATGTCATGTTACATATGTACATTGATGAAATGGTTGAACAAACTAAATTATTAAATAACCAACGATCACATTGGATGGGTTTGCTTGCACGTGCACCCATCGCATTACTGGAACAGGTTTTGCAATCTTACACACATCTTCAACATGAAACTTTAAAACCATACGAAACAGTGGCCTTCATGGTGCAAGCGAGAACTGGCTCCAGTGGCCAACGCTTCAATATGGGAGAAGTGAGTGTTGGCCGCATGATTCTCAAACTCCAACTCCACGATGGTGCGATCAATGAAGCCACGAGTTATGTTGGGGTGGCTTACATCAAGGGCGCCAATGAGCGGCAAACCTATTTGGCGGCTTTGGCGGATGCGCTGCTGCAGACTCCTGTGCATCACGATAGTTTGAGTAAATTGCTGCTCGAGCCCATCGAATCCTGGCTGAGTCAAGAAAGGCAAGCCAAACAAAAAACGGTGCAGGCCACTCAGGTTGAGTTTTTCACAGTCGCTCGTGAAAATAATGCCGCCCAAGCACAAGGTTAGCCTTTCATGAACATCAGTTTATCCAAGCTGTCCGCAGGTTTTGAAAATATTCAACGCGACAGTCAACGTATTTTCAGAACAGTCATGGATTCGTTCTCAAGACCAGGCTTACTGTTTGAGATCTCTCCGATTGTTCAAGCCTCGCAAGGTGAGGGTCAGAGTGTAGCGGGCACATTGCTCTTGGCATTGATGGAGAGTGCCAGCAGTTTATATGTGTCCAAAAACTTGCACAGCACTCAGTGGCCGAGTTTTTTGAAATTTCATACCGGCTGTGTTCTTTCTCAAGACAGCAGCCATGCCCAATTCATTTGGATTCAAGAGATGCAAGATCTGCCGTCATTGATGAATTGCGCCTTGGGTAGTCCTGAGTTTCCAGATCAATCCTGCACCTTGATCATTGATGTTCCAGCAATCCATTCACCATCAACCCCAAGAGCCGGACAAGTGTGGAGTGGACCAGGTATCAAGAAGCCATTAGCCGTTGATATCATGGGCTTACCCAAGGCTTTCTGGGTTGAACGTCAAACTCTGCAAAATTTATACCCTTGCGGTGTAGATGTCATTTTTTGCACCCCCTCTCAAATTGCCTCTTTGCCCAGATCCACACATATTGGAGAGCTGCCATGTATGTAGCGGTCAAGGGAGGCGAAAAAGCCATCGCAAATAGCGTGCAGTTGCTCAACGCTGAGCGTCGAGGTCGGCTCGATGTCCCAGAGATAGAAGTTGCACAAATTAGCCAACAACTTCGCCTCGCGGTTGGCAAGGTCATGAACGAAGGCGCTTTGTACGACCCAGAACTTGCTGCCTTGGCCATCAAACAAGCTGCAGGGGATTTACTGGAGGCTTGTTTTTTACTTCGGGCTTATCGCTCGACCTTGCCTCGAATGGGTTACACATTACCCATTGATACCAACGCCATGGTGATTCGCAGAAGAATATCAGCCACGTTCAAGGACCTTCCGGGCGGTCAATTGCTGGGGGCCACCTATGATTACACCCAACGATTGCTCGATTTTTCTCTTTTGGACCAACACCACTATGAAACCCTCGAAGAGGGAATACTTCCATCAGAAAACATCAAAAGTGTGATTGATGTTTTTGATGAAGAGAATTTACTTGAGGTCGATCTCCCTCTAGAGGGTGACCCCGATCCCAAGGACATCACTCGCGAGCCTTTGCATTTCCCCGCCGATCGACCCACGCGTTTGCAAAACTTGGTCCGTTCGGATGAGGGTTTTTTACTCGGTATGGCTTACTCCACACAACGCGGGTATGGCCACACCCACCCCTTTGCCGCAGAAATTCGGTTCGGCTTGGTGAGCGTGATAATTCAGCCCGAGGAACTTTATTTTTCGATTGATATTGGTGAGATTGAAATCACTGAATGTCAAATGATCAATCAATTTTCGGGTAGCAAAGATAGGCCACCACAGTTCACCAGAGGGTATGGATTGGTTTTTGGACATCAAGAGAGAAAAGCGATGGCCATGAGTTTGGTTGATCGCTCTTTGAGAGCCAAAGAATTGGGTGAAACCATTGAGTCTCCCGCTCAAATGGAGGAGTTTGTCCTCTCACACAGCGACAGTTTGGAATCCTCTGGCTTTGTTCAACATCTCAAACTCCCTCACTATGTGGATTTTCAATCGGAATTGGAACTCGTGAGGCGACTCAGAAAGAGTGCTCTTGAGGAGAGCGCCCATGGCTGAACCTCTCAATGCGGCCAACCGCGGTTTTAACTTCGCCTACTTGGATGAACAAACCAAGCGCATGATTCGGCGCGCTTTACTCAAAGCCATTGCAATTCCAGGCTATCAGGTGCCCTTTGCGTCGAAAGAAATGCCATTGCCTTACGGATGGGGCACCGGCGGCATCCAGGTCACCGCTTCGATTATCGGTCGAGATGACACCTTGAAAGTCATTGATCAAGGCAGCGACGATACCGTTAATGCGGTCAATATTCGCAAGTTCTTTCAAAAAACCACCCACGTGGCTACCACTGAGGACACCGAAAAAGCCACCCTCATTCAAACCCGACACCGTATCCCAGAGCACCCCTTGAGCGAGGGGCAAATCATGGTCTACCAAGTCCCTGTACCCGAACCCTTACAGCGCTTGGAGCCCAAAAGCGCTCAAACACGGCGCATGCATGCGCTAGCCGACTATGGGCTCATGCACGTGAAATTGTATGAAGACATCACACATTTTGGAAAAATCACCTCCACCTACGATTACCCGGTGATGGTCAACCATCGGTACTTGACGTCGCCCTCGCCCATTCCGAAATTTGACAATCCCAAGTTGCACCAATCTAAAGCCTTGCATCTCTTTGGCGCCGGGCGAGAAAAAAGAATTTATGCCATTCCCCCCTACACAGACGTGGTGAGCTTGGGTTTTGAGGATCACCCCTTTGAGTTACAGAAATGGTCCCAAGCTTGCACTTTGTGCGGGTCGAGTTCGACGTTCTTAGATGAAGTGATCACATCAGATCAGGGAGACCATATGTTTGTATGCTCCGACACCAACCATTGTCTTCGTCACCAGACCAAGGAATCCCCACATGCAGGGTGAATCGATTGTGGAGCATCAGCTCTTTGGGGACCGTAATCAAGCTCAAAGTCCTTTACTGAGCGTCAAAGATTTGAGCAAATCGTTTGGCACGAGACGTGCGCTCGAGCAGGTGTCTTTTGACGTCTGCACTGGAGAGGTTCTCGCCATCGTGGGTGAATCGGGATCGGGCAAATCAACTCTGCTCAATTGCATCAATGCCAATTTAGAGTTTGACCACGGTCAGGTGCTTTTTAGCTCAAAAGCTCTGGGCTGGGTGGACATGGCCAAATTGAGTGAACTCGATCAACGATTGATCAAGAGGACCGAATGGGGCTTTGTCCATCAAAATCCAAGAGATGGTTTGATCATGAATGTTTCTGCTGGTGCCAATATTGGCGAGAGACTGATGTCAAACGGCGCTCGAAACTATTCACACATCCGAGCTCAAGCTTTGGAGAGCCTACTCGAGGTTGAAATCGACGCGGAGAGACTCGATGACATGCCCCAGCGTTTTTCTGGGGGCATGCAGCAGCGTCTTCAAATTGCACGCAACTTGGTGACTCACCCCAGGCTCATTTTGATGGATGAACCCACCTCTGGGTTGGATGTGTCCGTACAAGCCAAGCTTTTGGACCTCCTCAAACAATTAACCCGCAAGCGGGGTTTGGCGGTGGTGATCGTGACGCATGACTTGGCAGTGGCCAGACTCTTGGCCGACCAAATGATCGTCATGCAAGACGGCAAAGTGGTGGAGTGCGGGCTGACCGATCAAATTTTAGACGACCCCCAGCACCCCTACAGCCAACTCCTCGTGTCTTCCATCTTACAGGGCTAAAGACTGACCATGAGCCCCATCGACAACCAAGCCTCAGCGCCATTGAAACTCAAACTCGAAGGGGTGAGTAAACATTTTTTTCTGCACCAACGCTCAGACCAGGCCTTACAAGTGCTGCAAAACGTCAACGTCGAGGTGCGAGCGGGAGAATGTGTGGCGCTCGATGGCTCTTCAGGCATGGGGAAAAGCAGTATTTTGAAGATGATCTTTGGCAACTATTTGGCCAGTTCGGGGCATATTTGGGTCAAAAAAACAAGCGATGAATGGGTCGATGTGGCCCATGCGCCTGTGCGCGAAGTGTTGCAATTGAGAGCCAACACCATCAATTATGTCAGCCAATTCCTGCGCATCATCCCAAGGATTGGAGCCTTTGACTTGGTCAAGCAAGAAGCTCTCTTTCATACGCACACCCAGGAGATGCAATCAAATTCTCTTGTGTCTTTGCCCGCCTTGCCCATCTCAAAAGCCAGTGAAAAAGAGTTGGATGAACGAGTTGCACAAATGCTCGAGCGACTTCACATCGCACCTCGCTTGTGGCACTTGCCACCATCGACTTTTTCCGGTGGCGAACAGCAAAGAATCAATTTGGCCAAAAGCCTGATCAACCCCAAGCCCGTGTTGCTGCTCGATGAACCCAGTGCCTCCTTGGACCTCACCAATGCCGAGATCGTCATTGACTTGATCAACGCAGAGCGTCGCCGCGGAGCGGCCATCTTGGGCATTTTTCACGACATCGATGTCAAGAATGCACTGATGACACGGTCTATTCCAATGTCAGACTTTCAGCCCCAATTATGAAAACCACTGTCCTCACCAACGCAAAAATCGTTCTACCTGAAGAAATTTTCTTGGGCACTCTTGAATTCCAAGGCACGCTTATCAAAGGCATCACTCGAGGCAACACCTCAGCACTGGCCAGCATAGATTGCGAAGGTGACTATGTGATGCCTGGCTTGATTGAGCTGCACACCGACAACTTGGAGCGGCACTTGATGCCCAGGCCTAAAACCTATTGGGCAGAATTACCGGCGCTGGTAGCCCACGATGCAGAACTCATTGCGGCGGGCATCACCACGGTATTTGACTCGATCGGGATTGGTGAGGCTGATGATTCCTCACTCAGGGGTAAAGGCTGGGAGGCAGTTCTCAAGGCCTTGAAAGACGCGCAGGAGCACCAAATGCTCAGAAGTGAGCATTTTTTACACGTGCGATGCGAGCTCCCCTCACCCAAGTGCATTGATTTGTTCCAAGTCTTTGAAGGCCACCCAGCGCTAAAACTCATCTCTTTGATGGACCACACCCCAGGTCAACGGCAATTTCAAGACATTGAGAAAGCGCGCGTCTACTACATGGGTAAAAAAGCTTGGTCGCTTCAGTATTTCGAAGAGCGGGTGGCGGCTGCGGCTGAGTTACAAGAAAAATATGCCAACCCCAATCGAGAGCACTTCATCGGTTTTGCCAAAGAGCACCAAATTTGTTTGGCCTCGCATGACGATGCAACGCTGGAGCATGTCCATCAAGCGATTGATGAGGGAGTGCGCATCTGTGAGTTCCCAACCCAAGTGGCTGCGGCACAAGCGGCACACGAGGGCGGTTTGGCCGTGATCATGGGGGGGCCCAATATGATGAGAGGCGGCTCACACTCGGGCAATGTGGCTGCCGTTGAATTGGCGAAACTTGGATTTTTAGATATTTTGTCATCCGACTATGTGCCAGCCAGCCTTTTGGGCGCCGCCTTCAAACTCATCGACCAAGCAGGATTCAGTCTTGAAAAGGCAGTCGCTTGTGTAAGCACCCACGCCGCCAAAGCCATCGGCTTTGATGACCGTGGCGCACTTGAGGTGGGTCTCAGAGCCGATGTCATTCGTGTCAAGCCCATTGGTTTAGAAGGCCAAGGAACACTTCCACTGGTGCGTTCGGTTTGGAGAGCGGGTCAACAAGTTTTATAAAGAAATGATTATTTTTTTGTATCAGTGTCATCTCTTTGTCATTGCTGGTATTTACTCTCTGTCATCGATTCTCAAACACCTTATCTACGAACACCCATGAGCCCTGCTATTGAAGTTTCTAGCCTCACGAAAAGCTACAAAACCAGCAGCGTTGCACTCAATGGGATTTCTTTTGAAATCCAACCTGGTGAAATGGTGGCATTGATTGGTGCATCAGGCTCTGGCAAGTCGACACTGCTGCGGCTGTTGTCTGGCTTAATGCCGGCCAATGCTGGCAGCATCTCCAGCATCGCGATCAATGGGCGTGTCATTCAGACGCACGGGAAAGTGGCAGCAGACATCCGGTCCTCTAGAGCTCACGTGGGATTGATTTTTCAACAATTCAATTTGGTCGACCGCTTGAGCGTGCTCACCAATGTACTGGCGGGGATGCTGCATCGACTACCGCTTTACCGAACACTCCTTGGCTTTTTCAAGGATGATGAAAAAAGATTGGCCATTGAAGCCTTGATGCGTGTTGGAATCGGTCAATGCGCTTATCAGCGAGCCAGTACTTTGTCTGGCGGTCAACAACAACGCGCGGCTATTGCCAGGACCATGGTGCAACAAGCCAAGATTGTTCTCGCCGATGAGCCCATCGCCTCCTTAGACCCTGAGTCCTCGCGCATGGTCATGGAGTTGCTCACAGAAATGAATCAAAAGGATGGTTGCACTGTGTTGGTGAGTCTTCATCAAATCAATGTGGCCATCAAATATTGTCCTCGTACCATTGCCTTGAGCCATGGGGACATTGTGTATGACGGTCCAACTTCTGCACTTTCACCACGATTGCTGCGTGAGCTCTATGGCGTAGAAGCCGATGAGCTTTTGAAGGAGTCCACCACGACAACCTTAGACGCGACTTCAGTCAGCTCAACCAGCCCTGAGGCGCATTCCAGCTTGAATTTGGCCAATGTTTATTAATTTTCAGGAGTATTTTTCATGACTTTAACCCCTCCCAAACTTTTGCTCTCGGCTTGCGCCCTCGCCTGTGTGACCATGCTCAGCCTGTCCCAGGCCCAAGCGGTCGAGCTCAATTTTGGCATCATTTCTGTGGACTCATCCAATGCGTTGCGCTCTGCTTGGGAGCCCGTCACCAACGATTGGTCCACATGCACTGGCTACACCATCAAGCCTTATTTCGCCACGGACTATGCTGGTGTCATTGAAGGCATGCGGTTCAATAAAGTTCAAATTGGATGGTTCGGAAACCTCTCCGCCATGGAAGCCGTGGACCGCTCCAATGGAGAAATTTTCGCCAAAACCATTCGCATGGATGGCTCAGAAGGTTATAACTCTTTGTTGGTCACCAACAAAGACTCACCTTACAACAATTTAAGTGATTTCCTCAAACACACCAAAGAGATCAACTTTGGCATTGGTGACCCGAACTCAACTTCTGGCTTCTTGGTGCCCAGTTACTATGTTTTTGCCAAAAATAATATCAACCCCAAGACCGATTTCAAATCGATTCGCTCTGCCAACCACGCCACCAATTTGATGGCTGCGGCCATGAAACAAGTGGACGTCGCTACCAACAATACCGAAGATTGGGAGCGCGCAGAGAAGGCTCGTCCTGAAATCATCAAGGATTTGAAAATCATTTGGCGCTCACCTTTGATCCCTGCTGATCCCTTTGTCTACAGAGCCGATTTGCCCGCGGACCAAAAGGCCAAGATCAAGTCTTGCTTGACCGGTTACACATCGGGACCTGACGCCGCAGATCACAAAGAGAAATTGGCCAAAATCGTTGCCAGCGGGATCGTTCCCTCCACCAACGATCAGCTCAAACCCATTCGTCAAATTGCTTTGTTCACCGAAATGACCAAGCTTGAAAACGACGCTACGATCGATGCGGCTGAAAAGCAAAAGAAAATGGCTGTGGTCAAGGACAAATTGGCAGCTCTTGAGAAGTAATTCCTGAGACACCCCCTATGACCCGAGCCCCATCAACCAACCCCCAAGTCCTCAAGCCACCAGAGGTTGACTTGTTGCAACCGCGATCTTGGAGCTCGTTACTGGTGTGGGGGTTGATCTTGGGTGCTCTGGCCCTCAGTTGGAAGGGTGTCGAGATGGACCCACTCACCCTTTGGCGCGACTCGGGCAATATGTCCAAGTTTGCCCAAGGGTTTTTCCCACCCAATTTTCACGACTGGCGCTATTATTTAGAAGAAATGGTCTTGACCGTGGAGATTGCGCTTTGGGGCTCAGCCTTGGCGATCTTGTGCTCCATTCCCCTGGGATTGTTGTGTGCAGACAATATTGCACCAGCCTGGGTGTATCAGCCCATTCGTCGCATCATGGACGCTGCGCGTGCCATCAACGAGATGGTCTTTGCGATGCTCTTCATTGTGGCCGTGGGTTTGGGGCCTTTTGCGGGTGTTTTGGCGCTCTGGGTTCACACGACTGGGGTGCTAGCCAAACTGTTTTCTGAAGCGGTTGAATCCATCGACCAGCAACCTGTCGATGGTATTCGCGCCACAGGTGCGAGTGCATCGCAAGAAATTGTATTTGGAGTGATCCCCCAGGTGCTACCACTTTGGATTTCTTATTCTCTGTACCGGTTTGAAGCCAATGTCCGCTCGGCGTCCGTGCTGGGCATGGTAGGGGCAGGTGGTATTGGTCAAATCTTGTGGGAGATCGTTCGCAGTTTTCAGTACGGTGAAACGGCTGCAGTTTTGATCATTTTGATTGTTTCGGTCACCATCATTGACTTGCTATCTTCATATATTCGTCGTCACTTCATCTGATGCTTGACCAAGCCATGAACGACTCTAAAACCAAACAACTCGACGCTTTGCTTCAAAACTACCTCGATTTAGGCGCGGCCATGTATGGGGGCGAAGCGGTGACCCAACTCGAGCATGCCCTTCAATGCGCCCATTTGTCGTTGGCGGCAGGTGACGCCCCCCCTTTGGTTGCCGCTTGTTTATTGCATGACGTGGGGCATTTGCTCTCGCACCAAAGCCCTAAATCCAGCGATGACCCTGATGACCACCACGAACAAGTGGCCATGATTCATCTCCAAAATCTCTTTGGCCCCGAAGTGACCCAACCGATTTTGATGCACGTCAATGCCAAGCGCTATTTGTGTGCCGTCGATGAGCAATACTGGAGCGATCTCTCCCAAGCCTCCAAAGACAGCCTGGAAATTCAAGGCGGTATTTACCGTCCCAAGCAAGCGCTTGAATTCATGGGTTTACCCTTTGCCAAAGACGCCATCAAATTGCGCCAATACGATGACTTGGCCAAAGTGCCGCAACGGGTAACACCCCAACTGCATGAGTTCAGGCCCATGCTTGAGCAGCTGCTCTTGGCTTAATGCTTGACTCACGTTTCATTTGACTCAATCGGGTTAAAGATCAGGTTGCTCTCCATTTCAACCCCATCCAAAGCATTGTCTGACCCTTGTCTCTAAAATAGATGACCACAGTTGTCTCGAAACTTGTGCTCCCTCTTGCACAATGAGGTCAACTCAGGAGCCATGATGATCAAAAATTTGGTGATTCGCCCTGCCCTTGAGGAGGATTTACAGGGGGTTTTGGCGCTCTACGCTCAGTCCGATATGGACCAAGGACGGGTACTGACAGTGCAGCAAGCCCAGGTGATTTTCAATCAATTCAAGACCTACCCCAACTATCGATTGTTCATTGCCTTGGATGCTGGTCACACGAGCTCAGTCATAGGCACCTTTGCCCTGCTGGTCATGCACAACTTGGCCCATCAAGGCACGCCCTCGGCCATTGTTGAGGATGTGGTGGTGAGCGAAATTCACCAAGGACAAGGCATCGGTCGCGCCATGATGGCCAAAGCCATCGAATTGGCCCGAGAATGCCACTGCTACAAATTGGTCTTGTCATCCAACCACAAAAGACTTCGAGCCCATGCGTTTTATCGCAACTTGGGGTTTAAAGAACATGGCTTGAGTTTTCACGTGGACATCCATCCCTAAACGGCCCATCTCAGACTCAGAAATTGACCCCTTAACGGGTCATCATGCGCTTGAGCAAAGGACTCAGGATCAACAACAAGGCGCCCGCCGCAAAAGACATCGCGGCAAGGGTGGGATACAAATCCAATCCACTGCCATTGAGCATCGACTCCATGCTACCGGCCAAGTAGTTGGCGAATGCATTGGACAAGAGCCACACCCCCATCATGAGTGACGCCAAGGGCACGGGTGCAATTCTAGAGACCATCGAGAGTCCAACTGGTGAGAGCATGAGTTCACCCAAGGTGTGAATCGCATACACGAGCATCAACCACTGAGCGCCCACCTTGATGCCTGTGTCGGCCAAGCTTTGAGCCTGCGACATCACCACGAAGCCCAGCCCCAAGACCATCATCCCCAAGGACTGTTTGACCACATCACTGATGGCAAAACGACTTTGATCCAAACGCGTCCACAACACTGAAAACAAAGGTGCCAAGAGCACGATCAACGCTGGATTGATGGCTTGAAACATGGACGCAGGCATCAAAAAACCAAAGACCTCACGATCTGTTTTTTCATCGGCAAACAGTGTCATGGTGCCGCCCGCTTGCTCAAACCCAGTCCAAAAGATGATCACAAAAAACATCACGATCACAATGGCTCCCACGCGTGACCATTCACCCAGCGAGAGTTTGGGTTTGGGCTGCTTTGCAGTCTCACCAGAGAAATATTGAACGGCAAAACCCGCCAACGCCACCAACACCAAACCACCCAGCGCTTTGGTGCTCCAGGTGAGCTCTTGGTAAGCACCACCCCAGAGTGGCCAAGTCATCACGCAGACCCCCAGCGCCAAGCAGCACCCGGCAACCCATGCCAAAACCACTCCATAGTCACTCGATGAGAGCTCACTTTGGCCCGGGCGCAAACCCGCCGTTCCCAGGGCTTGTTGACTGAGCAAAAACTGCGTTAACCCAAGCGCCATGCCCACCCCTGCAGCCGCAAATCCATAATGCCAGCCCAATGTTTCACCCAAGGTACCCGCCACCAATGGGGCAATGAAGGCGCCCAAATTAATGCCCATGTAGAAAATGGAATAGCCCCCCGCTCTTCTGGGGTCTTGCTCACCGTCGTACAAGTCGCCGACCAAGGCGGTGGTGTTGGGTTTGAAAAATCCATTGCCAGCAATCAACAACGCCAAGGCCAAGTAAAGCAGTGACTCAAATGCCATGGCAAAGTGCCCGAGCATCATCAACGCGCCCCCAATCAAAATAGCTCGCCGCTTTCCCAACAACCGGTCGGCCAAGGCGCCGCCGATGATGGGCGTGAGGTAGACCAACCCCGTATAGATGCCATAAAGCTTCAACGCATCGGCCCGAGAAGTGTGAAGACCGTTGACCAGATAAAGAACCAATAAAGCACGCATACCGTAGTAGCTGAATCGCTCCCACATCTCCGTGAAGAAAATAACTTTCAGACCTAGGGGTTGCGCAAGTGTTGTCATGGTTTCATGGGCCAGGGTTCAAGTTGAAAGAGAGCCATCCAACCAGGTTTTAAAGATGCGTTTGAAAAAAATCAATGCTCACACCGAGTGCCTTGTCCGCTTCGGGCTGGCTGTACGTTCGACCACCATGCCTGGCAAAAGCATGGTCGGCTCCCGGGTACTTTTCAATGGTGACCAATGGGTTTGGAGACAATCGGCGCTCGAGCAAGTCGTTGACTTCGGCTTGGACCCACCGGTCTTTCATGGCCATGTGCAACAAAAAGGGTCGGTGCAAATTGACCACTTCTTTGATGCGGTGCTCAATATAGGTACCGTAGTAAGCCACCGCACAATCGATATCGGTTCTGCAGCACATCAAATAACACAACTTGCCGCCCAAGCAGTACCCCACGGCACCCACATGACCATTGCACTCGGGCAAGGTTTTGAGATAAGCCATGGTGTCTTTCATGTCTTCGACACCCAAGTCGTAATCAAAGTCGTAGTACAGATCAAAGGCCTTGGTGACATCGGCGGGGTTGTGGTCTGAGAGCTCAACCCCGGGCTCTTGGCGCCAGAACAAATCGGGCACCAAACACACAAAACCTGCTTGAGCAAACTCTTTGGCATGCTCGCGCATGGTGTGATTCACACCCCAAATTTCCATGATCGCAATGATGGCGCCCTTGGGCGGACCCTCGGGTACCGCCAAGTAAGCGCCCATTTGGCCATCGCGCATGGGCACAGTGATGTTGGAGTAATGAATCACGATAACAAACCTCACAAAGAAAATGAAAACACCGTTAAATTAAGCCCAGACGAGCAAATGAGGTTAACCCAGTCGGCAACGGCAACACCGCAGGGAACTGATCCGTGATCAGCCCATTCAAACGACTACTGAAGCTTCAAGAGTCGTTTGGCGTTGCCTTCAAAGATTTGATGCTTTTGAGCCTGGGAAATATCCAACGCATTGACCGCCGCAATGGTGCTGCGAATCAACAAACGGCCATCTTCTGCATCAAAAGGCGCATCGGTGGCAAAGACCGAGTGGTCTTCGCCGAAGAAAGAAAAACCGCACTGGGTTGCCGCAACACCGCCATTGAGCGCCGTGTCGCCATAGAGCATCTTGTAATATTCAAGAATGGGTTTTTGAAGACCGGCTTTTTCTACACGAGGGTTGGTTTTGGAGGTGCCAAAGAAAATCTGATCAAAACCGAGTTCAATCTTCCCAGCGAAATAGGGAATCATGCCCCCCATGTGGTGGGTGATGAGTTTAAGGCCAGGCATTTCATCGTAAATCCCCGAGAAAATCAAACGCGTGGCGCACGCCGTGGTCTCATAAGGCCAGCCAAAACTGAACCAGATTTCATTCTCAGACTGCGACTCTGTGGCATAGTCTGAAAATTGGGGTCCGCGGATGGGGTGGATCCAAATGGGCAAATCAAGCTCATGCATTTTCTTGAAAATCGGGCGAAACTCTGGCGCACTCAAAGGTTTGCCGGCCACATTGGTGAAAATTTGAATCCCTTTGGCGCCCAATTGACCCACTGTACGGTCGATCTCATCAAGACAAGCCTGCACATTGTTCATGGGCATGGAGGCGATAAAGCAGGGAAACCGATCGCGGTGCTGCTCACATATCTCGGCCAAACCATCGTTGGCAATTCTGGCCAAGACAGGTGTCACCTCGGGCGTGCCCAAGAGCTCAATCGGTGGATTGGACAAAGAGAGCACTTGCTGCAGGCCTTCAAACTCGTCCATCATGGACAGTCTGGAGGACAACTCCAACAGGGACGGTCTTTCTGGAAACGCTCTCAAAGCCACGTGACCGGGCACGAGTTTTTCGAGCCGATCAAAGATGGAGTGCGGCATGAAGTGATTGAAGATGTCGAGCATTGAAAATAAGATCCAGTTAAATGATGGAAGAAAAGCCATTCAGCAAATAAAGCGCAGAGATCATTTCAAGAAAAGAACCCATGTGGCTTTCAAAATCCTTGAGTCGCACTTGAGCCTTGCTGTGAAAAGGCTTTAATGGAGCATAAAACCTTCTTTTTTAACATACTTTCTCTGAGTACAACATCAGTGATTTCACCAAGACTCAAAAGATGACCACCCTCGCAAGAAAACCAAGCTCATCTTTCTGACCACAGCCCCTGGATGTAAAGGGTATTCACTGCAACCATTCTGACATTAAAACGTAATATTCAAGACTAAAAAGATGCCATCTAGACTGATTTGGTGCAATTTTTCAGACAAATCTCTAGCCCAGTCACTTTGCAAGTCAAAGGAAAACAATCAATGAAACTTCTTTATGCTGCAGTTGCCATGGCCAGCGCCTTGGTTGCCTGCTCGAACTCGTCCAATACCCCCTCGGCATCGCCCTTGGCCAACTCACCCGGTTTTGTTGATCAATTTCAGGTTCTATCCACCGCCGATGCCTATGGTGGTGCGACCCCCGCAGGCGCCGCAGGCCCCTACAGCGTGATCACTGGCATCGTGCATGGCAAACTCAACCCAAAACACCCCAACAATGCGGGCATTGTGGATATTCAAAACGCACCCGTGGGTGCGGACGGCTTGGTCTCTTACTCGACCGATGTGGTCATTTTGCGTCCCAAATCAGCCAGTACAGCCCGGCGTGTGATGTTTTATGACGTGGTCAATCGCGGCAACAAATTAGCTCAAGCCGGATTTATCGGTCCAGGTGCGCTCGATACTGGTGCGGCTCCCAATGCCGCATTTCCCTCGCTCTTGAGCTCAGGCTACACAGTGGTCTGGAGTGGCTGGCAAAGCAATATTGCGCAAACAGGCACCACCGCCACAGCAGGCACCGCTGTCGTGGGCACCAACTTCCCGACTGCCATTAACCCCGATGGCTCTCCCATCACGGGTCTGAGCCGTGAGGAATACATCCCTGACTATGCGGGTGGTACGCAAAACCTGATTCCCTTGTCCTACACACCTGCATCCTTGACGGACATCTCACAGGTGAGCTTCACGGCCCGTCAATCATGGCTCAATGCCTCAGGTCAACAAGACTATGGCGTGCCTTCCGTACCTGTGACCAACTGGTCCTACGTGACTGCGTCCAATGGCACCGTCTCTGTTCAGTTCACACCACCCGCGAGTGTTCCGACACCCAGCGGCGCGACTGTAGCGCCTGACTCCGGGACGATTTACAGCTTTGTCTACAACGCCAAGAACCCAGTTGTCTCAGGTATCGGATTTGCTTCAGTGCGAGATTTAATCAGTTTCCTTAAAAACTCCTCAACCGACGCGCAAGGCAATGCCAACCCACTCAACGACATGAAGGGGGCGGCTTGTGCAGACCCCAGCAACTGCGCAAGCAGTCCAACCACCAACTACGATGTCACTATGGCTGCGGGCATTTCTCAGTCAGGTCGATATTTGCGTGACTTCTTGTACCAAGGCTTCAATGACAACGCCGCAGGGGGAAAGGTATTCGATGGCATGCTGTCGATCATCTCCGCGGGCAGAAGAACATGGACCAATTGGCGCTTTAACCAAGGCGGACGTTGGTCCAAGATGCACGAAGATCACTGGATGCCAGGCGACCAGTTCCCCTTCTCTTACACTACCACCACCGACTCATTGACTGGCATCACCGACGGTTTGATGAAGCAGTGCACAGCCACCAATACGTGCCCCAAAATCATGCAAATCGATGGCACGTTTGAATGGTGGGGTGGTCGTGCTTCATTGAATGTGACCGACAGCAAAGGCAATGACATTTCGTTGCCCAGCAATGTGCGTTACTATTTGGTTGCCGGAACTCAACACGGTGGTGGAGCAGGTGTGACAACGGGCTTGGTTGTTCAGCCGGCAGGGACCACTGCGTCCACTCTGTTCACGAGCAATTTGTGTCAATTCGCAGCCTCCCCTGTGTCTGAAGCACCGGTGGAACGTGCATTGGTCCCGGCTTTAGAAAGCTGGATCACGAAAAACACCACTCCCCCGGCCTCACAGTACCCCACTGTCGCCGCAGGCACATTGGTCGCACCGACGGCAGCAGCCATTGGCTTTCCAATCCTCACGAGCGCCACCGTGCCCAATATTGCCGCCACCACAGCGCAATCGTTGAACGCGATTTTTGCAGGCTCTATCAATCAATTGGCCGTAACCGACTACTCAAAAGCAGTTCCTGTGCCCAATCTATCCAAGATCTATACCATCTTGGTGCCCAAAGTGGATAAAAATGGCAATGAAATTGCCGGCATTTTGATGCCTGAGATGTCGGTACCCGTGGCCACCTATGCGGGTTGGAATATCCGGGGGGCTTACCACTCGTTGGGGGAGGGCTGCTCATCAACTGGCTCATCGATTCAGTTGCCACTCACCGCAGCAGCGGCCCAAGCGGCCGGTGATTCACGCGCGCCACTGTCCAATTTGTACTTGGGTCGTTCTGATTACATTCGACAATTCAGTGCCGCCACGGACGCTTTGGTAGCGCGCGGTTTCCTCACGAATTTGGATGCCCTCAATATTTACAAATTGGGAGCCCAATCCATCTCTCCAACTTTAATTCCCAATCCTTAAGTCGAACGATCAAAACCTCAAGGTGAGGTCGTGAACAATGGGTGTGGTCTGCTTTCTAAGCAGCCACACCCACGAATTGTGTACACCCTGCGCGAGGCCCAACGGGGTTAATCACCCATTGAATTGTCTGCTGCTGTCCCAAGTCATGACGCTGCTCCTTGAATTAAAGATCAAGCTCGATAACCCATCCAAGAAGATGCAATTGCACAAATGAAAGATCCAATGGAGCATAGAATTCCAGCTTGAAGATCAATACCAGCCATGTCCATGCTCTCTTTGGAGAGCTTTTTTTATCCAAACCACTCAACACCAAGCTTGTACTTGAGCCCAACTGGCCAGCACCAGCAACCCTCGCATGTGCCAGCTGGGGGGCCATCTTTTTCAAAACACTCACGGCGCAAAACCATCGCGCTTGCACCCAACCATGTCACACCCAACGCTTGGCTTCAATTTGAAACCAACCCAACATCCCCGCGCTTGGACTTGCACCCTCCAAGGCACCCTGGGCGGAACTTTTTTGGTGTTGGCTTTGACGTCTTGTGGTGGGGGTGGTACAAATCCACCCACCAACCCTTCTACAACAACCGGTTCAGTGAGCCCTGCGCCCGTGCCCACAACATCCATTGACTACCCGCACAGTCTGGTGGTTGGAGTGAATGGATTTCAGGACTTGGTACTCACACCCATGGTTTCAGCACCCGCGGTCCTCACCGCGCCCAGTGCTTCGCAACTGCTCAAGGCTGGATCGAACTTGGTGCTCACGCAGTACAACAATGCCAATTTACCGGGACTCTCTGTGGCTTGCCTGTCTGGCGTGGGTAGCACCACCAACATCAACTCCGACATTAATTTGGGGGACTATAGCCAAAGTGCAGCCCTATTGATGAGTGCCAACTGGAATGCCGTCGACTCAGTAACGGCTTGGAGTAAAGCGGCCATGAGTGGTGCGAGTTGGCAAGGTTGGGAAGACTGTGGCATCAAACCAGAAGGACTCCCAAGCCCCGCCTCGACCTTGGTGCCCAATGCCCAAGGCGGTTACTCTGAAGCCATTTATGATGGCAACCCTGGCACCACGTTCAATGTCTTGGCCAATAATTACTCGGCCAGCCAAGTGGCCAGCATGCTGTCGGCTTCAGGATTGGTGAGTACAGTCAACCCCAAGAGATCCTTGCTATTGACCTTGAGGGCTTATGCGGACACTGCAGGGCATCAAATTTGGGTTGAGATGGGATACCCGTTGACATCCAGCGACCCCACACAGGGATTTGTATCCTTGTATGTCCAGTAAAACCGGCGAACACTACTGAATCAAGAGCCCCCAGGCTTTTTCCAAACGCTTGACGCTCACTGGCTGAGGGGTTTTGAGCTCTTGCGCAAAAGCGCTCACCCTGAGCTCTTCAAGCAGCCAGCGAAACTCTAAGCTGCGATCGTCTTGTTGACCTCGCCTGTCCGCAATCCAGCGCCAATAGCGCTGCTCCAAGGGCTTGATCTCAAGGAGCCGAGTTTGGTCGCGCTTGGGGTCAGCTTTGTACTTGTCGAGCCGCAAGGCAACCGCCTTCAAATACCGTGGCAAATGTTGCCACTGCGCATAAGGTGTCAAACTCAAGAATTGCACACTCAAGATGCGCTCGAGTTGACCTTCAATGTCAGAGATCACCTCAGCCGGTGGTTTTAAATCTTTGAGTTTCTTTTTGGCCAATTGCGCCGTCACCAAAATCGACTGCGCCAATCGAGCGACTTCTTGGGCAATCAAATTGAGTCGAGAGCGGCCTTCGTTCAAGCGCGACTCAAAGGCTGCAGCGTCTTGGGGCCAGGGTTGCATCAAGAATGCACGCTCTAGCGCCACATCCAGCAGTTGCGTAAAAAGCTCCTCATTCTTGGCTTTGGGAAACAACTGGATGAAGGCAAACCCCATGGCAGTCGCGTCGGGGATGTTTTTCTCCAAATACTTGATTGAATCTTTGAGATGCAGGCGAAAGAGTCGGCGCAAGCCGTGAATGTGTCGCGACTGCGCCAAGTCAGGTTCATCAAAGACCTCCAAGACCACATGGTCTCCTCGGTCCACGAGCGCTGGGTAGCCAACCAGGGACTGATCGCCTTTGCCAATTTCCATGATTTCAGGCAACTCACCAAAGCCCCAGGACTTCCACTCGGTCGTGCTGTCCAAGCTCGAAGGCGTGGGAGCACCCAGGGCTTCAGACACGGCGGTGGGGTTGAGCGGGGAGCCCGAACGCAGCGCTTTGGATCGATCCGCCACTGACAAGGCGCCAGACACTGGCGCTTGAGCGGCCTCGGGTTCGCGTGACTTCAAGGCCGCCAGTGCTTGAAAAGCACCTCGGGCTTGCGGGCCCAACTGCGCTTTCAAGCTGCCCAAATTGCGACCTTGGGCCAATTGACGGCCGTGCTCATCGACCACCACAAAGTGACACCAAAAGTGAGGCGACAGCATGTCGGCCTTGAAGTCGGTCGGCTTCAAATCCAAGTCCACACGGGCCTTGACGCGCTTTAAGAGCGCCGCCATGAGTGAGCCCACACCAAACACATCGTCTTGACCCAACTCATCAAAGAGGGCTTTCGCACTTTGGGGCAAGGGCACCAAGCGTCCTCGAGGCTTTTGCGGCAGGGTTTTGAGGAGGGCTTGGATTTTGTCTTTGAGCATGCCGGGCACCAACCACTCGGCACGCTCGTCTTGGACTTGGTTGAGGACAAATAAGGGCACCGTGATCGACATGCCGTCTCTGGGCGAGCCCGGCTCATGCAAGTACTGAACGGCACAATCCACGCCACCCAAACGCACCGTGGGTGGGAAAGCGGTGTAGGTCACACTGCTGGCTTGGTGACGCATCAAGTTGTCCCGCGTCATGAGCAGGGGCAGTCTCTCTCGGGCTGCGGGGGTGATTTTGGCTGCAGCCGCAGAGAACACGCCTGAATCCCTTGGTGTGGTGGGCCTTAATTGTTCCTCGTACCACTTCTCCAGGGTGTGGCCACTGCACACATGCGTAGGCAAATGCTCATCGTAAAAAGCGTAAATCAATTCATCGTCAACCAAGACGTCTTGGCGGCGAGTTTTATGCTCAATATCGAGGATGTTCTCTACCAACGCTTGATTGGCCGACAAAAACTCAAGCGTTGTCTCCCACTGACCATGCACCAAGGCTTCCCGGATGAACATCTGCCGAGCCCCGGCCAAATCCACCCGCGCGTAGGGCACCTTGCGCCCGTTGTAGACCACCAAGCCGTAAAGCGTGGCACGCTCAAGGGCGGTGACTTGGGCGGTTTTTTTCTCCCAATGCGGATCGAGAAGTTGACGCTTGAGCAAGTGCGAACCCAACTCTTCGAGCCACTTGGGCTCGATGTTGGCGATTCCTCGACCAAACACCCGGGTGGTCTCGATGATCTCGGAGGCCACCACCCACTGGCCCGGTTTTTTTCTAAGCTGCGCGCCCGGGTGTCGATAAAACTTGATCCCCCGAGCACCCAAGTAATGCTCTTCCTCAGGCGGCTTATAGCCCACGTTGCCCAAGAGTCCTGAGAGCAAGCTCAAATGCAACTGCTCAAAACTCGCGGGATTGACATTCATGCGCCAGCCCTGGTCCTTCACCACTGTCAAGAGTTGGGTGTAGACGTCACGCCACTCTCTGAGGCGCCTGACGTTGATGAAATTTTGTTTAAGAAGGGACTCAAACTGCCGAACACTCAGGCGCACATGAGCACCTCCCGCTTGAGCCGCTTGAGCCGCTTGAGCACCTTGAGCCTGGGTCGCCCCGCCTGGCGTGCCAGCCCTGCCCGCTGGCCCCCTCTTGCCCACAGCGGGTGCCTTGACAGCGATGACTTTGCTCGCTGCCAGGCTTTGTTGGCGCTCCAAGATGCGTTTTTCAGCCGCCCTGTGTTGGGGTGAGAGGGTGGACTTGAGGGTTGGAGGCGGCACCTGGATGGGGATGAGCGCATTGACTTGCTCAGCCTCGCCAAGACCCCCACTGCCTCCATTGCTGCCTGCCTCAGTACCCTCATTGCCCTCAGCAAGCGCGGCTTGAAGGGCGATGGGTTTGTCACCGCGCTGGGTGGCAATCCAATTCCACAAGGTCAAGTAGCCCGAGAACTCGCTGCGGTCGTCCTTGAACTTGGCGTGGGCTTGATCGGCCGGGCCTTGGGCCGTGATGGGACGGTCTCTCACGTCTTGCACACTCAAGGCCGCCGCAATGATGAGCACCTCGTGAAGAGCGCCCCGGGTTTTGGCCTCCAAGATCATGCGCCCCACCCTGGGGTCGAGAGGCAACTTGGACAACTGCATCCCCAAAGGGGTGAGCTCATGCTCATCGTTGACGGCGCCCAGTTCGTTGAGCAGTTGATAGCCATCGGTGATGGCTTTGGGGCGGGGGGGCTCCAAAAAGGCAAAGCGCTCCACATCCCCCAAGTGCAGCGACTTCATGCGCAAAATCACCCCGGCGAGCGAACTGCGCAAAATCTCCGGATCGGTGAAGGGCGAACGAGCGGCAAAATCTTGCGCATCAAAAAGACGGATGCAAATACCGTCCGCCACCCGACCGCAACGCCCTGCCCTTTGCGCCGCTGCCGCTTGACTGATGGGCTCGACGAGCAGCTGCTCGACCTTGCTGCGAAAGCTGTAGCGCTTGACCCGGGCGAGTCCCGAATCGATCACATAACGAATACCGGGCACCGTGAGAGACGTCTCCGCCACGTTGGTGGCCAAGACCACACGCCGCCCTGAGTGCGGGGCAAAGATGCGTTCTTGCTCCGCGGGGGTGAGTCTGGCAAAGAGCGGCAGCACCTCAGCGCTTGACATCGTGACTTGGCTCCTCAGATGCTCTCTCAAGTGATCGGCCGCATCTCGAATTTCACGCTCACCGGGCAAAAACACCAACACGTCGCCTGACTGGTGCGGGTTGCTCCAGAGTTCATCGAGCGCATCCGCAATGGCCTCATTCATGCCGTAATCACGCTGCTCTTCAAAGGGGCGGTAGCGCACTTCCACGGGAAAAGTGCGGCCCGAGACCTGGATGATGGGCGCCGGGCCTTTGGCAGACGCAAAGTGTTTGGAAAACCGCTCCGAGTCGATGGTGGCCGAGGTGACGATGATTTTGAGGTCTGGGCGACGCGGCAAAATCTCGCGCAAGTAGCCCAACAAAAAATCAATGTTCAGACTTCTCTCATGCGCCTCATCAATGATGATGGTGTCGTAGGCCTTGAGCAAGGGGTCGCCTTGCGTCTCCGCGAGCAAAATACCATCGGTCATGAGTTTGATCGAGGCGTTGGGGCCGAGCTGATCGTTGAATCGCACCTTGTAGCCCACCACCTCCCCAGGCGGGGTGTCGAGCTCTTGCGCGATGCGCTTGGCCACCGAGGTCGCCGCAATTCGCCGCGGTTGGGTGTGGCCGATGAGCTTGCCCTTTTCTCCAGGCGCGGCATTCATGCGACCGCGGCCCAGACTCAAGGCCATTTTGGGCAGTTGTGTGGTTTTTCCGGAACCCGTCTCCCCGCTCACAATGACCACGGGGTGGTCTTGGATGGCGCGCATGATCTCCTCTTTACGAAGAGAGACGGGCAAGGAGGGGGGATAATCGAGTTTGAAGGGCAAAATGAACCACGAAGAAAGCGACAATCGCGTCAAAACAAGTGGAAATGAGTCCACAATTCGCTATTATCTCATTGGCCGATTTCTCCTATGAAGCCCGCCTGCCTTTGGCCCGAGCGTTGAAAGCCCAAACAGCAGCCCTGCTCGTGAGAAGTCATTTCGTTTTTCTACCCCATCAAGAACACATCACCCACCATGTCCGCGGTCTTTAACTTCACCTTTGTGCCATGGTTTCGCTCCGTGGCGCCTTATATTCACATGCACCGGGGCAAAACCTTTGTGGTCGCGGTGGCGGGAGAAGCCATTCACGCGGGCAAACTCCAAAGCATCGTTCAAGACTTGGCCCTCATCCACAGCATGGGGGTCAACATCGTGCTCGTGCATGGATTTCGACCCCAGGTGAACGAGCAATTGTTGGCCAAAGGCCACCAGCCGCTGTATGCCCGAGGCGTTCGCATCACCGATGAGGTGGCCCTGGACTGTGCTCAAGAAGCGGCGGGCCAGCTGCGCTATGAGATTGAAGCGGCCTTTAGCCAAGGACTGCCCAACACCCCCATGGCGGGTGCAACCGTGCGGGTGATCTCGGGCAACTTCATCACCGCCAGGCCCATCGGTATTGTTGACGGCGTGGACTACAAGTCTTCGGGGCTCGTGCGCAAAGTTGACATTGAGGGCATCGAGCAAACCCTCAAAGCCGGCTCCTTGGTGCTTTTGTCACCCTTTGGGTTTTCACCCACGGGGGAAGCCTTCAATTTGGCCATGGAAGAGGTGGCGACATCGGTGGCCATTGCACTGCAAGCGGACAAACTGATATTTATCACCGAAATCCCGGGCCTGAGAGTGCGCCCACTGGAATCCGACGTTGGGGTGCCTGGCAACGCGGCCGATGCTGAGGGTGAGCTCGAAGACAACCCCATCGATACCGAGTTGCCCTTGGCCGATGCAGAAAAACTGCTCTTGCAACTCCCGCCCCCCAACAACCCCGAAGATCTGGCCTTTTACCTGCAGCACTGTGTGAAGGCGTGCAAAGCCGGTGTGGAGAGAAGTCACATCCTGCCCTTCAAGGTCGATGGCGCCCTCTTGCTCGAGGTCTACATGCACGATGGCATTGGTACCATGATCGTGGACGAAAAGCTCGAAAGCATCCGAGAAGCCAACCATGAAGATGTGGGGGGGATTTTGCAGCTGATCGAACCGTTCGAGAACGACGGCACCTTGGTCAAGCGCTCTCGCACCGAGATCGAGCGCGACATTGGCCAGTACACGGTGATCGAGCACGATGGGGTGATCTTTGCCTGTGCAGCACTTTACCCCTACGCCGATCACAAAACGGCAGAACTCGCCGCACTGACGGTGGCTCCTGCGGCCCAAGGCCAAGGCGATGGCGAGAAGGTGCTCAAACGCGTCGAGCACCGCGCGAGATCCATGGGACTCACCAGCCTTTTTGTGCTCACGACCCGCACCATGCACTGGTTCATCAAACGCGGTTTTGTCCCCGTTGAACCCGAATGGCTACCCGCCGCCCGGCAAAAGAAATACAACACCGAGCGCGGCAGTCGGGTGCTGGTGAAAAAACTGGTCTAACCCTTCTCTCACAGGCGCTCACCTGTTAATCCGTAGGTCCCTGGTTCGAGCCCAGGTCGAGGAGCCACCTAAAAAAGCATCATCAAAAGCGATGCTTTTTCCTTTTATGCGCAACTAGTTGTCGCGCTGAGGGCCTCTGGGTGACTTTTTGCCCTCAAATTTCATCAAGTTATTGCGCGTATATTACACGGCGGTTGGCTTCAGTTAAAAGTCTGAATTGGTTGTAAACAACTCCCCTTTTAATCTAATCAGGCTGAGCGTCCTAAACACAAAAACTCATTCAATTAAGCCACAAGTGACTGTTTCAATATTGGAGCAGTCGTAGGATTGTTCTTGAACTTGATTTCAGCCGTCCAAAGATCCAAAGCCTCCTGCATGCGAAGCCAGCTTTCAGGGGTGCCGCCCACTGCTCTTGCAATTCGAATGGCCATCTCCGCTGTAACTGCTTTTTTCTCGTGAAGTAAGTCTGATACAGTTTGTCGACTGACCATGAGACGCGCAGCAAACTCTCCTTGTGTCCATGCCAGTTCTGGCAGCACATCCTCACGCAGAACTGCGCCGGGGTGCGTTGGCTTGCGATTGGGGTTTCGTAGAGATCTCATCAGCGATAGTCCTCCAAGTTAACGTTCATGGCGTCTTCGCCAACAAATTGATATGTGATTCGCCAGTTGCCTGTGACAAAAACTGCGAACTCACCTTTTCGATCACCTTTCAATGCGTGAAACATGTAGCCAGGCAAGTCCATGTCTTCAGCTTCTTTTGACGCATCCAAACGGTCCAGCATCCTTTCAATACGTGAACCGTACTCAGCAGGAATTCCTTTGTAGCTGCCTTTGGTGAAGAAAAGCTCCAAACCCTTGTGTTTGAAAGATGTGATCATTGATGCCGATTGTAAACAAGTAGTTTACAATGTCAAGTTAAACTTGACATCCAATACCCTTAAAATAAAAGTTCGAGCTCTGCTATTGGAGCCAAATAAAGCAAATTTCTTCGTTACACGTTTGGTTACACGCCGCCAAAATAGTCGTTTAACGATTTGATTTTATTGGGTTAATTTACAGCTGCCTACGCTGTGTGCTTTAAGGTTGTGCTTTAAGGTTGTGCTGTTGTGCTCTTCACGTCAGACTTGAGCCACCACAAAGACGCTGCGATCACGCCCACCAAGACCAAACTGCCCAGATTGAGCAAACTCCACCCGGCCGTCGTCACCAAGGCCCCAGAGCTCAGCGACGTGAGGGCCATGGTGGCAAAGACCCAGAAATTGATGGAGGCCTGGGCTTTGTTTTTTTCCTGAGCGCTAAAGAGCGATATCGCCATGGTGGTGGCGCCGGTGAAGAGGAAATTCCAACCCACCCCGAGCATCAACAAGGCGGCCACAAATTGAAACAGGCTTTGACCCGAGAGGGCGATGGCCACGCAAGCAAAGTTCAAGATCACCCCCGCCACCATGATGCGAAAGGCGCCAAACCGCTTGATCAAGTCACCCGTGTAAAACCCTGGCGCAAACATACCAATCACATGCCACTCGAGCACAAAGGCGGTATCGTGAAAGGCAAAGCCACACACGTCCATGGCCAAAGGGGTGGCAGCCATGAGCAAATTCATGATGCCGTAGCCCATGGCAGCGCAAATGACCGAGACCAAGAAAACACGCTGCCCAAAGATCTCACGCATGCTGCGAGCGGCAGGTTCATCATTTTTTTTGGCTGCCTCAGGCGGAAACTCAATGCCTTGCATGGCCACGATTCCCAAAAGCGCCACCACAGCCAAGCAGAAGTAAACGCCCATATAGGGCACGCTCAAGATGTTTTTGGTCCAGTTGGCGATATTGGGCCCGAGAACAGCCCCCAAGATTCCGCCTGCCAACACCCAGGAGACGGCTTTTTCTTTGAAAGCCGCTGGGGCGAGCTCGGCCGCCGCAAAGCGGTAGAGTTGCGCATTGGCGCTGTAAAAGCCCGCGACCACCGTGCCCGCAATCAAACCCCAAAAGTTGTGGGCGTACACCGCCGCTGCGCAGAGCAAACAAGCCAATAAGCCCACCAGGAGGCCGAGTTGAAAAGAGCGCCTTCTGCCCCAGCGCGACTGCACTTGGGCGACCAAGGCCGTTGACATGGCACTGCCCACCACATAGCCCATGACCGGCAGCGTTGCCATCCAAGGCGTGGGCGACAAGGACAAGCCCACCAATCCATTGATGGCAATGAAGCTCACATTGTTGGTGAGAAAGAGTCCTTGACAGAGCACCAAAAGCATCAAACTCTTGCTCAAGAACGGTCCGGGCTCAGCGGGTGGCATGAGCGTGTTGGGTTGGGGGGTTGAGCTCATGGCTTGCCAGTCTTTAGGAGGTGAAGGGGGATGGATGGCCTGCAAGGCTTTGAAAAGGCCCGCCAGGACGTTTTGATGAATTGATGCTTGAATGCATCAATGCATCAAGGCTTCAAGCTTCAGGGTATCAACACAAAACGCGCGGATGCCCTCAGCGAGTTTTTCACTGGCCATGGCATCTTCGTTCAAGGCGAAACGAAAAACGCTCTCGCTCAAATGAAGAGGCTTGTCGCCAAGCAGCGGCGAGTCGACTGGGCGCAATGCGGGCTCGAACGCGCTTTGAACTTGCGTGTCTTTGAGGCTCGTCAAGAGCTCGGGGCTGATGGTGAGCAAATCGCAACCGGCCAAGGCCATGATTTGGCCCGTGTTCCTAAAACTCGCACCCATCACTTCAGTGGCAATGCCGTGTGATTTGTAATAGTGGTAGATGGCCGTGACCGATTGCACCCCTGGGTCTTGTGCGCCAAGGTGCTCGGCTTCCTTCCAGAGGCTGCCTTTGGCTTTTTTGTGCCAATCGTAGATGCGACCCACAAACGGAGAGATGAGGCTCACCCTAGAGGAGGCACACACTTGGGCTTGTGGCAGAGAAAACAGCAAGGTCAAATTGCAACGGATACCTTCGGCTTGAAGCACGCGAGCGGCTTGCATGCCCTCCCAGGTCGAGGCAATTTTGATGAGCACACGCTCGGGGGGCGTGCCCGCCTCGGCGTAAAGCCGCATGATCTGACGGGCACGCTCGACACAGGCACTGGCATCAAAACTCAACCTGGCATCGATTTCGGTGGACACGCGTCCAGGCACATGCGCCAAAATCTCACAGCCAAATTGCACGATGAGTCTGTCCATGCGAAGTGACAAGGGCTCGTGGGAGAAACGCGCTTTGTTGTCTTCAAGCAGTGCTTGGTACTGGGGCTTTAACACCGACTTCAAAATGAGCGACGGGTTGGTGGTCGCATCTTGGGCGGCAAGACTCACGAGCTCGAGAAAATCCCCGGTGTCGGCCACGACCGTGGTGTATTGTTTCAAAGCATCGAGTTGATTCATGGTGAGTGCGGCTTTGGGGTTGAGTTGGGCGACACTGAGGTCTCGCTCACGCGATGAGCGCCTTGGATCAGCAAGGTGAGACACGTGAGGGCCAACAAGGCCAATCCGACAAAGGCCACAAATGACCAATTGGCAATACTGCCACCGAGAAAGGTCCAGTCGACCACCGAGCAGTCGCCACCGCCTTTGAAAATCATGGGGATGGCACGCTTTAAGGGGAAGGTCTCGATCATGCCATAAAAGTCGCGACCGCACATCACGACCTCGGGCGGGTACCACTGCAGCCAACTTTGCCGCGCGGCCACATAGGCGCCCCCCATGGACTCGAGCGCCAAGAGTGAAAAACCGAGTCCTTGAATTTTGAGTAAGCGAGATGCCGCCATCAAAAAAGCCGTGATGCTGAAAATCAGCATGATGTAGCGCTGCACAATGCACATGGGGCATGGCTCGAGCCCGACCACATGCTGCAAGTACAGGCCCACCGCCAGGAGTGCCAAGGGGATGAGGCCCATGAGAAAAAAGGTGCGCGAAGGATGCTCTCTGAGCGTTTGGCGCGCCCAATCATTGAGCGCCGACCAGCGCGTTATGTGCACCCCCTGGGGTGGCGACGACTTCAGTGACTCAGTACTGGACGCTGGCGCAGGGGTCTGCAATCGTTGTTCAGTCATAGAAATGTGTTCTCGAAAAAAATGGATGACAAGCTGCGCTTCAAGCACGTCATGATCGACCCCAGGGGGATGACTCTCTGGTAAAAGTTCTTGCTGACCAGTAAGCCATTATGGATCAATTGACCTCCTCACTGGCCTGCCAGCTGGGGTAAACCGTTCTAAGTGTCGCCACCTCTAGTGCCACCCTCATCAAGACCATTTGCCATGGATCCTCCAACGCGAGGCCAATCCCACACTACAATGCCTCATTCTCAAGGGATCAAGCCCTCACTGGGCTATACCCCAGTCAACTTTTAAGGATTTGCACCCATGGCCAGAACCGTTCAATGCATCAAGTTAGGCAAAGCCGCTGATGGACTTGATTTCCCACCCTACCCGGGCGAGCTGGGCAAGCGCATATGGGAGGGCGTGAGCAAAGAAGCCTGGGCTGACTGGCTCAAACACCAAACCATGCTGGTCAATGAAAATCGCCTGAATTTGGCCGATTTGAGAGCTCGCCAGTATTTGGCGCGCCAAATGGAAAAGCACTTCTTTGGTGATGGTGCTGACGAAGCCCAGGGTTATGTTCCACCGCCCGCCGCTTAAGGCCACCTTCCCCGCGGGCCTGCTGTTCTCTGCCAAGACTCGAAGGGGTTTGATCGAGCTTTCTGGCGCGGCCCTGAACGCTCACTTGGGGACTTGAACTGTGTTGCCCACTGCTGAAACGGTCATTTGGCAAACCCACCCCCTGGCTCCCCAAGCTCCCCAAGCTCCTCAAAACCCTCCAGTCCCAGGGACTCTTTCCAAGTCTGCACCCGATTCGCCTCCCAAGCCTGAAGCTCAACCCAAACCGCCTGCCTCCTCCACCAGGATCAAAGGCCAGGTGCCCTTCAACCCCCGCTACAACGACATCTACCGCTCCAGTGGCACCAATGGCTTGGGCGGTCTTGATCAAGCACGCCATGTTTTTTTGTCCGGCTGCGGTCTTGTCGGGGACGGCGCCTTGTGGCGGGACCAGTCGCAGTGGCGCATCTTGGAAACAGGTTTGGGGCTCGGGCTCAATTTCTTGGCCACCTGGCTTGCCTGGTCAAAAGACCCCCACGCCCCCCAGATGCTTCACTACGTGAGTGTGGAGGCGCACCCGGTCAAGCCCCAAGATGTGTGGCTGAGCGTGCAAGACTGGCCCGAGCTTCACGCGCTGGCCCAAGAGTTCATCCAGGCCTATTGGGGCCTCCTGCCCGGGTTTCACAAACTGATCTTTGGGGGCGGTCGGGTGCACTTGAGCGTGATCGTGGCCGATGTGCAAGATGCCCTCAAATCTTTGGTGGGCGTCTTCGACTCTGTCTATTTGGATGGGTTCTCCCCGCTCAAAAACCCGCAAATGTGGAGCCCATTGACCCTCAAAGGGGTCGCGGCTCACTGCCGCATCGGCACGCAAGTGGCCACTTGGAGTGTGGCCAAAGGCGTCAAAGAGGGCTTGAAATCCGCTGGCTTTAAGGTGGAGATCACCCCAGGGCTTTCTCCAAAACGCGAGCAGCTGCGCGCAACTTATGAGCCCCATTGGCTCACTCCCCGGCCCTCGCTCGCCCCTGGACCCTCAGACCCACGGGTTTTAGCAAGCAGCAACACGAGCGCCGAGCTGGAAAGAAGTTGTGTGGTCATTGGGGCAGGACTCGCTGGCGCGAGTGTGGCCAGAAGCATGGCCATGAGAGGCTGGAGAGTGCGTGTGATCGATGCTCGACAACCCCGCAATACCGCCGCACCCTCAGGCCTGGGTTGGGACGATCAAGCTCGGCCCTTGTCGGATGGTGCACAAGGATTGCCCATGGCGATGTTTCACCCCATGTTCACGGGCGACGAGAACGTGCAGTCGCGCTTGATTCGAGCCGGCATTCGGGTGCTCTTGGGCTATTTGCATCTCTTGGACCCCGATTCAACACGGGGCCTGCACCAAGTCACGGGTGTCTTGGAATACAAAAAACCCAGCAAATCGAGCCTTGACCCTAGCGCCTTGGCTCAACTCAGCGCCCAAAGACTCTCAGCCCCTTTTTATGCAGATTGGACGCTTGACGGCGAGCCCCTTGAACCCGATGCTGCGGCCCTTTGGCACCGACCTGCTGGCTGGGTCAAGCCCCAGGCCTTGATCGAGAGCTTGCTCGAGCACCCCAACATTGAGTGCTTGAGCTCTCAAACCGTTCGCCAAATCGCAGCCAACGAAGGCAACGCCAAGGCTGAACGCTGGCGTGTCCTCCTCGCAGGAGCCCACGAGCAGTCCACCTCCACAGAAATTCGCTGCGCCACGCTGATTGTGGCTGCGGGTCCTGGAACTCAATCTCTCCTGAGCGCTTTGATCGGCCCTACCGACACAGAAAACGCGGCACGCACGCTTGAACTCCAAGAGATCGCCCAGACTTGGCCCTTACAAGTGATCAAGGGGCAAATCACCATGGGATCGATGGTTGATTTAGAAAGGTCCAACTGCCCTATTGAAACCCAGGGACTGGCCGCGGCGAAGAACTTACCTCACGTTACCAACTTACCTCACTCAACAAACTTACCTCACGTTACGAACTTACCTTACACAGCAAACTTACCTCACGTTACGAACTTACCTCACTCCACAAACTTACCTCACTTACCTCACTTACCTCACTTACCCCTGCCCATGACAGGATTGCCCACCTACCCGGTTCACGGCTCCATCAGTTGGACACCGAACATCGATCTGCAATCGCACAAAGGCTCTTTATTTTTCATTGGCTCGACCTTTGAGCGCGAGCAGCCCCATATTCAAAACTCAGCAAAGAGTCAAATGCGCAACTGGGCCCACCTGCAAAGCCTCTTTCCTGGGCGGGTACCCGTGAAAGTTCAAGACATCGAGCTCTTGGACTGGAGTGGGGTGAGGAGCACCTGCCCGGACCGCGTGCCACTTTGTGGGCCCATGACGACCCAGGGCACGACCCTTGACTCGCCCGCCCCAGAGAGCGGGCTTTATGTGATGGCTGCACTGGGCTCTCGAGGGGTGGCCTTGTGCACCCTGATGGCCGAGGTCTTGAGTGCCCAAATCAATGGCGAGCCTCAAGCCCTGCCTCAACGGCTTTTGAAAGCCATGGATCCGCGGCGTTTCAATCTAGCTACATAACTTTTAGTTATTAATTTAGAATTTTAATATCGTTTGCGATATGACTATCAAGGCTTATAGTGCCTGCCTATGAATGATCTTTACTTTGTGGTGGCCGGGTTTTTTGTGGGGACTGTGATTGGCCTCACGGGCGTGGGCGGGGGCTCTTTGATGACCCCATTGTTGATTTTTTTCATGGGCATCAAGCCCCACATGGCGGTGGGCACCGACTTGCTGTTTGCTTCCATCACCAAATTGGGCGGCACCTATGGGCTTTGGCGCCAAAGGCTCATTCCCTGGCCCGTTGTGATTCGTCTGTGTGCGGGCTCCATCCCCGCCTCTTTGATCACCTTGGCGGTCTTGGACTGGGTGGGCTCAGAAGGTGCGAACGTGCAGTGGGTCATCACCCACACGCTTGGAGTGGCCTTGCTCTTGACCGCCGCTTCCTTGCTGTACAAGGCCCTGAAAACCCGACACCTGCCCCCACTGGGCATGGCCGCAAGCGAGGTGCTGCACCAACACCAATTGGGGCTGAATGTCCCACCCGCCCCAAGCGGCGTGGCCAGCGCGCCTCATCCCCACAGCTCGGGCCATGACGCCGACACCCTTTCTGAGCGTCCCGCGCTCACCGTTCTCTTTGGCTTTGTCATCGGCTGCTTGGTCACCTTGACATCGGTGGGTGCGGGGGCCATTGGCGTGACCGTGCTCATGCTCCTCTACCCCAGGATCGCGCTCTCGCGCATTGTCGCGGCTGATATTGCCTACGCTGTGCCCATGACCTTGGTCGCTGGACTCGGTCACGCCTCGATGGGTTCGGTGGACTGGCCTCTTCTTGGTAAACTCGTGAGTGGCTCCTTGCCTGGCATCTGGGTGGGCTCTTTGCTCATCACCCGCACACCCGAGCGCATCATTCGCCTCATCTTGAGTGTTTTATTGACGCTGGCTGGCACCAAACTCGTTTTGAATTAACATGTACCAATACACTCCCTTTGACCGTCAGTTTGTTCACGCGCGCGCCGATCAATTCCGCGACCAACTCGAGCGCCATTTGAGCGGAAGCTTGAGTGACGAAGAGTTCCGACCCTTGCGACTGCAAAACGGCTGGTACGTGCAGCGCTACGCCCCCATGCTTCGGGTGGCGGTTCCCTACGGTGAACTCTCAAGCCAACAGTTGCGCGTCTTGGCCACCATTGCCCGGCAATACGACCGCCCCGAAGCGGCCTTGTTCGAGTCGGCCCAGAAGACGCAAAACCAAATTGATGCACACAGCTTGGTCAAGCACCACCCCAGGCCCGTGAAGGCACCCAGCCTCACCCAAGGCTACGCCCACTTCACCACCCGCCAAAACGTGCAATACAACTGGATCCCCTTGAGCGAGGCAGCCAACGTCATGGATCTCTTGGCCAGTGTTGACATGCATGGCATCCAAACCAGTGGCAACTGCATCAGAAACATCACGAGTGATGAGCTCGCCGGTGTCGCCCCTGACGAGATCGCCGACCCTCGCCCCTTTGGCGAGATTTTGCGCCAGTGGAGCACCTTGCACCCCGAGTTCGCTTTTTTGCCACGCAAATTCAAAATCGCCATCAGTGGCGCCAAAGAAGACCGAGCCGCCACGGCGTGGCACGATGTGGGACTCTTTTTGGAAAAAAATGCCCAAGGTGAATTGGGCTTTCAAGTCTTGGTGGGCGGTGGCATGGGTCGCACCCCCATCACCGGCGTGGTCATCCGTGAGTTCTTGCCCTGGTCACAAATCATCAATTACCTCGAAGCGGTCGTGCGGGTCTACAACCGCTGGGGCAGAAGAGACAACATCTACAAAGCGCGCATCAAAATCTTGGTCAAAGCCGAAAGGGCCAAATTCACCCAAGAGGTGGAGGAGGAGTTCATCCGCATTGCCCACGATGATGCGGGCCCGCACACCGTTACCCAAGCCGAACTCGAGCGCGTGAGCCGTTGTTTTGTAGCACCTGCACTCCAAGCCCCGGTGTTGATTGAAGACGCGGACCAACGCCAAGCCATCACCCAGGATAAGGCCTACCAACGCTGGTTGCATCAAAACGTTGCCTTGCACAAAAACCCCGCTCTCAGAGCCGTGACCTTGTCCTTCAAGCGCTTGGGCCAAGCCCCAGGGGACGCCACCCCGGAGCAACTCGAGCGCTCCGCCGATTTGGTCGAGCGTTTCTCCAGCGGCGAAGCGCGCGTGACCCACAGCCAAAACTTGTTGCTGCCTTGGGTTCACCTGGAGAGTTTGCCCGCCCTTTACCTCCAAGCGCAGGCGCTCGGATTGGCCCAAGGCAATATTGGACTCTTGAGCGACATGATTGCTTGCCCAGGGGGCGACTACTGTGCCTTGGCCAACGCGAGGAGCATTCCTTTGGCCGCCCACATCAGCGAGCGATACCAAGACCTCGACGAGCTCGAAGACTTGGGGCCGATTGATTTGCACATCAGCGGCTGCATCAATTCTTGTGGTCACCACCACAGCGGCCACATCGGCATCTTGGGCGTGGACAAAGACGGTCAGGAGTGGTACCAAGTGACGCTGGGCGGCTCGGACGGCTCGGACCTCTCAGGTGAAGCATCACCCGGACGGGTGGTGGGTCCGTCGTTTTCCGTGCACGAGGTTTTGGATGTGATCGAAGCCATTTTGAATTTTTATGTGTCACACCGCACTGCAGGCGAACACCTCATCGATGCGTTCAAGCGCATCGGCTTTGATGCCTTCAAAGAGGTCGCCAACCAAGCACGTTTGGCCCCCTTGCCCGCCAGCCCTGCAGGGGCTTGACAACCCACTGGATGCAAACGCCCACCCTGCCCGCTGTGATTTTGAACACCGATGAGACCTTTGGTTTGAGTATGAATTTATTGCAACACACCGACCCCCTCACACCCATTGCCACGCAGTGGCCAGGCGTGAGCCAAGCTTCGAGCCACGAGGGCGCACAGGCTCAGCTCGTGCTGATTTTGGACAACACCGTCGACCCAAGCGAGCTCAAACACGAACTCTCGCGCAGTCTCCAAGGCCAATTCAAGGACATTGGGCGCATCGACTTGCATTTCCCCAAGTTCACCGATGGGCGCGCTTTCAGCCAAGCCGTCATGCTTCGCCGCCGGTGTGGATTTGTGGGCGACATCCGCGCCACGGGTGAGGTCTTGATCGACCAAATCGTGCAAATGAAGCGCACCGGTTTCACCAGTGCCGTTCTCAGAGCCGATCAAAACGCCGAACATGCACAAAAATTGATGGCCCAGTTCAGCGATTTTTACCAAGGCGACGCGATCAACGCCCAGCCCTTGTTTGCCAGACCACCGCGCTGAGCCCCTCACTTCTTCACTCCATCTGAGCCCCACACCTATGCAAGCCACCCCCAAGGCAGCCCCAATCCGGGCCACCGAGCGATTTGCCAAAGACCGCCCCGAGTTCTCCGCCCTCTTGGGGCTCACCCGCGCAAGACTGTCGCAAGCGGTCAAACAACACACCCCCATCAAGCAAGCCTCGAGCTTGGGGGCAGAAGATGTGGTCATCACGCATTTGCTGCAGTCCCTCTCCTTGCCCGCCACCGTCTTTGTCCTCGACACCGGCGCACTGCACCAACAAACCCTGGCGCTTTTAGAGAGAACGCAAGCCGCCTTGGCAAGCCACAAAAGTGTGAGCGTCGAGGTCTTTCACCCCCGACTCGAGTCGGTCATTGAGTTCATTCAAGACAAAGGCCAATTGGGCATCTACGACAGCATTGACAACCGCAAAGCGTGTTGCCACATCCGTAAACTCGAACCCCTCTCGCGCGCCTTGGCGGCTCAAAAGGCCTGGATCACCGGGCTCAGGCGCGAGCAGTCCAACACCCGCTCCCTTGTCCCCTTGGTCGACGAGTCCGAGCTCGAGAGCAAGGGCTGGGTCAAGGTCAACCCCCTCATGGACTGGAGCTGGGGCGATGTGTGGCAGTACATCAAAACCTACAAAGTCGATTACAACCCCTTGCACGATGAGTTTTACCCAAGCATTGGCTGCGCACCTTGCACCCGGGCAATCTCGATGGGGGAGGATTTCCGCTCAGGCCGCTGGTGGTGGGAGGACGAAAACGCCAAAGAGTGCGGCCTGCACGTGAGCACTGCCTTGGCCCCCAGCCCTTAAAGCTCTCCGAGCGATCCAACACGTCTGCACGACCCCTCCCCCCCTAAGCAACCCTCAGCCCAACACGTCTACTTTGAGTCCTGCCCTCACCATGAATACCCTCGCCCACAGTGCCGCGCTTGACGACACCCGCCAGCCCACCTCCACCCTTAGCTTTTCTCACTTGGACGGTTTGGAGCAAGAGACCATTTTCTTGTTGCGCGAGGTGGCCGCCGTCTTTGAGCGTCCCGCCCTCTTGTTCTCTGGCGGCAAGGACTCTTTGGTGATGCTGCGATGTGCCGAAAAAGCCTTTGGCATCGGTCGCATCCCCTACCCCTTGTTGATGATTGACACCGGTCACAACTTTGTCGAAGTCACCGATTTCAGGGACCAGCGCGCCCAAGAACTTCAAGCGCAGTTGATCGTTCGAAGCGTGGAAGACTCCATGAAGCGAGGGAGCGTGCGCTTGTCGCGACCCGACGAGTCGCGCAATGTGCACCAATCGGTGACGCTGCTTGAAGCCATCGAAGAATTCAAATTCGATGCCTTGATTGGAGGAGCTCGTCGCGACGAAGAAAAGGCCCGTGCCAAGGAACGCATCTTCTCGCACCGCGACAGCTTTGGCACTTGGCAGCCCAAGTCCCAACGCCCCGAGTTGTGGACCCTCTTTAACACCCGACTCCAACCGGGTGAGCACTTTCGCGTCTTTCCTATCTCCAACTGGACTGAGCTCGATGTGTGGCAATACATTGAGCGAGAAAACATGGCGCTCCCCAGCCTTTATTACGCCCACCAGCGCGAGGTGGTCAATCGCCGTGGCCTCTTGGTGCCCGTGACCGCTCTCACCCCCTTAAAGCCCGGCGAGACCTCCCACCAAGAAAGTGTTCGCTTCAGGACCGTGGGCGACATCACCTGCACGTGTCCCGTCGCGAGCCATGCCACGACTCCTCAGCAAATTGTGATCGAGACCTTGAGTGCCGATGTGAGCGAGCGCGGTGCGACTCGCATGGACGACCAAACCTCAGAAGCTTCCATGGAAAAACGCAAGAAAGATGGCTACTTTTAAGGCCATGCACTTATAAAAAACAGTCGGCTGCCAGCAAGCTCTCCCAACCCACCCTCTTTGACCATGCCCAACTCCAGCACCAGCACCAGCACCAGCACCGCCAGCGCCTTGAGCGTTCAAGCCCAGGCGCTCACCCAAAGCGCCTTGAAATTCATCACCTGTGGCTCCGTCGATGACGGCAAGAGCACCCTCATTGGCCGTCTCTTGGTCGACACCCAAGCGGTGCTGCAAGACCACTTGGCCGGTGTTCAACGCTTGGGACAAACCGACTTGGCCTTGCTCACCGATGGCTTGTCGGCTGAGCGTGAACAAGGCATCACGATCGATGTGGCTTATCGCTACTTCTCCACCGAGCGGCGCAAATTCATCATCGGCGACGCCCCCGGTCACGAGCAGTACACCCGCAACATGGTGACAGCGGCCTCCAGCGCCGACGCCGCCTTGGTGTTGGTGGACGCGACCAAGCTCGACTGGGAACGCGCCAACCTTGAACTCTTGGCGCAAACTCGCCGCCACACCCTCTTGGCGACTTTGCTCCGGGTGCCCTCCGTGGTCTTTGTGATCAACAAGCTCGATGCCGTGGACAACCCCACCCTGGCCTTCAAACACATTGGCGACGCGTTGTCGAAATTCGCCCAAAAGGCCAACATCCACGTTCACGCCACCGTCCCCATCTCCGCTCTCAAAGGCTGGAATGTGGTCGAGAGCAAGCACCACTGGTGCGGCTACACCGGTGAGAGCTTGCTGAGCATCTTGGAGCTTTTGCCCACCACCCCGCCCGACCTGGCTGGAGCGACCTGGGTGTGTGTCCAGTGGGTGGAAAAGCAACACGATTCAGCCCGCACCGATCAGGGCCGCCGGGTGTTTTGGGGGAGAGTGGCCTCAGGGGCTTTGAAGGTGGGAGACGAGATCGAGGTGCACCCGAGCCAACAGCGGGCCCGAGTGGCGCAAATTTTGAACGCCACCCGCCAGACCCAAGACGAGCAACTCGGTCAAGCGGGCCAGAGCGTGGGGGTGATCTTGGAGCGCGAGGTCGACGTCTCTCGCGGGGACTGGCTGATTGCGTCAGCGCGTGACCCCCAAGCCCTTCTTGCGCCGATCAAAGCCTCCCAAAGCATTCAAGCCACCGTGGCCTGGATGGACACGGAGCCCTTGGTCAAGGGCCGCACCTACTGGGCGCTGCACGGCCACCAGTGGGTCAAAGCGCAAGTCACCGACATCTTGCACGCCATCGATATCCTCACCCTCGAGCCCCACCCGATTGAGAGCTTAAAGATGAACGCCATTGGACGTGTCGAGCTCAAATTCAAGGAGCCCATCATGGCGCAAAGCTTCCAGGACTGCCGCTTGGCGGGCTCGATGATCTTGGTCGACACGGCCACCCACCAAACGGCTGGGGCGGTGTTGATTGACCTCAGCCCCACGCGTGAAGCGGCCCTGTCCTAAAACTTGCCACGGCGTAAGGGCAATTCGCAAACCCCCCACTTTGTGATTTAAAATCTCTCATCGGCTCGAGTTCGAAGTTGAGCCCCTTCTTTGACCCACCTATTAAGCTTGTCATGACCCACGTTGTCACCGAATCTTGTATCCGCTGCAAATACACCGACTGTGTGGACGTTTGTCCTGTCGATTGTTTCCGCGAAGGCCCCAATTTTTTGACCATCGACCCCGATGAGTGCATCGATTGTGCGGTTTGCATTCCCGAGTGCCCCGTCAATGCCATTTACGCCGAAGAGGACGTGCCTCCCGATCAAGAGCACATGACGGCCTTGAATGCGGAGCTCTCTGGCATCGGTTGGCCAAGCATCACCAAACGCAAAGCCCCCATGGTCGACGCAGACGACTGGAAAGACAAAACCGGTAAATTGTCCGAGCTCCAACGCTGAAATGCCGGGCATGGATCTCCTCGGATAAGCCCATGCCACGCCCCTGCCGAGAGGCAACGCCTTTGAATCAGACCCCTCAGGGTGCGCCCTTCATGAGGTCAAGCCCTGAGCAAGTCCGTGCTCAAGCCACTCACCCAGAGCATGGCTCTTTTGCGACCCACTCCAGCGCCACAACACCTTGGTTTTGAACACCCCCACCCCCATTCACACCGATGTCCTCATCATCGGTGCTGGACCTGTGGGTTTGTTTCAAGTCTTTGAGCTCGGACTTTTGGGCATCTCTTGCCACTTGATCGATCCGCTGCCCAGGCCTGGCGGTCAATGCATCGAGCTTTATGCGAGTAAGCCCATCTATGACATCCCAGGCTTGCCCGCTTGCACCGGGCAAGAGCTCATTGAGAGACTGCTCACCCAAATCAAGCCCTTCAACGCCCCCTTTCATGGCGGACAATTGGTCACCCAACTCGAGACCCTCTTGCCACCCGTCTCCCAAGAAGCGGCTCAAGACCCCAGTGCGCCGCGCTTTCGTGTGAGCACGGCCTCGGGTTTGGTGTTTGCGGTCAAGGCCGTGGTCTTGGCATGTGGGGTCGGGGCTTTTTTACCCCGTCCTTTGGTGAGCCTGGGGCTCGAGCCCTGGCTGGGTCGGGGGGTGTTTTACGGCGACATCCAAGATCGCATCCGACAAACCCTTTCCCATGAGGTGTGGGTGGTGGGAGGAGATGAGGCCGCCTTGAGCGAAGCCTTGCAAAGTCTCGAGACCCTAGAGCACCTGGCCGCCACACCCAACACCGGTGGCGACACACCCGCGCAGGTCACGCTCATTCACCGACGAGAACAACTCGATGCCCCCAAGGGCTTGATCGATCAGTTTAAAAACAAACTCGCCAGTTCGGCAAGAGCTGGGCCCCAAACGGTCAAGCTCCAGTTCTTGCACGGTCAGATCACGGCGTTTGAGGCCCCAAGCGCGCCAGCGCGTGAAGTCTTCGACGCCTCTCGCGCGCCTGAGGCGTCGTCTCCTTTGCGCCTCACCTGGGTGGATGCAGCGCTGCACAGTCACAACGCCTCAGTGGACCTGGTGAGCGTGAACCTTGGACTCTCTCCCCAACTCGGCCCTTTGAGTGAGTGGGGTCTGGCCATGAAGAAAAAACAAGTGATCGTCAACACCGAGGATTTCAGCACCAATTGCGAGGGGGTCTTTGCCGTGGGCGACATCAACACCTATGCGGGCAAGAAAAAACTGATCTTGAGTGGTTTTCATGAAGCGACCCTGGCCGCTTATGGCATCGCCAAACGGGTGTTTCAAACAGACAAAATTCCTTTTGAATACACCACCGCATCGCCCAGACTTCATGAACGACTGGGTCTGGCGCCCCAACGCTGAGCCTCAAACTCGGTCTTGAGGCTTGGGCACCCCACTTGAGACACCCATCCACCCATAGACTGATCAACGCGCTCAGCGCGCAAAAAAAAATCCCCGTCGATACGACCGTATCAGGCGGGGGTTTAAGGCTTGGGCTCTCCAGCGTTCACCAGTCAGCCCAAGAAAATACAGCGGCGAGGACAGCGCCCGATTAGAAGTTCTTTTTAACGCCCAAGACCAAGGTTGTTGAACCCAAGTCTTTGCCACCGGTTTGGGGCAAGGTGTAGGCCATGCCATTTTTGGACTTGAAGTTGGTGCCCAACGCAGTCGCACTGAGCACAATACCGTCACCGACGTCTTTGTTCAAAGCCAAAGAGAAATCGCTGTAGCTCACGGGTGAGTTGTGAGCCACGACTTGGTTGCCGTAATGGGGCACAAGGCTCAAGCCATTGCCCAAGTCAGCGGTGTAGCTCAAATCCAAATAGGTGCTGCCCTTGCTGTTGATGGTGCCAAAGAGGTTGGTGGTGCTGTCAGACACCTTGGCCGTGAAGTTCATGGCAGTCAGGGCCAAATAGACTTCAAATGTGTTGGCGTTGACCGCACCAGGTACGGTGCTCAAGGTGTTGCCCACATAATAGTAGCCCAAGCCACCAATGTCATAGGACACGGCTTCCGTCAAGGCTCCACGGTATCCACCGTAGATGTCCATCTCCACGGGACCCTTGGCTTGACCCTTGGGGTCAGCGTCATGGATCCAATTGATGGCCGACAACCAAGTGCCAACATACAGACCGTTGGCCGCTGTGTAGTCTGCACCACCTTGAAGGGCGGGCTTGACGGCGGACTGAGAAATACCACGGTAGCGGTACTCACTCACCACACCAGCGTTCAAGACCAAGGGATCCGCAGCGGGCTCTTCAGCGTGGGCACAAAAAGCACTCATGACGGCAGTGGCAAGAACGAGTTTTTTGAAAATCATGGGAAAGTCTCCTGGAGGTTGAAATGAGAAAAAAAATGGGGCGTCCATCAAAGAGGGGGGGCCAAACCGTTGGGGTCCTTGAGTAGCAGTAAATACCCTTGCTTTGATCCAATCCATCTTTGTGACATTAGGGTTAATTCTAATATTAAAGCAGTGCCAGAACCGCAAAAACGGTCCAATTGACCGCACTTTACCGTCGCAATGAATACTTTAAACAACAGTTTGTACAGAACTCAGACCAACCTCTGCCCCAACCAGTTCACCCCTACCTTCGCCACCGCGTGGGCATCGTGAACCCTGGGCCTTGTTCATGGCGCGAGGACATGGTGGAGACTAAAACGGCACATTGGCATTGAGCCAGATGCGGGTCTTCACCAGCGAGCCATCTTGATCATTGCCGCTTGAGGTCGGATTGGGATTGTTGCCGATTCTTTTGGCGAAGGTGGCCTTGACGCTCGCGCCAGAGGGCGCTTGAAAGCCCAAGGTCACCCCCGAGCCTTTGAGTGCATATTGATTGAGGGAGGATGCGCCCACAAAATGATTATCCGAATTGATGATGACGCGGCCATAATCGTAAAACACATTCACGCTCAAGCGCTCACTCCAGTAGCTGCGAAGTTCCAGATTGGCCATCTGTGCTTTGCTCCCCCCCGCCTCATTGCTGGGGTAGGCCCGCACACCATTGATGCCGCCGAGATAAAACTTCTCCGAAGAGTCCAAGTTCTTGTTGGCCGACTGCCCCGACACAGCGGTATAAAGTGACAGGCCCGAGAACAAGCTTTGCTCTCTGGAGAACAAGTACCTGGCCTTGGCGTAGCGCCCGCCAGATTGGGTGGTGTTGGCATCGGTCGTTTGTAATTGGAGCGGTGAGCGGTCAAAATTGATGCGCCCAGACGACAAGCTCAGACTCGCGAGTGAATTGCCCCCGCCAGCGAAAGCGTCACTTTGCAAACCATTCAAGGTGATGGCCACTGGCGTGTTGAGGTAGTCCGAGGACAGCGCACCTTGGGCGTTGTTGAGATAGTGTTTTTGGTCCGCCGACAAGGCCAGATTCACGCTCGAGGATCTGGATTTGATGAGGGGGTAGCTCAACTCCAGGCCAACACTGGTGGCCACACCGTTGGCGTTGAGTGCGCTGAAGTCCTGGGTGACCAAGTGATACGACAGACTGGAGGCGTTGAGCCCGAGCTTGAGGCCGCTGTGGCCAAGGGGGACTGTTTCTGACAAGCGCACATAGCCACTGCCCGACGTCGCCAGCATGTTCAAGCCCAAAAGATCTCCCCACCCCATGAGCGAGTTGAGGAACACATTGGCGCTCAAGCGGTTGCTGCCCGTCGAGCGCGATCCGGCATTGTCCGTTTGCGCCTCGCCCGTGAGCCAGGCCTTGTCGCTCAAAGCGATGATCAAGTCGGTTTCGCCTTCTTTCTCGCCAGAGACC
>CAIMTJ010000057.1 GCA_903844385.1 uncultured Burkholderiales bacterium
GGCAATATCCCGACATCAACAGCTTCATTGTCCACGACGGTATACAAGTCGCCAAATCGATTGTTGACGATGGAAAGGGTGACTATGACTTCGATGACGTTGACCTCTTACCAGTTATCCCCAATCCCGGAAAAATTTTCGGTGTCGGACTCAATTACCACGACCACGTGAGCGAAGCCAATAAGGCGATTGGCAACCGCAAAGCACCGGATCGCGCCATGATCTTTGCGCGTTGGAAGGAGTCCTTGACGGCCCACAAAAAACCCATCTTACGCCCTCGCGTGTCCCATATGCTGGACTGGGAAGCCGAACTTCTTGTGGTGATCGGGAAATCGACCGGTCGCTATGTTCCCAGGGACAAGGTGTTCGATTATATTTTCGGGTATTCGTGCTTTAATGAGGCTTGTCTGAGAGACTACCAACGGCATTCAAGTCAAATCAGCCCCGGTAAAAATTTTGAGAAAACCGGTGCAAGTGGCCCTTGGTTGGTCACGGCCGATGAAATCCCCAATCCAATGAACTTGAACATCGAGATGCGTCTCAATGGAACAGTGATGCAAAAAGCAAACACTTCCGAGATGATTCATTCCATTGAAGCGACCATTGAATACATCACCGAATGGATCCGGCTTGAGCCTGGAGACATGATTGCAACGGGCACCATGGGTGGCGTTGGATTTGCCAGAACACCCCCCATTTTCATGAAGCCCGGCGATATTGCGGAAGTTGAAATTGAGCACATCGGCATTTTGACCAACACCATCGAAGACGAGCCTGCCAACTTAACTCACTTGTAAAGTCAATCCCCGTCACATTGTCCATGTTCAGACCACAAACCTTGGGCAGCCACGAGCGAGAGATTGGTAGATATTGGAATGCTTTAAAAATGATGATTGCTGTATGCTGATTTCCCAAGTCAATGTATTTGACTCATTCCATTCAACCCTTTAAAACCAACTATGCCCTTATCCCCCCCAACACCAAGACGTCGCATTCACGACAGAGTCATCACCATGTCCACCTTTGAGCGCGATGATGGCTTCTTTGACATTGAGTCTCACCTTGTCGACACAAAACCTATGCCTATTCATCGTATGATGTCGAAAGAGACCAATCCGGCTGGATCGCATCTGCATGACTTATTGATTCGATTCACTGTGGATGAACATTTTATAATTCAAGGGATAGAGGCTGCATCGGACACGACGCCCTATCAAATCTGCAAAGAAGCAGAAAACACCCTCTCGGTCTTGGTAGGAGAACAAGTTGGCAAAGGATGGTCCCGACTCGTCAAGGCCAAATTGCGAGGTACTGTGAGTTGCACTCACTTGAAGGAAATGCTCATTCCCATGGCAACCGTGGCATTTCAGGGAATCACCGGCTTGAGATTCAACGTCTCGACACAAGAACAAGTAAAACCCATCCCAGAGCTCATCAACAGTTGCTATGCGTTTGCAGATCACAGAGAAGTGGTGATGCAACTTTGGCCACAAAGTCACAAACCAAAACACTCAAGTTAAATCAAAAGCGGGAAGGAGTTGATCGCATGACCGGTGAAATTGCAGAACTCAGTGTTGAATTCATGGTGATACTGGTATCACCTATTCTTCACCACTACTATCTTTGGCGATACAAAAAGGTAGAAAAAACCGTTATTTTTCAAAACATCAAAATTTATGCATTCCTCTATACCCTGATTGGTCTAGCAGGACTTGTTTTATTTCTCAAGCAATAAGAAGACCCTATCAACTCCATACCTGAAAGGAATCAGTCCATGAATTTATCCCCCTCTAAAGTCTCTCTTGTCTCAGTCTGGGTCATTGGTGCATTGGTTGGAATTTACATGGAATTCCATTTAGAGACCAATCAAATCATGCCCATTTCGGTTTTAACGGCTTGCCTATTCATCTTACTGTTTCAGATTGAAGCAAAGTTGTCCCGCGCTGAAAAAGAACGCGATGAATTGCAGGCTGAAATTCAACATTTAAAAATAGAAATCACCAAATCCAGATCGGCGTCTTGATCGATTGAAGGTTTGACTTGCATCCGATCGAGCCTTGAGTTTGAATTCTCAACAAGTTTTCTTCTCAAATGGCAAGAACACTGATTAGATGAGGTGTCATTTTGTTTGAACTTGTGATACGCCATGTGAGGTCTTGACTGATCGACCCATTCAGTCTGCCCCCCTCTTCAAGCAAAAGAAGCTTTGCTATTGCTTTTCAATTTTGGCTTTGGCAATGATGTCACTCCATTTGCGAATATCAGAACTCAAAAGCTCAGCCGCTTGTTCCGGCGAACTGCTTTGCGCAATCATGCTGATGTCTTCCAATTTCTTTTTAATTTCACTGCTACTCAAAATCGCCTGCAGTTCGCGATTGAGGCGATTGATCACGTCTTTGGGTGTTTTTGCCGGTGCTGCCAACCCATTCCATGACGAGACGTGGAAACCACTCAATCCTTCAGCTTCGTTGCAGGCGGCAATTTCTGGCAACAAAGGGGACCGCTTCTCGCTCAACACAGCAAGGGCTTTGATGGACTTGCTGGTGATTTGTGTCATCAATGGCCCCAAAATATCAATCATAATGTCGATCTCTCCCCCTCTGAGCGCATTGATCACCGGCGGTGTTCCATTAAAAGGAACAATTTGGGCCTTGATGCCCGTGGACGCCATGAAATACTCTGCGGCCAAGTTTTGAGTGGTACCAATCTGCGGTGTTCCAATGTTGAGTGCACCTGGATTTGCTTTCGCATAGGTCAATAGATCACTGTAATTTTTGAATCGGCCATTCGGTGCACTGGCAATGACCAAATCAAAAGTGGCCATTTTGGAAATGGGTTGAAAGTCTTTGACCGTATCAAAGGGTAGACTCTTAAAGAGGGCGGCACTCACCGCTGTCCCACTCGAAATCAACAACAAAGTATGGCCATCGGGCTCGGCATGGGAGACCAATTCAGCCGCCACAATACCGCCAGCGCTGGGTTTGTTGTCGATCACAACAGCTTGACCGATTCGCTCAGAGAGTTTCTGAGCAACCGCTCTGGCCGATATATCCGCAGCACCACCTGGCGCATTGGGCACAATAATTCGAATCGTCTTACTTGGGAAAGAGGATTGAGCCCACGAATTGATGGTCAAGAACAACAACATTGAGCAAAAAACGCGGCTCAAATGGAAAGCAAATCGAAATTTTAAAAATTTCATTTTATGGGTCATTGACATTCAAGTTCCTTTAAGAATACGTTCAGCACGGGTATAGTTATGACAATGCAAGCTGCATCTGACACAACTATACGCTTGTATTTCCCATTACATCACCGACTGATCAGAGGTGCAACAGCAATTCAGTTATTGACGACCTTGATGGATTGAATGACCACATCAGTAACTGGAACATTTGCAAACCCACCGACAGTCTGTGTCGCTGTATTGGCAATGGTATTGATCGTTGCACTGGTTTGCGCACCCAATCCAAAATTATTGGTTGATATCCCAAAGACTGCATAGCCTGGATTTACGGCATTGATGTAGTCTAAAGAACTGGCGTTGTTGACCAAATTGATGAAAAATTGAGAAGTTGCACTATTGGGATCTGAGGTCCTTGCCATGGCAATGGTGTACAAGGTATTGCTCAACCCATTTGGAGTTTCTAGGGAAATAGCAGGCAGTGTAGGGATTTTGGGGACAAGCCCAGGCGTGTAACCCCCGCCCTGAATCACAAAATTGGGGATGACTCGATGGAAAATGGTTCCATTAAAAAAACCGGCATTGGTATAGTTCAGAAAGTTTTGAACGGTCAGGGGCGCACTCACAGGAAAGAGCTGGAAATCCATGGATCCCACATTGGTTTGAATCCGTATATAGGTATTTTGATTGGAGGATGAACCAATGGAGAGAATATTCCCCACAGTGACCACCACATTGTTATAGGTTGTAGACCCAACTTGCACACTTGGGATCGACAGCTGGTTATTGGCTGGGTTGTAGATATCGGCCGCAAAACTTGTATGGATGAAAGTTAACAGCATCAATAACAGGAACTTCATGACTCACCTCTTCATCTTTACGCTGAAATCAAAGACAATCACAATTTTAGCCTTCGTCAGTGATGCAAGCTCGACCCCACCCATTGGGCTGAGCACGCGCAAGTTTCAGGGCTTAAATACCCACTTTCACTCCGAGCAAGAGCCTAGGTGGAAGGGTTTTTAAAAAACCGACAACGGCAAGCTCTTGAATGCGTCTGCAATGGACAGAACCGATGCCACGTAGCGCTTGATTTGAAAGCAACTCTAGTGGCACCCGCCCCTATTCACCGCTCACAGACCTAGAATCATACTAGCCTGGTATTGGAGACATGGAGCCTTCGATTTGCACGCGAAAACCAGATCTGACGTTGGGCCAGTAATCCCATATGGCTTTGTGTTGAGCACACCGATTATCCCAAAACGCAATTGAGTTTTCTTCCCAGCGAAAGCGACATGACCATTCGTCACGACCGATGTGGCGGTATAAAAACTTCAAAATAGCATCGCTTTCATTTTTCGGAAGTTCGTTGATATGGGAAGTGAAGTCCCAATTCACATAGATTCCCAGTCGCTGACTCTCGGGATGGCGAACGATGATAGGGTGGGTTGAAATGGGCGTTCCGGGCCCAAATACTCTCGTTCCATCGTGAGTGGCAGTCAGTCCCTTTAAGAAGGATTTCATTCGATCGGATAATGCTTCATAGGCCGCATAAGTACTGGCAAACATGGTGTCACCGCCACTGTTTGGGGGCAAGGTATGGTTATAAAGCATGCTACCCAGTGGGGGAAATGGAGCACAGGATTGATCACTGTGCCAATTTTCACCAGAAATGCGAATGGAGTTTTCATCGTAATGAAATTTTCTCACCAATGGATTATCAGTCCCCTTGCTGATCGTATTGACGCCAACGTGTTGACCCAATGAACCAAAGTGGCTGGCAAACCGAATTTGATCATCAAAATTTATTTTTTGATCCCGAAAAAATAGAACTTGAAACTGTATGAATGCTCGTTTGACCTCTTCAATCTGAGTCTGCGAAAGCTCTTTTGTCAAATCAATGTCAGTGATGACCGCACCGATATGAGGAGAATAGGGACTGACTTTGATACTTCGATAATCTTTATTCAAATCAACTTTGTCAGCATGAATGGGGGCGCCTACGGTACTGGTAAACATAGAGTCACATCCTTTTTCTGTTTAAATATTGCTCAATCAATCTTGGTCCCGGTGAGTTTGATCACCTTTGCCCATTTCACAAGCTCATTGTTGACAAATGCCGCAAATTCTTCAGGTGTAGAGCTTGACGCTTCTACCCCGATGGCCGTCATCGATTTTTTATAGCTCTCGTTTTGGGTTGCTTTGGCAACTTCGGCATTGAGCTTGTCCACCTGGGACCTGGGCGTTGCACTCGAAGTGAAGAGCCCAGTCCAGCTATCGACCTCATAGCCCGGCAGACCAGCTTGTTGAAAGGTGGGTAATTCGGGATTCGATGGCCATGGCTTGCTCGAGGTCACAGCCAAAGCACGCATCTTGCCTGATTGCACCAATGTCATGGCATTGGTAATGGTCTCGATCATCATAGAGACGTTGCCAGACATTAAATCATTGACCGCAGCGCCACCACCTTTGTAAGGCACGTGCACCAAATCAATACCCGCTGTTGTTTTCAATAATTCACCGGCCAGATGCGATATGGATCCATTACCCGCAGAAGCATAGGTTAACTTGCCTGGATTATTTTTCGCATAAAGAATTAATTCTTTCAATGAGTGAATTGGCAATGTGCTGTTCACAATCAAGACGCTCGGATTGAAGGCCAAAATCGAAATAGGTTGCAAATCCTTGACGGGATCAACGGGGAAATTCTTGAATAAGACAGGTGCAACACCGTTGGTACCAATAGTGCCGTAGAGCAAGGTGTGCCCGTCGGGGTTGGCTTTGGCAACAGCTTCAATCGCCACCCCACCCCCACCGCCTGGTTTGTTGTCTACAAAATAGGGGGTATTCGTTTGATCACTCAGTTGCTTGGCCAAGTTTCTTGCCATCACATCAGAGGACCCACCCGCCGCAAAGGGCACCAAGATTTTATAGGGCTTGGCTGCGCTGACTTGAGCAAAACCTACGGACGATTGAACCAATAAAATGCATTGACAGACGACACTGAATGCAAGTAAAAAAATATGGTGCTTTCTCATGAACATGCGACATCCCCCATTCCAAAAAAACATATCATGACACAAATCAAACAGTTATCGAAGCGCAAATCTCATGGTTCATGGAAAACGAGCAAAAAATGTCTCCGCCATCATTGAAAAACCAGCCCAGGCTCGAATCCATCCAAAAAATTCAATAGCATCTTCAACTTGCGATCTATAGATCACCCCATGAGCAATGATCCTTCGGATTTTTGCGTGTTGAGCGATTCAAGCGTGTTACGAAGTCCCCCTTGAAATCCAATCACCTCAAAGACCGGACTCAGCACTTCTCGCGCCGGCAGTCACGATTTTTTTCAGGCGGTGGCTTTGATTCACGCTGCTGCAGTGGTGCAGGCTCGCGGCGCAGTTCTTGTTGAGGTTGAAAGGTTTGTCGCGGCAGTTCACGGTGCTCTTGTGCTGGTTGTGCAGGTTGTGTGGTTTGGGGGATTGAATTGGGACGCTGAGGGTTGGCCAAAGCCGGGGGAGCAGTGAATTGAGGGCGAATGCCCTCGGGTCGTGGTCGATTGGGCTCACCCCATGGTCTCATGCCTTCTTGGCTTTGAAAACCACCATTGTTGCGTCTTTCATTGAAGTGGTTTTCATTCACAAGCCCAGTTGGGACTCGATCGTGAATGGTGCCCATCGGAGGATTGGGCCGCCATTGTCCATTGCTTTGCACGATGGAGCCAAAAACAGGTCTTTTGCCATTGATCACTCCACCACCCGCTCTCCACCTGTCGATCTGAACCTCTGGTGGTCGGTGGTAGACAAAATACCCACGATAAATTTCTCGACCGCCAACACCATACCAAGCGCCATCAACATATCGCATGGGCATCACACAAAAGCATGATCCAGGAGCGTCAATATAGAGGGGATAAAAGGCAACGCCAGGATGATCGTCATAGTAGACAGGCGCATCAACGATGTATTCATTCGGGGGGATGAAGTCGTAGGAGACTTGTCCTTCATGACCATACGGCGATTGAAGCTCCGCACACCCACCGAGGATCAAAAATGTCATGAGAAAAATAAGCTGTTGAATCATTGAACTTAACATTGATGAAGAGAGGGTCGACGCCAAGTGCAATTCATTGGCATGCAAAAGTGATCGATTCATAGAGACACCCATCGTACCACCGTCAGAATCAGCAAAATGAACGGCCATTGACCACACTCGGGGACTTGAATCTCGACCCCATCGAGACATGTGACCGCTGTAACACCTCTTAGACTCAGCAACACAATGACTCTTGAGTTGCTCAGAGCATCTTCAAAAGAGCCCTGATCGTGATGAAGACCTGGGAGAGTTCGAGATTGGGTAATCTGATTGACCGTGCTTATTCATGGTTTACACCATCGCTTTCATTCTTGTTTTGTGTCATGCTATGCAGACCCTTTTTGATGCAACGCGACTTCACGAGAAGCCCTTTGTAACAACATCATTTTTGTACTCTGGAGTTTTAAATTGAGCTTACCCAAACCGCCCTACCGCCGAATCGCCACTGAAGAAGGCTGGGCAACGCCAGAGATGATGCAGATGTACATTGATGTCTTGAATAAAAAATCCATCAATGATCCTGGTTTTTACAGTCTTTGGGGGTTTTTTGGTCTGAGCCAAGCACCTCGTGCTCGCGATCTGATGGCTCGTGTCCAAGACTTGGAAGAGCGCCGCTTGTCCGACATGGACGCCACCGGCATTGACCTTCAGCTCTTGATGTTGACCTCCCCAGGCGTTCAAATTTTTGACACCGAAACAGCCAAAGCGTTGGCCATTTCCACCAACGATCAACTTCATGAGGCGATCAAAAAGCATCCCAGCCGATACGCCGGTCTGTGCGCAGTCGCACCACAAGACCCCGCAGCCGCCGCCAAAGAGATGGAGAGAGCTGTCAAGGTGCTGGGATTGAAGGGGGTGGTCATCAACTCGCACACACAAGGACAATACTTGGATGATGAAAAGTATTGGCCCATTTTTGAAGCGGCTGAGGCTTTGGATGTCCCCATCTACATTCACCCCAATACGCCCTCACCCCAAATGATTGAACCCTTTCTCTCAAGATGCTTGGATGCCGCCATTTACGGTTTTGCAGCAGAGACAGGACTTCATGCGCTTCGCTTGATCGTCTCCGGTGTTTTTGATCGCTTTCCCAAGCTGAAAATAGTCTTGGGGCATCTTGGTGAAGGCTTGCCGTTTTGGCTTTATCGCATTGACTTTATGCACGGAGGCATTGTGCGAGCCAACCGAAGCGAAGGCGTGAAACCTTTGAAGAGAAAGCCCAGCGAATACTTGAGGGAGAACTTTTGGTACACCAACAGTGGAATGGCCTGGGAGCCCAGTGTCAGCTTTGTTCAAAACCTGATGGGCTTTGATCGCGTGATGTACGCCATGGACTACCCCTATCAGTTCTTGAGCGAGGAAGTCTCGGCAATGGATAATTTACCGATCACCGACGAGCAAAAGAAAATGTTTTTTCAAACCAATGCAGAAAATCTATTTAAATTATGAGTTATTCTTTGATTCAAAAAGTCACGGTTGCATTGCTTCTTGGCGCCAGTGCCTGGGCTTGGTCGCAAACCCCAAGCAATAACAACAACAACGCCATTGTTTCGTGGCCCAGTAAACCACTTCGCCTGGTGGTGACCTTCCCTGCTGGGGGCAGCAGTGATGCATCAGCCCGCATCGTTGCACCGAAGTTGGCCGAGCGCTTTGGTCAATCGGTCGTTGTTGACAATCGACCAGGCGCTGGCGGGGGCATTGGCCTTGATTTGGTGGCCAAATCGGCTCCCGATGGTTACACCTTGGTCTTGGCATCTGCGGGCGGTCTCGCTGCCAATCCATCCCTGTACCCCAATTTGAGCTACAACCCCAGCACCGACTTTGCACCTGTGACACTATTTGGCACCAGTCCCTTTGTGCTGATTGCAAACCCGAGCTTGCCCGCCAAGAACGTCAAAGAACTCATCGCGTTGGCCAAGAGTGAGGTTGGTAAATTGAGTTATGCCTCGGGCGGCAATGGAACGGCCATGCATCTCTCTGGCGAGTTGCTCAAATCCATGACTCAAACGTTTATTTTGCATGTGCCTTATAGAGGCAGTGCGCCAGCAATGATGTCGGTGATGTCAGGTGAGACCCAACTGGCCATTGCCGACATTGCCACCATTCAGCCGCAAATCAAAAGCGGTCGCATCAAAATTTTGGGGGTGATGAGCAAAGAGCGTTCTTCACTAGCGCCGGACGTGCCAACACTCTCAGAAAGTGGCGTGCCAGGATTTGAGTCCAATGGCTGGTTTGCCATATTGGCACCCAACCTGACGCCTTCATCCATCATCACCAAGCTCAATACAGAGATCACCACGGTTTTAAAGCAACCCGAGGTCATGGAGAAGTTCGCCCAAGCCGGCTTGGAGCCTTTGACGAGCTCACCAGAGCAGCTGAGCCAATATATCAAAAGCGAGAGCACCAAATGGTCAGCGGTCATCAAACAGTCGGGGGCAAAAATCGATTGATGAGAAAAACCACCACCTCGCTCACCCTTGAGCCCAATGCTCCTTCCCCCCTCACTGATCTGCATGGCAGTTCGGGAGTCAATCATGAAACCAAACATAAGATTCGATGAAGAAGAACTTGGCATACTAGAAGCCTGGGAGACCGGGGCACTGATACCGGAGAAGAACTCAAAAGAAGAGATTAAAAAGCACAAAAACGTTGCTTTGGAAACCTTCAAAAAAGACCAGGGTCTCCATATTCGCATCTCCAGTAGAGATCTAAAGAATTTGCAAGCTCGAGCACTTGAGGAGGGAATCCCTTACCAAACATTTGCGGCAAGTGTTTTGCATAAATTTGCGAGCCATCACTTGGTAAGTCAACGCTAATAGTTGAGGCAGATAAACTTTTAGCAAGCCACAAATGAAAAAACCCTCTAAAGAGGGTTGATTTCATTTTGTTTTTTGGTGGGACGAGCGAGATTCGAACTCGCGACCAACGGATTAAAAGTCCGCTGCTCTACCGGCTGAGCTATCGTCCCACGATCTGCACATTGACGAGAAGTCTAATTCCCGTCAAGCCTGCTATTGTAACAAATTTTTAACCTCATAGAAAGGATCGGTTCGATCAAATGGCAAGACCTCATTTTTGAGGGATTGAGCTCACGAGATACGCCTATTTCAGCACCGAATCGGGCTCAAGCGTGGGCGATCTCTCGAAGGATCCATCCCGCCGCACAGTGTCCAAATGTGGCCGTCACAGACACACTCGAACCGTAGCCATGGCAATTCAAGGAAGAATCACGATTCCCTGACGACTCCTCTTCCTTGCCCCAGGGATTGATCACTTTTTCCGTACTAAAAACGCAGTGAATTCCGGATTTTTTGCTCTCCTTGCCCAAAACTCCTGAGCGGCGCAGCCGGTAGCGCACTTGGGCCATCAAGGGGTCATGGGTGACATCGATGAGGTCTTTCACATCCACCTGGTGTGCTGCCATTTTGCCGCCAGCAGCCCCGACGCTGAGCAAATGCGTTGGTGTTTGCAGGGCCCATTCGCACAAGGCCACCTTGGCCATCGTTTGATCGCAGGCATCGATCAAGCCGTCGATGGGATGGGGCAATTGGGCCACCATCTGAGGCCAGTTCTCAGGGGTCACGAAGTCGTCCACGACGGTGACGATACAGCGCGGATTGATCTCTAAAATCCTCGACTGCATGGCCAAGACCTTGGACTGGCCGATGGTGCCACTCAAGGCGTGGAGTTGACGGTTGACATTGGAGACAGCGATATGATCCATATCGATCAAGGTGAGTCGCTGCACACCACTTCTGGCCAAACTCTCCACGGCCCATGAGCCCACCCCCCCAATTCCCACCACCACCACGTGAGCGCTAAAAATGCGCTGGGCACCTGTGGAGCCATAAAGCCGGACCAGAGCGCCAAAACGCCGTTCAAACTCAAGATCTATCGGGTTGGTGTTGAGCATCATTTGCGCGCCTGAGATTGAAAAATGGCTCGCGCTTAGAGCAGCCGCTCAAGTCGCCAAGCCTGGTAGCGAAATGCAATCACGGCACCCAAGACGATGAAGAGTACCACCTCCAAGGCGTTGATGCTGAGCGTTGAAAACCCGCTCATCCCCTGCCCAAAGGTGCAGCCCATGGCCACCACACCACCCACCCCCATCAGCAGGGCACCCATCAAATGCAGCCCCAAGTCCTCGGTGCTGCCAAAACCCTCCCAGCGCAAACTTCGGCTCAAAAGAGCGCTGACAAACGCACCCGATACCACCCCCAACGCGCTCACAGCGGCATAACCGAGCACCTTGGATTCGTCCGAGTAAAAAATCAACCAATCGAGCACATAGGCCATGGGCGAGACAAAGGTCACGGCCTCCACCTTGCCCGATTGACTGGCCAAAAACACCTCTTCCAGGGTCAGCGGATTCTCCAGCACATGGCCCACGACACCGCTCAGGCACCAAGCCAGCGTCACCACCATCCCCACCAGGGCGCCAGGCCACAGCAATTGCCAGGTGGCACGGGCTCCCAGGGGCTGAGACTCACTTTTTTGGAGTAAGCCCACGCAGGCCCCGATCATCAAAACCGACAAGGCCCAGCCCAACAACACCCAGCCAAGCGCATGCAACTGAATGCCCGCCACCGAGCCGTGAAGCAAAGCGTGGCTACCCCAAAGAAATTCGGCCAAGCTGCCCGAACCGGGCAGTGCCACAAAGAAAGTCTCGAGCACACGAACGCGAAAGACCGCGGTAATGCCCTTGAGTGTGGCCCATGCCGCCACACCCATCACGAGGAACACCACCCACGACTTGAGGTTGCCCGTGCCCATGCGCACAAGGGTTTTGTTGCCACAACCCGAAGCCAACACCATCCCCATGCCAAAAAGGAGGCCACCCAGTGCATCGGAGAGCCAAAACCACTTGGCTGTCGCGTACAAGGTTTGCGCGGGCTCGATGGCACCCATCCCGACCAAGCAGGTGAACCCGAGCAGGCTCACCGCCATGGCAAGGATCACCTGACAAGCGCGCCTCCATGCCCCAAAACTCAAGACATCCACAATCGCCCCCATGGTGCAAAAATGCGTGCGTTGGGCAACAAAACCCAAGACCCCCATCAACAAAAAGGTGCACCACAAGACTTGCGTGGCGAGTGCATAAAACTGTGCATCTTGCATGGTGAGGAGGGATGAAAACTTGGGGTCTGGTGGTGGAAAAGTGCTTTAAAAGCGCGGCGCGTTGTGTTCAAAAACCGGGGTCAAAGTTGATCGACCATCAAGCCGTCAGGCCCAAATACCCAAATGCCAAAATGCCCAGAACCGCTTGACGACAAGGTCTCTCGGGGAGGGGCGGCAAGTGTCATCGACGCCAAGCTTAAAAAAGGCAGACTCTCTCTTCGAGCCTGGAGGACACAAGGTGGGGCCCCGTGTCAGTGTATGCCCCAAGCCCAGGGCTTGACTTCATTTCAATTTGGACAAGCGCTCCCGAGCAATTTGTGCAGCTTCGCTTTGTGGATAGCTTTTAATCAGGTCTTCAAGACTTTTGCGCGCGCCTTTGTTGTCTTTGAGCTCAATGAGACAGCTCGCAATCAAGAGCTCAGATTCAGGCACTTTGGGATAATTGGGTGTGGTGGTGCTCAAGGCCTTGAAGGTCACCATCGCACCTTTGAAATCCCTCGAGGCGTATTGGGCTGTTCCCAAGCCGTAAAGCACCGCAGGGGTGTAGCCACTGCTGGGGTAGTGGCGGTTGAAGTCTGAAAACACTTGGACCGCCGCAGAATAATCGGCCTTTTTAAACACCCCCAAAGCATTCTCGTACTCGCGAATCTCAGCGGGCTCGGCCATGAAATCCACACCTTCCAAGTTCACCTTTTGCGGCTCAAATTTGTTCAAGCGAGCTTGAAAAGCTTGCGCTTGATCTTTGATCTGCATTTGAGTCTGTGACAGCTGGCGCGTGAGGTCTTCTTTGCTGCCCGTCAGACGCGCCGTTTCTTGCTGGAGTTTTTCGATGAGCGACTGCAAATCAAGGATCGAGATTCTCAACTGCGCATTTTCCTGAGCCAGCGCCCGGATCTCGCCCTGGGTGGCTTCAAGACCGCCTTTTTGCACCTCAAGCCTTTGGCGCAAATCCAAAATGGCACGCCTGGCCTCATCGTCATCAAACAAAGAGGCATGGGAGGGCAAACCCATCCCAAGACTGCCCAAGAGGGCCAAGGACCAAACAATACGCTTCATCGCAGGCTTCATCGCAGGCTTTAGCGGTAAGAGATTTCAACGCGACGATTTTTCGCGAAGGCGACCTCATCCTCACCCGAGGCGGCGGGCTTTTCTTTGCCAAAACTCACCGACTCCATTTGGGGCTCACTCACCCCCAAGAGGGACAAGGCTTTGCGCACCGCATCGGCTCTTTTTTGACCCAGCGCCAAGTTGTACTCGCGTCCACCGCGCTCATCGGTGTGACCTTCCAAAGACACTTTGAGCGACTTGTTGCCCGACAAATACTTGGCATGGGCAGCAATGGCAGGCTGTGCCTCGGGACGGATGGTGTAGCTGTCGTAATCAAAGTAAACGATCTTGTCCACACCGCTGGGGCCTGCGTTCATGCCGCCCAGCGGCTGCGCCTTCACAGTCGTCACACCACCAGCGCCGGCATTGGATTTGGCGCTCAAGGAGGGGTCCACGTTGACCGAGCTGGAGGATTTATCCTCCACTGGGACGTCATTGAGTTTGACTTTGGATGCGCAACCGGCAAGGGTCACCATGAGCGTGATGATCAATGCACTGAAGAGTTTAATTCTCATGTTTGTCCTAGGAGTAGATCGTTGGAATGAAGGGTTAAAGGCAAAAAAGAAATCCATGAATGCAGTGCCGGCGCTCTCTGACTCGAGAGCCCAAGCCAGCAAGGTGTGCTCAAGTTCGCTCTAAAGCACCTCAAGCGCCTGACAAGTGGGTCGCCAAACAGACATTGAAAAACGCTCAAAGCGCGTCCTCGCTTGAAGACATCCACCTCAACTCATAGATTGTATTCAATTTTTCAAGACAAACCCAAGACAGTCTGCAAGATGGGGGCCGTCTGCTCATGGATCCCCTCAATTCGCTTTGACAAAGGGCCCCCAGTGCGGCTCACGAATGTCCCCCTCTTTGCCACTCAAGCGCGAGGACATTTTGTTGTCCGGATTCACCATCATCAAGGCTTCCCGGCCCTGCACCTGGGTCGCATAAATGATCAACTTGCCGTTGGGGGCAAAACTGGGACGCTCATCAAAGGCGGTCTCACTCAAGGGTTGCGCTTTCTCGCTCACCAAGTCCATCACATACAGCTTGAATTGCCCGCCTTGGCGAGAAATGTAGGCCAAGGTATTGCCATCGGGGCTCAGCGCTGGAGAGATGTTGTAGTTGCCCGTGAAGGTCACGCGCTGAGCCGGGCCGCCCCGAGCAGGCATGCGGTAAATTTGGGGCGAGCCGCCGCGGTCACTGACAAAATAAAGGGCGCTGCCGTCGGGCAAATACGCCGGCTCGGTGTCAATGCCACTGCTTTGGGTGAGCCGGGTGGGGGCCCCACCGCCAACGGGGACGGAAAAAATCTGAGAGCCCCCGTCGCGACTCAACGTGACGGCCAAACTTTGTCCATCGGGTGCCCAAGACGGCGCGCTGTTGGAGCCTTTGAAGTTGGCCACCACGAGGCGCTTGCCGTTGGCCACATCATGCACGTAGACCACGGGTTTGCGGGTTTCAAAGGACACATATGCGAGCTTGAGGCCATCGGGCGACCAACTCGGTGAGATGATGGGCTCGGGGGAAGACAGCGCTGCTTGGGCGTTTTCGCCATCGGCATCAGCAATCCACAGGTGAAACGTGCTTTTGACCTTGGTCACATAGGCAATGCGGGTGGAGAAAATTCCCTTGGCGCCGGTGAGTTTTTCATAAATGTAGTCTGAGATTTGATGGGCCGATCTCCTGAGGTCACCACTGGAGACGGCGTAACTGGCGCCACCCAAATCTTGCGACTTGTTCAAGTCCCACAAGCGAAAACGCACGTCATAGCGCCCGTCGGCGAGTTTGGTCACACTGCCCGAGACAAAGTTCTCCATGGCGCGCGCTCTCAAGGCGACAAAGTCGGGGCGCGAAGCCTCATCCATCGAGAGCACCGAGCTTGTGAGCTTGAACTGCCCAGCACGCTCCAAATCGGCTTGGACGATGGCCGATATTTTCTGACTGGCACTGGCCTCATCGCGAAACGCGTTCATGTTGAGCGCAATCAAGCTCACCCCAAGCCCCGTGACGTCCACGCGCAACTGGGCCAGGCTCGCTACTGGGGACATCATGAGCGAGAGCGCGAGCACGCTGAGCCAGCGCTGAGCGTGCGACCACGGCCTGGCGAGCGCATTGGCGCTCGGGCGTGCAAAGCGGGGATTGATCAAAGAGGAGCGCAGTGGATTCATCGGTTCTGGTTTCATGGCATGCTTCATGGCGAGGGGGCTACGAGGGATGAGAGCACAAAGGGCTTGGGACTGCATCATACAGACTGCAGCGGCGCGGCGACGCCGGGTTGGCCCGTTTTCAAAAGAACGCTTGGCTTATTCCCCCAAACCTGCTGCAAAAATGCCTCGATCAGCCCCCACCCCTTCGAGGGCAAGGGCGAGCTTGGCGCTAGAGCGCAGTCAATCCCCTACAATTGTGGGGCAGTCCCCAGGACTTGCGGCTCCATGGGGCTCGCCGCAGGGGACAGCGACTGCGTCTCTTTAAAACACCAAGCCACCCCTACCCTTTTTCCATGAACGACATCCCAGTTGACTCCTTTTGGCAGCGTTTTAGGCGGGTGTTGCCGTATTTCTCCAAGCCCTTGAGCGTTTGGGTGTCGGCCGTGGTGTCCGTGATCGTCGTCTCGGCTTCCGAGCCCATGATTCCGGCGCTCTTAAAGCCGCTGCTCGATCACGGCTTTGTCTCCGGGTCCTTGAATTTGTGGCTGGTGCCCGTGGCCATCCTCACCCTCTTTACCGTTCGGGGCTTGGGCGCCTTCATCGCCCAGGTCTCTTTGGCCAAAATTGCCAATGTGGGGGTGCTGTCTTTGCGCCGCGATATGTTTGAGAAGTTGCAACAAGCCCACCCGAGCCTTTATGCCTTGCAAGCGGGCAGCGCCATGGCCAACACCCTGGTCTTTGAAGTGCAAAACGGGGCAGGCACCTTGGTCAATGCTTTTTTAAGCCTCACCCGAGACTCCCTCACCTTGGTGTTTTTAGCGGGTTATTTGCTGTACTTGAATTGGAAACTGAGCCTGATTGTGGCGCTCTTGTTGCCCGCGGTGGCTTGGGTGATGCGGGTGTTGACCCACCGGCTCACGCGGCTGACTTACTTGAGCCAAGCCAGCACCGACGCGCTGGCCTATGCGGTGGAGGAAAACGCGCTGGCCTACCGAGAAGTGCGACTCCAAGGCGCGCAAGCGCAACAAACGCGCCGATTCACCCAACTCGCACAGGCCTTACAGTCCCTCGTGATGAAGGGCATGGTGTCCTCGGCGGCCATCACCCCGCTCACCCAAATTCTCTCCGCCGTGGCCTTGTCGGCCGTCATCAGTGTGGCGCTTTTTCAAAGCGGCACGGATGGCACCACCGTGGGTGGGTTTGCCTCCTTTGTCACGGCGATGTTGATGCTCGTGGCCCCCATCAAGCACTTGTCCGAGGTGGCAGCCCCCATCACCCGGGGATTGGGCGCCATTGAGCGAGGGCTGGATTTGATTGAAAAAACCCCCAACCAAGAAGAAGGTGACTTTGAACTGCACAAAGCGCGTGGCTTGGTGGAGTTCAAGGCGGTGAGCGTGCGCTACCACGCGGACAGACCAGCCGCGCTTGAAGATCTGAACCTGGTCGTGAACCCTGGCGAAGTGCTGGCCATCGTGGGTGAATCGGGTTCGGGTAAAACCACCTTGGCCAATTTGCTCCCGAGACTCGTGGACACGCACTCGGGTGTTGTGCTGATCGACGGCGTGGCGATTCGAGACTGGCGCTTGAAAAGCCTCAGACAGCAAATTGCTTTGGTGAGTCAAAACGTGATTGTGCTCAACGACACCTTGCTCAACAACGTCATGCTCGGACAAGAAGCGGATCCCCAGCGAGCCTTGCAGTGCTTGGAAGCGGCCAATTTGGGCGATCACCTCCAAACCTTGCCGCTGGGGGTGAACACCCTGGTGGGCCACAATGCCTCGCAACTCTCGGGCGGACAGCGCCAGCGCTTGGCCATCGCCAGAGCGCTCTACAAGGACGCGCCCATCCTCTTGCTCGATGAAGCCACATCGGCACTGGACAACGAATCCGAGCGACTGGTGCAAGAAGCCCTGAACCGCTTGACCGTGGGCAGAACCACGCTGGTGATTGCCCACCGCTTGTCCACCATCGAGCACGCCCACCGAATCGTGGTCTTGGTCAAGGGCAAAATCGTCGAGATGGGCACGCATGCACAATTGTTGTCCCTGGGCCGAGTCTATGCCTCCTACTTCAAGCTCGGACAGATCACGCCCACGCAGACCGCTTCACTCAATCCCAAGGAGTGACACTGGGGACCTCGCAAGGTCCTTCAACGGCGATGGAGCCAAAATCTGCGGGTCCCACAATTTCCAAGTACTCCATGTCAGGCGAGTAGTCAAAGAGATAGTGCACGATGCCAGGACGCTGGTGCACGCAGTCACCAGCCTTGACCAAGGTGGGCTTGTCCTCGTACATGAAGCGCGCCCAACCCTTGAGCATGTAGACAATCTGAAACTGGGCCACATGGTAGTGCCAACCGGTGCCATCGGTGGGGGGTAAGTTGGCCTTGGCAATGTGGGCAATCACCTGGCCGTGGGTGGCTTGGGCCACCCCGAGATCTTTGTAGACAAAGAAGTCGCGCAAACCACCAGGCAAGAAATGGCTGTCCTCGGCCTTGACGTGAGAGAACTCGGTGGATGCGGGCTGCTCGGGGGGCTTCGCGTGCAAGGACTCATCCGGCCTTGGGGTGAGACGACTGGGGTTGAGTGGGGGGGTCACAGCATTCATTTAAAACTCCACTTCTAGTTCAACAATGTCCTCGGGCTCGGCTTTGGCGGCCTCAATCCACTCCTGGACTGCAGGCATCTTCAAAATCTCTTGACAATAGGCCTCGCACACCGGGTCCAGGCTCACACCGTAGGTGCGCAGTCGCGTGACCACAGGCGCGAACATCGCATCGGCCAAGGTCGCTTTTTGACCAAACAAGTACGGACCCTTGTAGGCCTTTAAACAGTCGGTCCAAATCTCAAAGATCCGCTCCAAATCCGATTTCGCCTTGGCCCAGACCTTGAACCCCTTGAACTGGGCTTTGATATTCATGGGCAGCGATGCGCGCATCGCTGAAAAACCCGAGTGCATCTCACCACACACCGCACGACAATGGGCACGGCGCACAGAATTGGACGGCAAGAGTCCCGCTTTTGGTGCGATCTCATTCAAATACTCACCAATGGCCAGGGTGTCCCAGACCTTGACTCGGCCGTGATTCAAACACGGCACCAAGATCGAGGGTGAGAGCAAAAGCAACTCGGCACGGGCAATCGCAGAGTCACTCTCCACCATCACTTCGGTGAAGGGCAAGCCCGACATTTTGAGCATCAGCCAGCCGCGCATCGACCACGACGAATAATTCTTGCTGCTCAGCGTCAACGTGGTGGTGCTCATGGCGAATTGGCCTCCTTGTGTAGCATGGGCTTGCAAAAAATATGCCATATAAGGCATAACTTTTGCTTGAAGCGATGTAGCCCATTCATCAGCCGAGATGAGGGATGGACTTGAACCCGCCGCTTTACCCGTCAAAGAAAAGACCACGCCGTGATGTATCAACAATTTGACAACTTGGCGCGCATGCGCCAGCCCCTTCGAGATTTTTCCGAGCTCAGCAAAGACTGGTTGAGCCATTGGCGGCACTTCTCAGACAGCCCCCTCATGCGCAAGTGCTTGGGCCTGCACGAGCAAGTCGCTCTTTTGGGCTTCACGCATGAGCGAGAAGAGTTCGACATCCAGCCCATCGTGGACGCTCGGGGATGGGCCCATGAGGTGGTCCAAGAAGAGGTCTGGCGCACCGACTTTTGCCATTTGCTGCGCTTTAAAAAGCGCCACAGCCAACACGAGCCACGCGTGCTCTTGGTCGCACCCATGTCGGGGCACTTTGCCACCTTGCTGCGCGGCACGATCCAAGCCTTGGTGCAAGACCACGAGGTGTTGGTGACCGACTGGATCAATATCCGGGACGTCTCACCCCAAGCGGGCGAATTCGATCTGGACACCTACACGGGGCAATTGATCGCGATGCTCCAGCACATGGGACCTGGTGCCCATTTGATCGGGGTGTGCCAGCCAACGGTCTCCTGCTTGGCCGCCACCGCTGTGATGTCAGCCAGCCAAGACGCGTGCGTGCCTTGGAGCCTCACCTTGATGGCAGGCCCCATCGACACGCGTCAAAACCCCACCCGGGTCAACGCTCTGGCCAAGAGCAAAAGCATTGAATGGTTCAAGGACAATTTGGTGAGCCCCGTGCCCATAGGGTATGCTGGTGCAGGGCGTGAGGTCTACCCCGGTTTTGTGCAAGTCGGGGCCTTTTTGAACATGAATCTCGAGCGCCACCAAAAGTCCCTTCAGCGCCTCTTGCACTTGCGCGCCTCGGGTCAAGACCAAGAGGCTCAGCCGATCTACGACTTTTACAAAGAGTATTTTGCGGTGATGGATTTGCCAGGCAAGTTCTACTTGGAAACGGTCAAAGAGATTTTTCAAGACCATGCCTTGCCCTTGGGGCGCCTTCGCTACCAAGGCGAGACGGTGCAGCCGCAGCGCATCAAAAAACCCTTCCTCTTGACCATCGAAGGCGAGCGAGACGACATCTGCGGCCAAGGCCAAACCATGGCCGCGCAAGATCTCTGCTCGGGCATCCCCGCTTGGAAAAAAACCCACCACCTGCAAGCTGGGGTGGGCCACTACGGGGTTTTCAGTGGCCACAAATGGAGCACACAAATCTACCCCGTGGTCAGGCACCATATCCAAAACGCCCAGTCCCTGTTCGAGTGAATGCCAGGCCTCGTGGTGGGCCCCATCGCTTGGTGCACCCTATCGTTGGGCACCCTATCGTTGTGCAGCTCCTCAGCTCGTCTGCGCTGGCTCTAACGACGCGGGCCTTCAGCCCTGCGGATGGCTCAAGACCTGGTTCACGGCCGCCAAGACCGCTTGGGCGCTCGGATTGAGCACCCGCGCACACCAACTCACCGCATGGTAAGAGGCGGGTTGGTCAATGACAAACCACACCAGCGTTGGCACCTTGAGCGCGACAGCCATGTGATAAGGCCCCGAGTCTGTGCTTAAAAAAAGCTCACACGCCGCGATCAAACCACTCAACTGCGTGAGCGAGCCCGTGCCCGCAGCGTTATAGAGGCGCGGCGCTGGATCCAGGCGCCCCGCTTGTGCGTCTAGGGCCTGGCGAAATGCCTGGCGAAATGCCTGGATAAAAGCCTCATTGACCTCGTGCTCAAAGGGTGCACCCGTGAGCACCAAGTCAAACGTGTGCTCACGGGCCAACAGGACCAGGGCTTGAACCAAATCGGACACAGCCGGTCGCTTGCCCAGCGCATCGGGGGTCCCGCAGCCAATGTTCAAACCCCAAAGCGCGCGCTTGGGGCTTGAGGGCTGCTCGGGCAGAGCCAGACTGAGCAAGGCTTGGGCGTGCGCCTTGGCGTGCGCTGGAGCCTCGAGCTCGATGGGGGTGGCTTGGCGTTGCAGCCCCAGGGCGCTCAACACCACCAGGTCGCGCTCGGTGTAGTCCATGGGCGAGATCAAGCCTTGTTTTTTCATGAAAGCGGACATGCTCACCGAGCATTGTGTGTAAAACCAAGCCCGCGGCCAAAACTGATTCACCCCCAGCGTTTGAATGGCACGCTGATGAGGCGGTGTTTGTCGCTGGGTGAGCATTCGCTTGAGCCGCCAAGTCAGCCAAGCGGTTCTCAGGCCATGCATCTCAAAATCAATGATCCAGTCAATGTCGTGCTCGACACAGATCGTGAAGGCTTGATGCACAAGTTGGGACAGGGGCACACGCTTGGCGCTCGGGTTTTGGGGAGAGCCTTCGCGCACGGTGATGAAATGCGCGCTCGCGAGCAAGGGATGGGCTGCGATCAAGTCCTGGGTCGGGTAGCCCGGGTGCTTGCTTAAAAACAGCAAGTGCAGCTCCACTTCGGGCCACGCGTCTTTCATCACCCGCCAAGCCACCGAGCTTCGCAGCAAATCCCCCACCCCAAGGCTATGGGACTTGAGCATCAAGACTCGACGGGGAGGTTGGAGGCGCTCAACCATGCGAGCTGTCCTTGGCACGCTGGGTGCTTTGCAAGACCTCGCGGTAAACCGCTTCTTGCGCCAAGCACACGCTTGGCCAGTTGCGCTCTTGTGACCAGGCCCAGGCACGCTCGCCCAAGGCGACGGCTGTGAGCGGCTCGAGCACCGCTTCAATGGCTTGCGCCAATGCTCCCACATCTCGCGGGTCAGCCAACACCCACGCCTCTTGCCGGTGCGTGAGCTCGCTGGCGATCCCGCAAAACGCTGGCGCGCTCACCACCACCGCTCGCGCCCAAGACATGGCTTCGAGCACCACCATGCCAAAGGTGTCTTCCAAGGTGGGGTGCACGAGCGCATCACAGGCCCAGTAAGCCGGGGCCACATCGCTCATGGCACCGAGCCACGACACGCGCGCATCCAACCCCAAACTCGCAGACAAAGCGCGCGCACTCGCACTCGAGGCGCCTCGACCCACCACCATCAAACCAACGCTTGCTGGCACCTGCGCCAAGGCCTTCAAGAGGGCATGCAGGCCTTTTTTCTTGTCATCGTGTCCGACCCAAAGCAACCAGTGGGTGAGGCTTGAGCTTTGATCCAGGCCTGGGGCCTGATCCAAGCCGGTTAGCCCCAGGCCCAGGCGCGCGCGCGCTTTGAGCTCACCAGACATCAAGGCCGGGGCATTGAAGTGGGCGCGGTCCTGAAGGGCACCGGTCCCATCAAGTCCACCAGGCCCCTTTGGGCAATCCGGCCACAACACCTGGCGCCAATCAAGGCGAGCGAGCCCGGGTGTTTGAAAAGCACCGTGTTGGTCATGGGTGGGCTTGGCATGGGTGGGCTGCGCATGGGTGAGCTCAAGCTCAGACTGCGCTTGTTGCCACCACCCATCTGCACCCCAGACCCCCGGCATCAAGGTGTGCACCCGCCGAGCATCGAGGGGGAAGTGCTCGAGCAGCTGCTCGGTGAGCGTCATCGATACACTGGTGATGTGACGCTGGGCATGGCGCCCCGTGAGACTCAGTCTCGCTTTTTCCAGCCACAAATAGCTCAACAGCCGAGGACTCAAGAGCACATTGAGCCACTTGAGGGCGATCAACAAGAGGGAACGCGCGCGCGAACCCAAGACCCTCGTGAGCCACGCTGCAGCACTCGGGTTGAGCGTGAAGTAGTGAATCCACACCGGCAAGACGTGCACGGTTTGAACCTCACCGTGCCAGGTGTTTTCATGGGCGTGCACGATATCGAAACCCACGCGGGTTTGCCGCCAAGTTTCCCAGGCGTACCACCACTGGTTGACAAAACGCGGGCGCTTGAAGGGTTGACTGATGAGATGGTAATGCACGTGAGGCCAGTGGTGCTCAATGCGCTGGGCAAACACGTGCACCTCGTGCCGCGCGGCCAAGCCCTCTACCAAGGCCATGGCGTAGTGCTCAGCCCCACCGGCTTTGGGGGAAAACTCACGGGTGAGCATCGCAACCTTCAAGCCGCACTCGCTTGGCCAACGCCTTGAGCACGGCGCCCATGTCGATCCTCATAAGGGGTCAGCAGTTTGAGTAAAAACTGGGGCCAGTGGGTCGAACGCACGACAGGCACGCGCGCGAGCTCGAACCACTGAGCGGGCTCACGCGAGCCCACCTTCTCGCGCGAGCGCAGCGTGGTGGTTGCACCGAGGTAGCCCGCTTCTTGAACCAGCGTGCGGTGCGCGGCATTGAACTCACCATAGGGGTAACAAAACTGGGTCACAGCCTCACCCGTGATCTCCTCGAGCTCGGCTTTGGAGTGCGTGATTTCTGCTCGGGCTTGAGCGTCGGTGCAGCTCAAAAGCCGCGCGTGGCTGCAGGTGTGGGAGCCCACCTCCAGGCCCGCACGAGCCCAGGCTCGGAGCTCTTGGCCACTCATCAAGGCACTGCGGGGCACCCCACCAGCTCGGTCCCACACATTGCTCGCCCCCAGTAAGCCAGAGACCGCATAAACCGTGGCGCTGAAGCCCAAGCGGCGCAACACCGGCAGCGCGTGAGTGAGATTGTTTTGATAGCCGTCATCAAAGGTGATGCCCACCACCCGCCCCGAACGCTCACCGCGCAAATAGGGCATCAACTCGGTCATCGACAAGCCCTGGTAGCCTAAGCGATGCAGCCAAGCCATTTGCGACTCAAAATGCGCCAAGGGCACCGAGAGGCTTCGGTAGGGCGAGGGGCTTGGGGGTGGGGTGGCGATTTGGTGGTAGGTCAGAATCGGAATCACGCAGCTGTCTCCTCGCTCACATGAGCACGATGTCATACTGCTCTTGCCCCAGGGCCGCGTCGACTTGCAAGGAGATGGGCTTGCCGATAAAGTCGCTCAAGGCCGCCAAGTGCTCACGCTCCTCATCCAAGAGCAACTCCACGACGGCCTGGTTGGCAAGGATGCGAAACTCCTTGGGGTTGAATTGCCGGGCTTCTCGCAGTATTTCGCGCAAAATATCATAAGCAAGCGAGCGCGACGTCTTCACATAGCCCTTGCCAGCACACACCGCACAAGGCTCACACAACAACGCGCCCAAGGACTCGCGCGTGCGCTTTCGGGTCATCTCCACCAGACCCAAGGACGAGAAACCACTCACCATGGTTTTGACCCGGTCTCGCAACAAGTGCTTGTTGAATTCGTCCAATACCCCTTGGCGGTGCTCGGCGCTTTCCATGTCGATGAAGTCCGCGATGATGATGCCGCCCAGGTTTCTCAGTCGCAACTGGCGGGCAATGGCAACGGCCGCTTCCAAATTGGTTTTAAAGACCGTTTCCTCAAAATTGCGGTGCCCAACAAAGCCACCCGTGTTCACATCCACCGTGGTCATCGCCTCGGTTTGGTCGATGATCAAATACCCACCCGATTTCAAATCCACACGCCGCCCCAAGGCTCGGGCCATGTCCTCTTCAATACCAAAGAGGTCAAAGATCGGTCGCTCGCCCTTGTAGTGCACCAGTTGACTCACCGCCGCGGGCATGAAAACTCGCCCAAACTCCAGCAAAGCCTCGTACTGCTCGCGCGAATCGATGCGAATGCTCTGGGTGGATTCGCTGGTCAAGTCCCTGAGCACGCGCTTGAGCAAATTGAGATCTTGGTGCAACTCGCTCATGGGCGGCATGGTGGTGCTTTTGGTGCGGATGCCCTCCCAGGTGGTTCTCAAATAGGCCAAATCCTGGGACAGTTCCGCATCGCTCGCGTCCTCTCCGTTGGTCCTCAGAATGAAGCCGCCGGCTTGGCCCTTGTCAAAGCTCTCGAGCACCAAGCGCTGCAAGCGAGCCTTCAGGGCTTCACGTTGGGCCGGTGGAATCTTTTGCGACACCCCGATGTGCTGGTCTTGCGGCAGGTAGACCAAGAAGCGCCCGGCAATGCTGATTTGGGTCGACAGCCTTGCCCCCTTCGTGCCAATCGGGTCCTTGATCACTTGCACGAGCAAGGTCTGCCCCTCAAAGACTTGTTTCTCGATGGGCAGCAAGGCGGCAGCCTCTTTGTGATCGGTGTCGGCGTGGCGGGCGTTCACGCTCGAGAGCAAATCCGCGACGTGTAAAAAAGCCGCCTTCTCCAGACCAATATCAATGAAAGCCGACTGCATGCCCGGGAGCACGCGGGCAACTCGCCCGAGATAGACGTTGCTCACGATGCCTCGTGCCAAAGTGCGCTCGAGATGGATCTCTTGCAAAGCGCCCCCTTCCACCACCGCGACTCGGGTTTCATGGGGCGACCAATTGATCAAGATGTCTTGCTGCATAGGCGGGAATAATAACCGCAAAGCAAGCCAGGGGCCGCTGGACTCGGCCACATTGCCCCCCTCAAGCCTCAAGCCTCAGGCGCCATGGCCGCGGCCGTAGTCCTCCAAGAGAGAGGCACACTCAAACAAGGGCAGCCCCATGATGCCGGAGTAGCTGCCACGAATTTCTTCAATGTAAGCCGCGGCCAAGCCCTGCACCGCATAGCCGCCGGCTTTGCCCCGCCATTCCTGGGTCTGAACATAGCCCTCGATGGCGCTCGCACTCATCGGTGCAAAGCTCACCCATGAGCGCGAGAGGCGTTGCTGGTGATCTCTCAAGCCCCCCACCACCACGCTGGTGTAGACACGGTGGGTGCGCCCAGACAAGGCTTGCAGCATAGAGCGAGCCTCTTGGCTGCTTTGCGGTTTACCCAAAATCTCACCCCCCAGGGCCACGGTCGTGTCCGCACAAAGTATCGGGCTCGAGGGCCGATAGGCCGCCCCCAATGAAAGCGCTGACAAGCGCGCGAGCTCGAACTTCAAACGCGTCACGCGCTGCACATAGGCCAAGGCGCCCTCGCCGGCTTGGGGCCGCTCAAGGTCCTCCAATGCTTGGGACAAGCTCGGGGCTGGGGAGGGCTTGGCTCGGTGCAGTGCCCAATCGCCCTGCCCACCAGGCGCCAAGGCTACCAACCCCTTCAAGCCCTTCAACCCCTTCAAGCCCGCCAAGTCGCTCAAAGACTTGGGCAGCAGCAACTCAAAAGACCAGCCCAGTTGAGTGAGCAACTCTTGGCGACGAGGGCTTTGGGAGGCGAGGTAGACCCGGGGTTGGGGGGAGTGGGGGGGGTGGGGGGCCCGCGCGCCCTCATCGCGCACTGGTCGCGGCACAGCCGACCCCAAGGCGTTCGCAGTTCGGGACGGGGACTTGGGAGTGGCGTGTCGAGCCATGGCTTTACTCTCGGTGGTAAGGGTGAGCACTTTGGATGGACCAAGCGCGGTAGAGCTGTTCAATGAGGAGCACACGCGCCATGGCGTGGGGCAAGGTGAGGTCCGACAGACGCATCAAATGACGCGCCTCGAGCTTGAAGGCCGCATCCAGGCCATCGGGCCCGCCAATCACAAAGGCGATGTCTGCGTGCTCCAAAGACCACGCTTGGATGGCTTTGGACAAGGCCTGGGTGGTGTAAGCGCGTCCACGCTCGTCCAGGGCCACCACACAAGCACCGGGTGGAATGGCTTGGCGCAAACGCTCGGCCTCTTGGGCCATGAGCTTGGCGCTGGCATCGCCCTCGCGGGCCTGGGTTTTGACGGTTTTAAGGGTGACCTTCCAATCGGGGGGAAAGCGCTTGTAAAAGTCCTCAAAGGCTTCTTGCGCCCAATGGGGCATGCGCTGCCCCACAGCAATCACCCACAATCGCATGGTGCATCAGCTCGCGCGTGGACGCGCCAAGGTGGCCTTGGGCTTGCGCTGGGTCACGGTCTTGGCGGGCGATTTGGAAGACGCTTGGGAAGAAGATTTTGCAGCCGTTTTGACTGTCGATTTTGCAGTCGATTTTGGAGCCGATTTTGGAGCCGATTTTGGAGCCGATTTGGGCGCAGCCTTGGCCGGCGTTGGGCTCGAGGCTTTCGGTGCTGCTTTTGCTGCAGCCTTCACAGTCGCTGGAGGTGCCGTTTTGCCCGCTGTCGCACTCAGGCGCTTGACCACCGCCCCTTTGGCCATCGAAGGCGCCGCTTTGGGCTTTTCTTTTTCCAAATACTGGGTGACTTTTTGCGCGCGCTGGGTGCTGGTGAAGCGCCTGGCCGCGTTGTTGGCCGCTGTTTTTTTGGCAGCGACTTTTTTGGCGATCACTTCGGGTGCGGCGGCGGTTTTGCTGCTCTTTTTGGGTGCGGCCTTGGCTCGGGGCTCTTCGGCCTTGGCCACGACGGGCCTTGGCGCACCGAACTTCAAGCGAACGGGCTTATCGCCCCAGATCTCTTCCAAATGGTAGTACTGGCGAATGGAGGGCTGCATGATGTGCGCCACCGCTGCACCGCAGTCGACAATGATCCACTCACCGTTTTCCTCACCCTCAATGCGGGGCTTGGCAAACCCGTGTTTTCGCACCTGGTCACGCACGTTCGCGGCCAAGGCCTTGGTTTGACGGTTGGAGGTGCCACTGGCGATGATCACACGCTCAAAGAGTGAGGACAAGTGCTCGGTGTTAAAGACGCTGATGTCTTGCGCTTTGACGTCTTCCAAGGCATCGACCATCACCCGTTGGAGTTTTTGGACGTCTTTTTTTTCTGCAGTTTCAGTCATGAAGTAAAGTGGTAGAGACCCTGTTGTTGAATGTAGCGTAGCACTGAATCAGGGATCAGTGAGCTCACGTCTTGACCTTGGCCGATGGCTTGGCGCACCTGAGTGGCGCTGAGCTCAAACGGCCCACAGCGCAAGGCGATGAATGGCCCCAAGGCCTCATTGTGCCACCGATGGGCCGCACCCGGGCGTTTCGCTACGACAAGACGGGCCAATTGGCGTATTTCGTCGTGGTTTTTCCACGTTTCGAACTGTTGGGCTTGGTCTTGCCCCATCACGACAAAAAATTCTGCCCCTGGATACAAGGCTTGAAGGGCGTGCAAGGTGTTGATGGTGTAGCTCGGTTGATCGCTGTTGAGTTCGCGCTCATCGAGCAAGACCAAGCAGCCCTCGCGCTGGGCGCTCAAGACCAAGGGATGAAAGGCCAAGCGCACCATCTCTTTGCGGTGCAAAGCGGCGGTGAGCACCCCCGACTTGTGCCAAGCCACCCCAGTGGGCACGATGTGCAGCACATCGAGCTCCAACTCCTGAGCGGCCGATTGCGCCAACTCGACATGCATGCGATGCGGCGGATCAAACGCCCCACCAAAGAGGCCCACTCTCAAGCCACCCCCCCGTGCTGGGCACTGGCTTGGGGCTTGGAGGGCTCAAATCCAATCACGGCGGGGCAAAAAATCGGTGAGCAAGGCCGCTTCAGGAGAACCTGGGGGGGATTGATGTTGATAGGACCACGAGACCAAGGGCGGCATGGAGAGCAAAATCGACTCGGTGCGCCCGCCCGACTGCAGCCCAAAATGCGTGCCGCGGTCCCAGACCAAATTGAACTCCACGTATCGACCTCGGCGGTAGAGTTGGTGCGCTCTTTCTCGCTCACCATAGGCCTGGGCGTGGCGCAAGTGCACGATGGGCAAATAAGCGCCTAAAAAAGAATCCCCCACCGATTGCATCATCTCAAAGCTGCGCTCGAGCCCGAGCTCACAAAAGTCATCAAAAAAGATCCCCCCAATCCCGCGGGCTTCACCGCGGTGCTTTAAAAAGAAATACTCATCGCACCACTTCTTAAAACGCGGGTAAAGCTCAGCACCAAAGGGCGTCAAGGCGTCTTTGCACGAGCGGTGAAAGGCCACCGCATCTTGGGCAAATCCATAGCACGGCGTCAAGTCCATGCCCCCACCAAACCAAGCCACCGGCTGAGGGCGAGCGCCAAGCGTGCCAGAGTCGCCCGGGCTGGCCAAAGGCGTCGCCCACAACATGCGCACATTCATGTGCACGATGGGCACATAAGGGTTCCTCGGGTGAAAGACCAAAGAGACCCCCATCGCTTCAAAGGCGGCACCATTGAGCTCGGGGCGATTGTGCGTGGCCGAAGGCGGCAAGGCGGGGCCCCGCACGTGCGAGAACCCGACGCCGGCCCGCTCAAAAATAGCCCCCCCTTCCAAAATCTGGGTGACCCCGTCGCCTTGCAAGGTCTCGTGCGGCTCTTTGCGCCAGGCATCAAGCACAAAACTCGCGCCATCGAGCTCGCTCAAGGCCGCCACAATGCGTTGCTGTAAACCCATCAAATACGTTCTCACGCGCAGGTTCAAATCGGGGCTGGAGGTGGTTGGATCACTCATGAAAAGAGTTTAACTGATCCCACCTGCAAGAGCGTCTTCACGCGCCCTGACTGGGGCAAATGCTGAGTCCCGGGTTGGAAAAAAAACAACTGAGCGCGAGGCCATTCATGCCCCGAGTGCTTGAGCCCGGGGCTTTGGGCTCTGCGCTCAATCCCACTCGAGCGGTGAATGCACTCGAGCCTTTGCAGATCTGAGCCCAGCAGCCGGCCCCTTTAGCGAGAGACCGTGTCCCTCACCTGCCACACGATGGGGGCGGCCAAATCGGGGTGCTTGCCCTGCACGCCGTCATAGACCGATTGCACGCGCTCGATGTCATGCGCCAAGTCACCCGTGAGGCGCAAAAAACTCGTGAAGGTCACGCGTTTTTTGGCGTAGTCCAACTCCACCAAGCCCAGGGGCAATTGGGCTTCCAAGGCGATTTGATAAAAACCACTGCGCCAACTCTTCACCTTCGAGCGTGTTCCCTCGGGCGTGAGTCCCAGCCACAAGGGCTCACCGGCGCGCTGGTGGGCCTTGAAGGTTTGCACGACTTGGCTCACCACGCCGTGGGGGGATTGGCGATCAATGGCCAAGCCGCCCACATGCTGCAGCCATCGACCCAGGAGTGGGATTTTGAACAAACTGTCCTTGGCCATGAAGCGCGCGGGCACCCCAATGGCCCATTTGGCCAAGATCATGATGACAAAATCCCAGTTGCTCGTGTGGGGGTAAACAATGGCCACCCCACATGGCCCCGGGAAACCCTCGCTCTCGAGCTGCCAGCCCATCGCCTTGAGCACCCAGGCCGCCCAGGGCCTGGCGGTGTGGGCAAAGTGAATGGGGGGTTGGGTGGCAAAATCATTCATGAGCGAAGAGCGCGCAAAATGGGGTTGGACATGGAGTGGGGCGGCCCTTCGAAGCAGTGGACTCGATGGCGCTCAGTGCTTGGCGCGCCAGCCAATGTCCGTTCGGTGCTGCTCGCCCTCGAATTGGATGGTTTTAACCAGCTCATAAGCCAATTGACTCGCCTTGGCAACGTTTTCACCCAAAGCGCAAACACACAGCACCCGACCGCCCGTGGTGACCCAGTGCTCGGCCTCACGCCGCGTTGCGGCGTGAAAGACCTGGGTGGTGTCGCTGCCCAACGGCAAATTCGCCACCACATCGCCCACTCGGACTTGCTGCGGGTAGCCGTGTGCGGCCATCACCACGCCCAGACTCACTCGCCTGTCCCACACGAGCTCGATGTCGTCCAAGGGGTGTGCACTTTGCATCACCTCGCTGTGGCCCATCCCCAGGCTTGGGAAATGCTCCAAGGTGTGAGGGACATTGGGCGCGGCGCTCGCAGCCCACAGCACCTCAAACCAATCACTCTTTAAACGCATCATCATGGGCTGGGTCTCGGGGTCTCCCAAGCGCGTGTTGAACTCCAAGGTGTGCAGCTCGCCTTGGGGACCAATCATGAGACCGGCGTACAAAAAACCCGTGAAGGGCATGCCCTCGTCCATCATGCCCTTGAGCGTTGGGGCAATGATCTCGCGCATCACCCGCGCGTGCACGGCTGGCGTCACCACGCCCGCGGGCGAGTAAGCCCCCATCCCACCCGTGTTGGGGCCGAGGTCCCCGTCCAAGAGGCGCTTGTGGTCTTGCGACGTCGCCAAGGGCAGTGCCGACAGTCCGTGGCACAGCACCATGAAGGACGCCTCCTCGCCTTCCAAGAAGGCCTCAATGACCACCCGGGCCTCAGCGCCTGGGGCCATCACGACATGGGCGTCGGGGCTGAGCATGTGATCGATGGCGGCGTGGGCCTGCGCCAAACTGTGCGCCACCACCACCCCTTTGCCCGCGGCCAGGCCATCGGCCTTGACCACAATGGGCACGCCCAGGCTCTCCACATGGGCGTGGGCAAGAGCCGCATCCGAGAACGTCTCAAACGCGGCTGTGGGGATCTTGTGGCGCTTCATGAAGGCTTTGGAAAACGCTTTAGAGCTCTCCAATTGCGCGGCCGCTTGGGTGGGTCCAACGATGCGCAAGCCCGCATCACGAAACACGTCCACGACCCCTTGTGCAAGCGGCCCCTCGGGCCCCACCACGGTCAAGTCGATGGCGTGCTCGAGCGCCCAGTGCTTCAAATCTTGCACCTCGCTCAAGGCGACGTTTTGCATTTTGGGGTCAAGAGCGGTGCCGCCGTTGCCAGGCGCGACATAGACGCATTGCAGTTTGGGTGACTGGGCAATTTTCCAGGCCAAGGCGTGCTCACGCCCCCCCGAGCCGATGACGAGTACTTTCATGGCTGGGCTTTACTCACAGTAGTGCATTGTGGTAGACCTCTTGCACGTCGTCGAGTTCTTCCAAGGCGTCCAATATTTTTTGCATTTTGATCGCATCGTCCTCATTCAACTCAATGGCGTTGTCAGCGCGAAACGTGACCTCGGCCAATTCGGGGGTCAAGCCCGCGGCTTGGAGAGCATTTCTCACCGACTCAAAGTCCTGCGGCGAGGTGAGCACCTCAACAACCCCATCGGGTGAGACGATCACATCATCGGCACCCGCTTCGAGCGCACACTCCATCACCCGATCCTCCGAGGTCCCTGGGGCAAAGAGCATCAAACCACAATGCTTGAACTGAAACGAGACCGAGCCCTCGGTGCCCAAATTGCCCCCGTGCTTGCTAAACGCATGCCTCACCTCCGCCACCGTCCTCACCTTGTTGTCGGTCATGGTGTCGACAATGATGGCCGCACCCGCAATACCGTAACCCTCGTAGCGAATTTCTTCGTAGCTCATCCCTTCGAGCTGTCCGGTGGCCTTGTCGATATTGCGCTTGATGGTGTCGGCCGGCATGTTGGCCGCTTTGGCTTTTTCAACCGCGAGCCTGAGCCTGGGGTTGGTGCCCAAATCAGGGCCACCGGCGCGCGCGGAGACCATGATCTCGCGGATGACTCGGGTCCAGACCTTGCCTCGTTTTTCGTCTTGGCGGCCTTTGCGGTGCTGGATATTGGCCCATTTACTGTGTCCTGCCACGGGAAAGCCTTTGCATGTGAGGTGCGATGAGGACAGTTTGCTGACCACAAGAGGCACAGGCAGACTGGCTTGACGCGTTAAAGAAAGTCTTGATTTTAGTCGCAACCAAAAAACAAGCCCATGGGGTGGGTGCACCTGACCATGGGCTTAGACGGCAGTGGTGGGCGCGAGGCTTTAGCTCGCTGCCGCCTCTTCGGGCTCGGTGGGCTCGGATTTGGAAGCTCGGGAGTCCTTTTTGGGCAAGGGCGTGATATCGAGCACCACCTCGCCTTGGTCGTCGACGTCCACATTCAAGCGCCCGCCATCGATCAAGCGGCCAAAGAGGAGCTCATCGGCCAAGGCGCGACGGATGGTGTCTTGGATCAAGCGCTGCATGGGTCTGGCGCCCATCAAGGGGTCAAAACCTTTCTTGGCCAAATGCTTTCTGATCTCGTCGGTGAAGGTGACTTCGACTTTTTTCTCGGCCAATTGGGTCTCCAATTGCAAGAGAAATTTATCCACCACGCGCATGATGATTTGTTCATCCAGCGCCTTAAAGCTCACAATGGCATCCAGGCGGTTTCTGAACTCGGGGGTGAACATGCGTTTGATGTCAACCATCTCGTCGCCAGACTCGCGGATGTTGGTGAATCCCATCACCGACTTGTTCATGGCTTCGGCCCCCGCGTTGGTGGTCATGATGATGATCACGTTGCGGAAATCGGCCTTGCGCCCGTTGTTGTCGGTGAGCGTGCCGTGGTCCATGACTTGAAGGAGCACATTGAAAATATCAGGATGCGCTTTCTCAATCTCATCGAGCAACAAGACACTGTGGGGCTTTTTGGTGATGGCCTCGGTCAGCAACCCACCTTGGTCAAAACCCACATAGCCCGGGGGCGCACCAATCATGCGAGAGACCGCATGGCGCTCCATGTACTCCGACATGTCAAAGCGAATGAGCTCAATGCCCATGATGTAGGCGAGTTGCTTGGCCGCTTCCGTCTTGCCCACGCCAGTGGGGCCACTGAACAAAAAGGCGCCAATGGGCTTGTCGGCTTTGCCCAGGCCCGAGCGGGCCATCTTGACAGATGCGGCCAACACCTCAAGCGCTTTGTCTTGACCGAAGACGACACTTTTCAAGTCGCGCTCGAGCGTTTGCAGCTTGCCGCGGTCATCATTGGAGACATTGGCCGGCGGGATGCGCGCGATCTTGGCCACGATGTCTTCGATCTCGGTTTTGCTGATGGTTTTTTTGCGTTTAGACACTGGCAAAATCCGTTGCGCAGCACCCGCCTCATCGATCACGTCAATGGCCTTGTCGGGCAAATGGCGGTCGTTGATGTATTTGGCCGAGAGTTCAGCCGCGGCTTGCAAGGCGGCCAAGGCGTACTTCACATTGTGATGCTCCTCAAAGCGGGACTTGAGCCCTTTGAGGATGTCGACGGTTTGCTCAACGGTGGGCTCGACCACATCGACTTTTTGGAACCGCCTTGAGAGCGCCGCGTCCTTTTCAAAAATACCACGGTACTCGCTGAAGGTGGTCGCGCCAATGCACTTCAATTGACCCGAGCTCAGCGCGGGTTTGAGCAAATTGGACGCATCCAAGGTGCCCCCTGAGGCAGCACCCGCACCAATCAAGGTGTGGATTTCATCGATGAAGAGAATCGCATTGGGACGGTCTTTCAAGGACTTCAAGACGCCTTTGAGGCGTTGCTCAAAGTCACCCCGGTACTTGGTGCCTGCGAGCAAGGCGCCCATGTCGAGCGAAAACACCTGGGACTCGGCCAAGATCTCGGGCACGTCTTTTTGGGTGATGCGCCAAGCCAAGCCCTCTGCGATGGCGGTTTTACCAACACCGGCCTCACCCACCAAGAGGGGGTTATTTTTACGCCGGCGACATAAAATTTGGATCACCCGCTCGACTTCGTATTCGCGCCCGATCAAGGGGTCGATCTTGCCGTCTTTGGCCAGTTGGTTCAAGTTTTGGGTGAACTGCTCGAGCACCGAGGCTTTTTCATTTTTTTCGCCCCCCTCCTCCACGTCCTGGGTGGAGTTGTCTTGGGGCTTGGCAGGTTCAGGCGGGTCGGTCTTTTTGATGCCGTGGGCGATGAAATTGACCACATCCAGGCGCGTCACCCCTTGCTGGTGCAAATAATACACAGCGTGAGAGTCTTTTTCACCAAAAATGGCCACCAACACATTGGCACCGGTCACTTCTTTTTTGCCGTTGCCAGTGGACTGCACGTGCATGATGGCGCGCTGGATCACGCGCTGAAAACCCAAGGTCGGTTGGGTGTCGACCTCTTCGGTGCCGGCCACTTGCGGGGTATTGTCTTTGATGAAGTTGCTCAGCGACTTTCTCAAATCATCCAAATTGGCCGAACAAGCGCGAAGCACCTCGGCAGCAGACGGGTTGTCAAGGAGAGCGAGCAACAAGTGCTCGACCGTGATGAATTCATGGCGTTGCTGACGAGCCTCCACAAAGGCCATGTGCAAGCTCACTTCAAGTTCTTGGGCAATCATCTCTTCATCCTTTACGCTTGCAACAAATTAAACCACTTCTGGACAGAAAAGCAAAGGTGCGGGTCTTAGGAATACTTTTTTATTCAAGCCCCACACATCTGTCCACCTTCACCGCCGGCCCAACGAGCACACCCACGGTTTGTATTTCTTCTCTTGACCCGCTGGCCTTGAAGGGCCAGGCAGTCCACGCAGCCACCGCCCCACAGCGCTCAGTCAATCGGCTCACTCAAACACTGCAACGGGTGACCGTGCTTCTTGGCCGCTTCAGCGACTTGGTCCACCTTGGTCGCGGCCACATCCTTGCTGTAGACCCCGCAAACCCCTTTGCCGTCCAAGTGAATTTTTAACATGATTTGGGTCGCTTGCTCACGATCCTTGCTAAAAAATTCCTGCAGCACCATCACCACGAACTCCATGGGGGTAAAGTCATCGTTGAGCATCACCACTTGGTGCATCTGTGGCGGTTGGGTCCTTTGCGTTCTGCGCTCAAGGACCACCGAGTTGCCGTCATCGCGATCGGGCAGCTGTATGGGAGGTTGGGGAGTTTGACTGGCCATGACTGACATTCTATCGATTCAAAAGAAGCCCGCAGACAGCGCGGGCCATCTGCACTCAAAAAAAATCCCCAAGCTCACAGCGCCGTGACACTGGGGCAACAGTGGATTTCTGTCTCAAAAGCCGACATCCTGTGCGGCTCGGGCCGACTTCAAAAAAGAAATGGCTGCGATGCGCAGTGTGGCCACCGGGCCTGAAGTCACAGGTGCAAGTTCCAAGGTCAAAGGCCAGGCGTCTCGCTCACCAAGCGCGCCCAGGGCGACTGCACGCAAAGACGAAGGCAAAGGCAAAGTGGGAGAGTTCACAACCCAGTTTTCATGTCGGGGCGTTTGCGCTCAGATCAAGGGGCTCGTGAGAACTTATTTTTGTAAGCGCTCAACACGGCCCGCTCGCGCCTGCATCACAAGTGGTTGATGATGCCTTGGCCAAAGGCTGAGCAACTCACCTGAGTCGCCCCCGGCATCAGACGAGCAAAGTCATAGGTGACGTGCTTGGTGAGGATCGCTTTGGCCATGGCGTGGATGATCAAGTCGGCCGCCTCCACCCAACCGATGTGGCGCAGCATCATCTCAGCGCACAAAATCGAGGAGCTGGGGTTGACATAGTCTTTGCCCGCGTATTTGGGGGCCGAGCCGTGCGTGGCCTCAAAGCAAGCCACCGTATCGGACAAATTGGCTGAAGGGGCAATGCCGCTGCCGCCGACTTGCGCGGCCAGCGCATCGGTGATGTAGTCGCCATTCAAATTCAAGGTGGCAATGACGCTGTACTCCTTGGGGCGCAGCAAGATTTGCTGCAAAAAGGAGTCCGCAATCACGTCTTTGATGATGATCTCCCGCCCGGTTTTGGGGTTTCGAAGACTGCACCACGGGCCCTTGTCGATGGGCTTGGCACCGAACTCTTTTTGGGCCAGGGCGTAGCCCCAGTCCCGAAAGGCGCCCTCGGTGAATTTCATGATATTGCCCTTGTGCACAAAGGTGACACTCGCGCGATCGTTGGCAATGGCGTACTCGATGGCCTTTCTCACCAAGCGCTCGCTGCCCTCTTGCGAGACGGGCTTGACGCCAATGCCGCACATCTGGGGGAACCGAATCTGGGTCACGTGCAGCGTTTGAGTCAAAAAATCAATGAGCTGCCCGGCCTCACGCGAGCCGGCAGAAAACTCAATGCCCGCATAAATGTCTTCCGAGTTCTCGCGAAAAATCACCATATTGGTCTTGTCGGGCTCCTTGAGGGGCGAGGGCACGCCGGGGAAGTACTGAACGGGTCGCAAAGAAACATACAAATCAAGCGCTTGGCGAAGCGCCATGTTGAGCGAGCGTATGCCCCCGCCCACCGGCGTGGCCAAGGGGCCTTTGACGAACACCACGTGCTCGCGCAAAGCACGCAAGGTCTCTTGCGGCAGACTCTCGCCTGGGCCATAGAGCGCGACGGCTTTGTCCCCGGCATAGACTTGCATCCAGTGGATTTTTTTACGCCCCACATAGGCCTTTTGCACGGCCGCATCGACCACACGCAGCATCACTGGCGTGATATCCACGCCAGTGCCGTCACCCTCAATGTAGGGGACGATGGGGTCGTGCGGCACATTCAGGGTGTGGTTGGCATTGATTTTGATGGCCTCGCCCGCAGCGGGGACCTCGATGTGTTGGTAGGCTGTCATCTCTAGCTCTCCAAATGGGGCACGTTGGGGCCCAAAAAATTAAACGGCTCAAATGCCAGTATGATCCCAAATTCTGGTCTGCACCACTCCACACTTACACCTAGAACGCCCCCAAGACCTCAACAAAATGGATGTCGTCTCAAGCCTGTGGCCCACCTTTGAGCGTGGCAGCCACCTCGCAACGCACTCAAATCCAGGCCTTGAGACTTGGGGTTTTTCAACTTTGACCCTCAATCTCCTGCCCATGGACTCGATTCTCACCCCCAAGACCTTGCGCCCTGGCTGCTTAGGCTTTCTCACACCCACCGAGGTCACTGTGCCCCTCTTACCCGCCCACCCCAGCGCCAAGACTGGGATCAACTTCAACCCAACAACCAACGCGATGGCTCGCGTGTGGGGCCGCTTGACTGCCTTCGGGGGGGTCCTGTGTTGCCTCATCGGCTGGGGCCTGAGCCCCGCCTGGGCCCAAGGCCAGCCCCAGCTCAATTTGGCCCGGGTGAACATCGCTGCTGGGTTCTACCAAATCGACGCCCAAGTCGCACAAACCCCAGAGCAGCGCGAGATCGGCCTCATGTTTCGCCAAACCATGCCCCAGCACGAGGGCATGGTATTTGTATTCGAGGAGCCTGCCACGCAATGCTTTTGGATGAAAAACACCCACCTGGCCCTGAGCACCGCCTTTGTGGCGGACAACGGCGAGATCGTCAACATCGAGGACATGAAGCCTTACAGCACCAACAGCCACTGCTCATCGCGACCCGTGCGTTTTGTGCTTGAAATGCAGCAAGGCTGGTTTGCCAAGAAAAACATCAAAGCGGGCTTTAAGTTGAGCGCACCACTGTTTCGTTGAACGTTGTAAAAAGGGGGGCATTTTTCTCCCCCAAAGACATCCAAACCACCCGCTCACCACCCGCTCACCACCCACCAACCAGCGGCCCCATCCTTGGGTCAAGCCCAGGCCTTCAAGGGCCCAAGCCTGCTGCCATTGAAAAAGCACAGGAATGGCGTGCTTTGACGGGGAACAGGCCTTGGGAGCTGGGCTTGGGGGCTGGGTGTGAGGCCCGGTGTGGATCTTTCAGCGCTTTGCACGCTGAGTGCGCGAGCACCCGCCATGGACTGGGTGGCCGAGTGAGGATAAATAGGCTCGGTGCGCTTACCCGGCCTCTTGACCCTCAAGCACCCGAGCCGTGGGCCCGGGCGCGTCAGCGCTTTTTAAGCGTAATTTTGCTCAGCGAAATGCCAATTCACCAAGTGGTCCAAAAACGCTTCGACAAACTTGGGGCGCAGGTTGCGGTAGTCGATGTAGTAGGCATGCTCCCACACGTCGACGGTGAGGAGCGCTTTGTCAGCGGTGGTGAGCGGTGTGCCCGCTGCGCCCATATTGACAATATCCACACTGCCGTCGGCTTTTTTCACCAACCACGTCCAGCCAGAGCCAAAATTGCCCACGGCTGACTTCACAAACGCTTCTTTGAAAGCCGCGTAGCTCCCCCACTTGGCCGTGATGGCCGTAGCCAGAGGGCCGGTGGGCTCGCCGCCGCCTTGGGGCTTCATGCAATTCCAAAAGAAGGTGTGGTTCCAAATTTGGGCTGAATTGTTGTAAATCCCGCCTGAGGACTTTTTGACGATCTCTTCAAGGCCCATGTGTTCAAACTCGGTGCCTTTTTGCAAATTGTTCAAATTCACCACATACGCGTTGTGGTGCTTGCCGTGGTGAAACTCAAGGGTCTCTTTCGAGTAGTGCGGTGCCAAGGCATCAATGGCAAAAGGCAGGCTGGGCAGATGGTGTTCCATGGGATCGAATTCCTTCAAAAAATAGGTTCCGTCAATAAACGAGAACGCAGTTTATAGCAAATTGCGCGCACTTGTTGTGACGAACCCTGCCCAAGGGCTTAAATTTTCCGATTTTGCACAGCCAGCACACTCAATTGAAGTTGTGCGCTCGAGAGCGTGGCTTGGATGTGTTGGCCCGCGCTCAGGGTTTGGCCATCCACGACCGGACGGCCCAACTCATCACTGAGCCAGGCGTAGCCACGCTCGAGCACCAACGCGGGGTCGAGCAAGTCCAGCCTCAACTGGGCCTGATCCAAACCACGACGAGCACCCACCAGGGCTTCGCGCCAAGCCCGCGCATGGCGAGTGCTCAGTTGCTCCAGCTCATGCTCGGCCTCCTTGGTGGACAAGCGCAGACTGGGCAGCAAGCGCTGGGAGAGCAGTCCCAAGCGAGACTGCTGTTTGGACAAGAAAGTGGAGGGACGTCCCAAGCGGGTGTGCAAGCGGTCGAGTGTTTGGCCGCGTTGGTCCAGCGCCGACTGCAAGACATGGGTCAAATCCTCTTCCAAACCCGCCAGCGAGTCGAGCATCACCTCGCGCGAGACGGCACACAACTCGGCTGCGGCCGTCGGGGTGGGGGCGCGCAAGTCGGCACAAAAGTCAGCGATGGTGAAGTCCGTTTCATGCCCCACGCCGCAGATGACCGGCACGGGGCTGTCACGGATGGTTCTGGCAAGCGTTTCATGGTTAAAGCACCACAAGTCCTCCATAGAGCCCCCGCCTCGGACCAGCAAAATCACCCCCAGGTCATCTCGCGCGTAAAGGCTTTGTAGAGCCGCCACCAGCGCTGCGGGGGCTTGCGCGCCTTGCACGGGAGAGTTGGCCACCACGACGGGGATGTGCGGTACACGGCGCTTGAGCGCGGTCAAGACATCGTGCAAAGCTGCCGCTTGCAAAGAGGTCACCACCCCGATGCCTTGGGGCATGGGCGCGAGCGCGCGCTTCAAACCAGGGTCAAACAAGCCCTCGGACTCCAAGAGGGCCTTGATGCGCAAGAACTCTTCAAACAAATTGCCCCGCCCTTTGTGGCGAACACTCTCGACAATGAGTTGCAACTCGCCCCTGGCGCTGTAGACACCGAGTCGACCCTGCGCCACGATCTCGTCGCCCTCCTTCAAGTCGCGCGACAAGGACTGCGCGGCGCGTTTAAAAAAAGCACAACGCAATTGGCCCCCAGGGTCCTTCAAGGTGAAATAACAATGCCCACTGGACGCGCGGGTGAAGCCCGAAACCTCGCCCTGAACCGCCACCGGATTGAACCTCGCACTCAAGGCATCAGCAACGGCGAGGCACAGCGCCCCAACGGCCCAGATCGGCCCTGTATTTGCTGATGTTTTGGAGAAATCCATCGTGTTCATGCGCTTTTCATGGCCCTTGATCTGAGGTTAACGTGAGATTGATCACCGGGTGGGTGAGGCAACGCAAAAAACCGCCCAGATTCAACGCCCTCATCACAAGTCATTGATTCTAAAAGGTTTTCAGCTGCTTAAATGATGAACGTTTTAAGACAACGTCCAATTGGCGCGGGTTTTAGCACCCTTCACACAGACTTATCCACAAAGTTGTCCACCATTTCTGTGTGCAGTGTAAAGCCTTCTGAGTTGGAGAGATAATAAGGCCTTGAAGGCTGTTGACGGCCCTCAAAGGTACTGGACTTGGGGTCATCATGCCCGCGAATCCCCCCATTTGCGCTGAGCCCAGCGCTTCGAACCACTCACACTGAAGGACGCTCCATTGTTCTCGATCATTCAAGCGGCGGGTTGGCCCATTTGGCCCTTGCTCATTTGCTCTGTGCTGGCGCTTGCGGTCATCATTGAGCGCAGCTTTCAGCTGCAGCGACACAAAGTCGCCCCCAAAGGACTGCTCGAGTCCCATCTGCACGCCTGGGGCCAACGCCCTCCAGCTCAGCCCATCGGGCTCGATCTGGTCGCCCTCAAAGCGTCATCGAGTCTGGGTGCCATCTTGGCATTGGCCCAACAGTTGCTCGTGCAGCACCGCAAGGCCCCGGCCTTTGCCAAAAGCACATTGGACGCCAAAGCGTGGGAGCAAGAGGTGCGCTTTGAGATGGAGGGCCTGGGGCAGCAACTCACGGTTGACTTGAATCGTTACTTGAGCACGCTCTCGACCATAGCGTCCGTGGCCCCTCTCTTGGGGTTGCTGGGCACGGTGCTGGGCATGATCGACATTTTTGCCTCTCAAAGCGCGAGCGCGAACCAACCCCTAGAGCTGAGCCTGGGCATCTCCATGGCGCTCTACAACACGGCCATGGGCTTGGTTGTGGCCATTCCTTCGCTGGTGGCTTGGCGAGTTTTTCGCGCCCGTGTTGACCAGTATGTAGGGGAGCTCGAATGGGCCTCGGAGAGCGCCGTGCAAGCCTTGATCAAGCTCAATGGCTGATAAGACAAGCCAGGGCGCCACACCATGAAATTCAAACAACACCCCGCACCCGAGCCTGAGATCAACCTCATCCCCTTCATTGATGTGCTCTTGGTGATTTTGATTTTTTTGATGCTCTCCACCAGCTTTAGCAAAAACGCGCAGCTGTCCATTCATTTGCCCAAGGCCCAAGCCGCTCAGGCACCGCAAAAATCCGCCTCCATCTCTTTGCAAATCTCGGCCTCGGGAGATTTCTTGGTGCAAAACCAGCCTGTTGCGCGCATTGACTCGCAGGCCAAAGCCAACGCCGTGATCGCACAATTGGTGCTCGCCTTGCAAGCGGCCAACACCGCCGCAGACCCCGCCATGGTCGTGATCTCTGCCGACGCCCAGGCCCAGCACCAGTGGATCATTTGGGCGCTTCAAGCCGCGCAAAATGCCAAGTTCGATCGCATCGCCTTTGCCACCGATGCCCCACCGACACTCGCCCAACATCCCTTGGCGGGCGATGAGCCCACCGAGAAAGGGCAGTGAAGAAAACCATGGGGAGGGCCCAACGCTCACTGAGGGCGACGCTTGAGGGCTGGCTGCAAGGTGCGTGGATGCGCCGCGGCTGGTGGGCTTATGGCCTGTGGCCGCTGTCTCAACTGCTGTGGTGGGCACACCAGTGCCGTGCCCAGTGGCTCGCACCAAAGCCCGCTGCGCTTGAGCGGCTGAGCGTGCCCTTGGTGGTGGTGGGCAACATCTATGTCGGTGGCGTGGGCAAAACCCCCATCGTGCTCGCCTTGATTGAGCACCTTCAAGCGCAGGGCCTGCAAGTGGGCGTGCTCGCCCGAGGCTATGGCTCGACCAACACGGGCGAGCACATCCTCGAGCGTGGTGCCGATGCGAAACGCTGGGGAGACGAGCCGGTTTTAATCCACGAACGCACCGGTGTACCGGTGGTGGTGGGGGTGGAGCGTGTGCGCGCTGCTCGACTGCTGTTGGCCCAGTTTCCGCAAACCCAGGTCTTGCTGAGCGATGACGGCTTGCAGCGCTTAAAGCACTGGGCCGATGCCACACTGTGCGTCTTTGATGAGCGTGGACTGGGCAATGGATTCACCCTGCCCGCTGGGCCACTGCGCGAGCCTTGGCCAAGGCAGCAGGCTCACCACCAGCCTCACAGCGAGCACACCCGCGAGTGGGTGATTCACTCTCAGGCGGGTGGGGCAGCCCCCGGCAGCGGTGCATCGACTCCCCCAACACATCGCCCTCCCCCACCGTTTACCCCTGGCTTTGTGGCCCAGCGGTACTTGAAGTGCGTCGCACGCAACGCCAAAGGCGAGACGCTCGACTTGATGAGCTTGGTACAAGCCGCACATACCGCACATACCGCACATACCGCACATACCGCACATACCGCACATAC
>CAIMTJ010000058.1 GCA_903844385.1 uncultured Burkholderiales bacterium
CTCACATCCAATGCAATGGGTGTCACTCCATATTGCTCTAAAGTCTTCAAGCCAGACGCATCTCGAGCGGTGGCCAAAACCTGGCAGCCCGCAAGATTGAGTTGCTTGGCCAATTCCAAACCAATCCCACGAGACGCCCCAATAATCAGACTTTTCATGCAATGTCCTTCGCCTGGGATAACTCTGAGTTCATTTCAACTGAGTTTCAGTCAATTTTGATGTTGCCAGCCTTGATCACCGGTGTCCAAAAACTGATCTCTTTATTGATAAATTCCACAAATTTATCCGATCCAAGTGCCATGGGTGTGAGTCCAATACTGGGGTCTGAAAGCTTGGTGTACATCTCAGGCGTCGACAAAATGGCAATGATCTCTTTCTCCAGTTTGGTCGTGATGGGGCGAGGTGTATTGGCAGCAACGGAAATACCTACCCATGAGACGGCCTTCACGCCTGGTGCCACTTCTTCCAGGGTGGGTATGTCAGGAAAGCTGCTGGAGCGTCGCTCTGAAGTGACAGCCAGCACTCTCACCTTACCTGCTTTGACGAGTTCGGACGCACTGGCTGTGAGCACCATATCCAGACGCCCACCTAGTAAGTCGGTCAGCGCAGGTGAGGGCCCTTTGTAAGGAATGTGTGTCATCTGAAGGTTCATGGTTTGTTTGAGCAGTTCGGCGGCCAAATACCCTGACGTTCCAACGCCGGCAGAGGCGTAATTGACTGTTCCTGGTTTGTCTTTGACGATGGCCAAAAATTCTTGTATGGTTTTGGCTGGATAATCGGCTCTGACAATCAAGTATTGGGGATAAACCCCTAAAAGTGCGATATGGTGAAAGTCTTTGACAGGGTCATAACCGATTTTGCTGTACATCAACGTGCCCGGGGCAATCGAGGAATTGAAGGTCGCCAAAAGGGTATATCCATCAGCTGCCCCCTTGGCTACAAATTCTGTGCCCAAAGTAGAGCCGGCTCCAGGGCGGTTTTCAATCACCACCGATTGCTTCAAAGCGGAGCCTAATTTCTCGGCCAACATGCGCAAAGCATTCTCGGCGGCAGTGCCTGGGACAAATGGCATCACCAGTTTGATGGGTTGCGTCGGATAGGTTTGGGCCAGAGAGCCTTCGAGAACTGATAGGGTGGTGAGACATGCAAGCAGCTTAAGCAGTAGCGTGGTGGTCATTTTCATGGTGGTGATTTCAAAGAATAGAAATAATGGCAAATTGGATTGCAATACTCTAAATGTAAATCCTTTTGGGGTTTTCTAGAGAGCCCTGCCTGAAAAACATATTTTTTGTGATATCTTGGGGTTTGTTGACGACTTTTAATGAGTACATCATGAAAAAACATGTGTTGATTTCAGGCGCAGGTCCGGTCGGGCTTGTCAGTGCTTTAAAGCTAAGCCAAGCGGGTTTCAAAGTGACCGTGTTCGAGTCTTCAAGTGGTCTGAATATGGATCTGAGAGCTTCGACTTTTCATCCCCCAACCTTGGATATGTTGGCCCCTTTTGGCTTGACCGATCAACTTATCCCGATGGGTTTGATTGCACGCTATACCCAACAGCGGGATCGCCATGAGGGGGTTGTCGCAGAGTTTGATATGGAGTTGTTGAAGGGGGATACAAACTATCCCTTTAGGCTGCAGTGTGAGCAGTGGAAGCTGACCCAGTTGATCAAGAAACAATTGGATCAAAACCCCGATGTTGAAGTCGTCTTCGAAGCCAAGGTCGAGTCTGTTGCTCAGTCACCCGATGAAGTTTCTCTTGAGGTGAAAGTTCATGGTGACTTGAAAGCCTACAAGGGGGATTACTTGATAGGCGCAGACGGCGCATGGAGTGCAGTTCGCACGAGTCTTGGCATTGAATTTGAGGGTTTCACCTATCCGGAGCGGTTTTTGGTGATTTCAACGCTTTTTCCTTACGAAAATCATTTGCCCCACTTGTCTTATGTGAACTATTGCTCTGATCCTGTGGAGTGGTGTGTTTTGTTGAAAGTCCCCGCTTTGTGGCGTGTTTTATTCCCAACCCGGCCTCAAGAGTCCGATGAAGAGGTCTTGCAAGACGACAGTGTCGAGTCGCGTTTGCAGCATCTTCTGCCCCAAGACACTCCTTACAAGTCTGAGCACCGCACTTTGTACAAGGTGCACCAAAAGGTGGCTAAACAGTTCCGCAAAGGACGTGTATTTTTAGCCGGAGACTCGGCCCACATCAACAATCCCTTAGGAGGGATGGGCATGAATGGGGGGGTGCATGATGCGATCAATTTGTGTGACAAACTCATCGATGTGGTCAATCACAACAAGGAATCGACTCTTTTAGACCGCTATGAGCGCCAAAGACGCACGATTGCCATTGAGTACATCAATGCCAACACAGCGCGTAACAAAAAAATGTTGGAAGAGCGCGATCTCCAAGTCAGGGCTCAGAGTCAGCGAGAACTCAAAGCCATCGCGAGTAACCCTGTGAAGGCCAAAGAGTACTTGCGAAAAACGTCCATGCTGGACGCTCTCGAACGTGCGGAGTCCATACAATGAAGAAATCAGGTTATTCTCAACTCACGGGCGATCAACGTCGACAACTGCTCAGACCTAAAATTCGGCGGGGTCATTTGACCATAGCTCCCGGCGTGTTTGAGATGATCTCGGCCAAGATTGCTGATGAGATGAATTTTGACGCGCTCTACATGACGGGTTATGGCACTGTGGCGTCTTACATGGGTCTGCCCGATGCAGGATTGGCCAGCTTTGCGGACATGGTCAATCGGGTGAGCCAATTCACTCAAATCACCCAAACCCCCATGATTTGTGATGGTGATACGGGCTACGGTGGACTGCTCAACGTCATGCACACGGTGAGGGGCTATGAAGCGGCTGGGGCATGTGCGATTCAACTCGAGGATCAAGAGTTCCCCAAAAAATGCGGTCACATGTTGGGGCGCCGAGTGGTTCCGGTTGAAGACATGGTCGACAAAATCAGAGTCGCCGTAGAGACTCGAAACGATCCCAATTTTTTGATCATTGCCCGCACGGATGCACGCACCACCTTGGGTCTGGATGAGGCTCTTAGGCGTGCAGAGCAGTATGCACGTGCTGGTGCAGATTTGCTGTTTGTGGAAAGTCCTGAGTCTGAAGAAGAGATGCGTGAAATTGGTCGCTCATTTGACTTGCCCTTGGTGGCCAACATGGTTGAAGGCGGACGAACTCCCATCTTGAGTGCCCACGATTTGGCCTCCATTGGATACGGCTTGGCCATTTTCCCGGCCACTGCTTTTTTGGCCGCAACTCAAGCGTTTGAGAGTGTTTATGAGACCTTAAAAGCGGATGGTTCCACCAATCGCTTGACCACCCCTTTGTACCCGTTTAGCAAGATGTCTCAGAAAATGGGTTTTGATTGGGTCTCTGAATTTGACGCCACTCACGCCAAAAAGACGTGACACCATGATCCAAGATAAAAACAGCATTTATCAAAAGCAAGGCTTTGGTGGTCGCTCAGGGTTCGGGCACCTCAGTGCCCTCATCTTGGTGGATTTTGTCAATGGTTTTGTGGATCCTGAATTGCTGGGGAGCTTAAGCATTGCCAAAGCCGCCGAGGAAACAGTCGAGCTCCTGCGCTTTTGTCGAGAGCGCCAACTGCCAGTGGCCCATACCCGGGTCGTTTTTGATGAACACGGTGCCAACCACAATGTGTTCACCTTGAGAGTTCCTGCCCTTAAAAAGCTCACCGAAACGGCTTTCGAGTCACAAATTGTGGAGGTGTTAAAACCACTACCCAATGAGCTCGTGATCAAAAAACAATCGGCTTCGGCCTTTTTTTCAACCGGCTTGTCGGACTGGTTGACTTACCACCGGGTAGATACAACGTTGATCGTGGGCTGTACCACCAGTGGGTGCGTGCGAGCGAGTGTTGTGGACTCTATGCAGCACAATTACAAAACGGTGGTCGTGTCGGATTGTGTAGCTGACCGGGCGCAGGATCCGCACGATGCCAATCTCTTTGACATGCAACAAAAATACGCGGACGTGATGAGTAAACAACACGTCATTGAGCACCTCGAAACTTTAGGAGTCAACAGACCATGACCGATCACTTGGGCTATCGCCATCGTTTTGGAGTACTTGGGCCCTCCACCAATACCATTGTTCAGCCTGACTTCGATGACTTAAGGCCCGTTGGCGTGACCAATCACTACAGTCGCATTGCCATACCCAATGACCCTGTCAACAATGACGAGGAGTTTTTAAAGCTGGTGGACAACATCAATCAAGCCACCTTTGCAGCGGTTGACACATTAAAAAGTTGCGAGATGAGCTATTTGGTCATGGGGATGTCAGCGGCCACATTCTGGAACGGCCGCCAAGGTGCGAAAGAATATTTAGACAAAATGCAAGACAAGGCTGGCGTTGGGGTTTCTTGTGGATCGTTTTCGGTTGAGGCGGCCTTGAATACCTACAAGGCCAAAAAAATCGCATTTTTCTCACCCTATTTTGAAGTGGCCAACGACCAAGTTAGGCGTTTTTTCCAAGATTGTGGCTTCACAGTGGTGAGAGATATTTGTCTGAGACGACCAAGCCCCGTGCTCATTGCGCACACGACCGATGAGATGTGTCGCAAAGCCATTCGCGAAATTGATGGCGATGACGTGGACGCTATTGTGCAAGTGGGCACCAATCTGTCCATGATACGCTTAGCAGCAGCAGCCGAGCTTTTTTTGGGTAAACCTGTGATTGCGATCAATACCGCCACCTATTGGCATGCTTTAAGGGCTTGCAACGTCATTGATAAAAAAGCAGGCTACGGTCAACTCATGGAGTTCCATTGATTGTGGATTCATTGGGCGCTTGGGGCCACCTGAGTTGCTCTGCATGAACGCTGTTTGGCACCTTTTACAATAGTCGACTTTGCTTGAATTTTCATTTTTCTCGGCATTGTCTCCAAAGAAAATCGTTTGATGAACGTTCCTGTTTTCACTCAAAAAACCAGGCTCAATTGGGGAGTGGGTGTGGGTGCGATGGGTCTGGTGCTCTTGTTGCTGTTGTCTCAGTACTTGGGTTGGGTTCACAACTTGACCCATGCTCCCTCGGCACCGTGGCGAATAGAAATCGCCTCTGCGCCACAGACGTGGTCAATGGCGTCGTTGGCAGACGCCCATTTTGGACAAGATTCATCTTCGCCCACCGATTCAGAATCCATCAATGTCAGTTGCAAACTCTTTGATACGCTGATGTTGGGGGTGTGCATCGCGTCATGGGCGATCATCATCGAGCTACTGCAATTTGGTTTCAAATCCCAGCGGGTTACTCTGGTGGATTCTCACAATCCACCCAGGCTTTGGACTTATTTATCAAGAGCTCCACCAGCCTCATTTTTTGTGTTTTAGAAAAGAACAATTTCTCCTGTTCAATTCTTTTCGTTGATGATGAGACGTTTTTTATGAAAGAACGCCTGTCATCCAATTGAGACAAAAAATTGAGGTCGACCATGCCTAGAGCTGTCATTGCGAATGATTCCTTGATCAAAAGACGTTTCCATTCAACCCTTCCCAAGGGACTTCAACTGGCTTGTTTTTCTTTTTTCGGGGTAATTAGCGCGCCCACCATTAACGTTCTAGCGCAAAATTTGCCACTCAACACTGAGCCCATGGTGGAGAGCACTGGGATTGCTCCCAACGCATCTTCACGCTCAAGCGTCCAGATGCTGCCATCGGTACAAATCACGGGTAGTGTCAGTAACGAGACCAGAAATTCAGTGTCCTTGGACACCGGCGTCAGTCTTCACCACTTTGGACCAGAGGAAATCAATCAGCTCCCCAAAGGGCATGCCACGCCTTTGAATGAGGTTCTTTTGCAGGCCCCCGGAGTGGTGAACGACGCCTATGGTCAGATACACGTGAGGGGTGAGCACGCGAATGTTCAGTACCAACTCAATGGAGTGTTGTTGCCCCAAGGTTTGAACGGCTTTGGACAAAGTTTGGATACCCGGTTCACCAAATCCATCGACTTGATTGAAGGCGCTTTACCCGCTCAATTTGGGCTTCACACGGCGGGGGTCGTGGATATCACGAGCGTGCAAAAATTAAGCGACAGCGGTAGTGTCAGTGCGACTATCGGGAGTTTGAACACAGCCCATACCAGCTTGCAGTATGGTGGTACAAGCGGAGATTGGTCGTATTACGGCAGTGGTTCATACCTGACCAGCCACCTCGGGATCGAAAACCCAAGTCCCTCTTTGACCCCAATTCATGATATCACCCATCAAAGTAAAGGTTTTTTGCTGCTGTCTTATCACCTCCAAGGGCAGGGCAAGTTGAGCTGGATGTCTGGTGCTTATAACGGGTCGTTTCAAATTCCCAATTTGATGGGGCAAATTCCGACTCCTGCCAACCCCTATTTTTCGCTGGCCACTGCTTCTGCCGTGAATCCTTACAGTCCATCGATCAATGGGATTGTCGCGCCGGCAAGTTTGAACTCGACTTTGATCAATGATCAGCAGTTTGAGATCAACCGATTCAACGCTTTGAGCTACAAGGCATTCCCCAGCGATGATCTAAATTATCAGGTATCTGTCTTTCAAAATCAATCTGCAACCCATTACGCGGCCGACCAAACCAGTAATTTGGTCTTCAACGGTGTGGGTGCTGATGTTCAAAAAAGCTCCATGGTCAGGGGCTTGCAAACCGACTTCAACTGGACGCTCAGCAGTGACCATGCCTTGAAGTTGGGCTGGCTCATGAGCTCGGAGAATGTTGCTACCTTCAATCAGTCTTTGCTTTATGCGCTGGAGCCAATATCTGGCAATGTGATTGGCGCACCTTATTTATTGAATGACAACATCGCCAAGCGTGGACTGCAGACGTGGGGTGTCTATGTTCAAGACAATTGGTCAATGACTCAACGGCTTAATTTGAATTTGGGTTTGCGCTATGACACCTTCAGCTCGTTTGTGAGCGATCATCAACTCTCCCCCAGGTTCAGTGCAGTCTATCAAGCCCCAGAGAACCTCACCTACCATGCAGGCTATGCCCATTACTTCACCCCGCCACCCAACGCATTGGTGTCATCGAGCACTCAGTCGACCTTTGCAGGAACCAGCAGTGCCATTCCAGGCCTCAATGGAGCGGTCAAAGCCGAGACAGCAAATTACATTGACATGGGGCTCTTAAAGAAGGTGAGTCCACAGTACTCCTGGGGCTTGGATGCCTATTACAAGCAAACCCGCAACACCTTGGATGAAGGTCAATTTGGACCAGCCTTGATTTTGACGCCCTACAACTACGAACAGGGCCGAATTTTTGGGTTGGAATGGACGCAAAACCTCACCCTTGACGCCTTCACCGGGTACTTGAATGTCTCGGCCAATTTGAGTCAAGCCAAAAACGTGGTGTCGGGTCAATACTTGTTTGACCAAGCAACGCTTCAATATGCGCAAAACCATTGGATCAATGTTGATCATGCCCAATCGCGCACGCTCTCCATGGGCGGATCCTACCGCTGGGGGTCAACCCGATTCAATGGCAATGTTCTCATGGGAACAGGGTTGCGAAACGGCTTTGCCAATACCGGGGAGTTGCCATCATTCTCAGTCGTGAACCTGGGGCTGAGTCAATCTTTGAACACCGCTGAATTCGGTGAGATGGAGCTGAGAGCTTCACTCAACAATGTGTTGGATCGTATTTATTCCATTCATGATCGATCGGGAATCGGTGTCTTTGCACCCCAATACGGCGCGAGAAGAGGTCTGCAGTTGACGGTTTCTAAGAAATTCTAAAGTTCGTTTTTCTTGGATCCGCTCTGATTGGGCTGGTCCTAGAGCGAATCGAGCTCTTTGAGGAGTAAGGCGGGGGTTAAAACTTCCGATAAGACCCGTACTTCATGTTGAGGACTCATGATCACGTAAACAGGCACGCCACTGCGCCCCAAAGCCTTGAGAGAGGCCGTGATAGCGGGGTCTTGTCGAGTCCAGTCCGCTTCAAACAGTTGCACCTGGTGGGACTTGAAGGACTCGAGAACGCGTGCATTTTTGAGGGTGCTGGCCTTGTTGACTTGACAGGTGATGCACCATTTGGCTGTGTAGTCGATGAAAACGGGATGACCTTGTTGTAAGGTTTGCTGGACCCGGGCTTGGGACCAAGGTGTCCAAGTGGGTAGTTGCCCAGATGGCCCTGATGGGCTCGAAGCGGCATCGGTGGCTGAGGTGTTGCCAGACACCGAGCCAATGTCTTCATCCTCTAGCCCCACGAGCCATGCACAAGCCAAAAGAACGCTGGCCAAGATGGTGAGTAAGGCAATGACTTTTCTGACCCGCTGGCGAGCATGAGGCGCGGGACTGTGTATCGGGTAGCTGTAGAGCCAAATTCCAAACACCAAGAGCAACAACAAGGTGAGCAAGGTGCTGGACGCATCAATGCCCGACAAATGCCCAAGCACCCATAAAAGCCACACCACAGTGCCCAGCATTGGGAACCCCAAGGCTTTGCGCAGGGTCTCCATCCAAGGGCCAGGCTTGGGAATGAACCTTGCCGTTTGGGGCACCAAGCCCAGCAATAAGATGGGTAAGGACAAGCCCAGTCCAAGGCTGGCAAAGATGCTCAGCCCTTGCCAAGTGGGGAGTCCAAAAGCCAGACCTACCGATGCGCCCATGAACGGGGCTGTGCATGGCGACGCCACTGCAACTGCCAAAACACCGCTGCCAAACGAGTCAAGCCAGGCATGGCGTGACTGGAAATTGCCGGCCAGGGTCTGCACTTGTGTCCCCACTTCAAAAAGACCCCACAAGTTCAACGCAATCAGGGTGAAGAGGGTGGCCAAACTCGTGATCACCCAAGGGCTTTGCAATTGAAACCCCCAGCCCACTTGCTGACCAGCGGCGCGCAGCCCAAAGACCAAGCCACCCAAGGCCAACATGGACAACACCACCCCAGCTGTGAACAAGACGCTGGCGTTCAAGTGCGCTTTGGGGTTGTCACTTGCACGTGTGTAGGCCATGGCTTTTAACGCCAATACGGGTAACACACAGGGCATGAGGTTGAGAATGAGACCACCCAAAAGCGCTGCCAACATGGCCCCCAGAAAAAGGGAAGGCGTCGTTTCAGTCTGAGTCACGGAGGACGCGATGCCGCTCAAAGGCGAAGAGACAGCAGTTGCAGGGGATGTGACCGTGTCGCCGCCAATGCTGGCACTCGGTATGAGCTCGGGCAGCTCTGGCCAAGCCCCTGACATGCTCACGGGGACTGAGTAGCTCACGGGCGGTTGGGACTTGGGGCGAGGGCTTTCAATGAGTAAAAGTGTCCAGTTTTTGGGGTGGGTCGAGCGCATCTCATGCATTGGCAAGTTGGCCCGCAAGACCCCATTGTTCCAGGTGAGAGAAGCGCCCTTGGCTTGTTCACCTCGGGCATCGATCAATTCGCTTTCTTGGGCCAAAACTTCGAACTCTCGCCCCATCGCTGTAGTCGGTAAGCCCGAGATGCTGATTTCTAGCAAGGCCGCTTTGTTCACGAGGGGCACTGCTCGGGCCTGGGCTTGAAGGTTCGGCAGTTGGAGGGGCTGCTGAGCAATCACTCCTTCAAATGCCGTTCGGTGTTGGCTCAACGAGGCGTGAGTGCTAAGCGTGATCGAGAGATCGCCCTCTTGAGGGATGCACTCGTTTTGACAAACCAGCCAATTGGCATGAACTGAGAAGGTCAATGTGTCGGCTAACTTCTGGGAGGCGTCTTGCAGCTTGAGGGGAGCGAGCAGCAAGGTCTCATTTTCAAATCCCAGGTTGGTGAGCTCGCCGACTTGAATTTTTTCAGGCAAGGGCCAAATCACCTCGCCCACCGAAAATCCTGGCGGGAGTTTCCAACTCAAGTGCGTGGGCAGTCCGGTATCTCCTGGGTTCTTCCAGTAGGTGTGCCAACCCTTTGCATGGTGGAGTGCAACCCCTAGCCACATCGATTGGCCGCTTGCCAAGCCCTGTGGCGCATAAGCCTGCAATTGGGCTTGCACTTGATCGGTTTTATAGACGGAGACGTCTCGGCCCAGCTGCAAGGGGGTGCTTTGGCCCCATGCTGGGCTGAGCATGATCCACCCCATGAAGGCCAATGTTGAGATCAAAACGCGGTAGAAGGGCTGTCGCATGGGGCGGTGGGCTTTGTGTCGGGTGCTCGGATGAGCGGTATTTCGGGGAGACTTCGATAATATAAGCGCAATCAAAGTCGCTAAAATGAATGATTCTGTTTAAACGGTAAAGATTGTTGTAAAACCAAAACATTGTAATGTCCTTGATTTATCTATGGTTTATTATCGGTTCATTGAATTCGATGTTTTCTTGGTGTCGATCAAGTGTTTAAAACGAATGGATATTCCTTTGAAACTCATCTTTAAGCAGTCGACAGTTCTGTTGACCTTGTGGTTGTGCTCTTGCGCCATCACCCCCGTTGAGCCTTGGCAAAAAGGCAACTTGGCCAAGCCAGAGATGACGTTTGAGGGCGACACGCTTGACAAAAATTTCACCGAGCACACCTACTTCAGCAAAGAGGGTGCCTTTGGTGGCTCGGGTGTAGGGGGAGGCGGATGTGGATGCAATTGATTCAGGCAATGAAATGAACGCCAAAGCCTGCGAGCACAACGCGGCCTCACCTGCCAACCATTTTGGGCATGCGCTCATGAAGGCGGCTTTGGGTTTACCACTTGCATTGCCTTTGGCTTTGCC
>CAIMTJ010000059.1 GCA_903844385.1 uncultured Burkholderiales bacterium
AAAAAAAAACGATAAATACAATTTTTTAATCATCATTCCCACTCAATGGTTGCAGGTGGTTTTGAACTCACATCAAGCGTCACACGGTTAATTCCCCTGACTTCGTTGATGATGCGTGAAGATACTTTTTTGAGTAATGCATAAGGCAACTCAGCCCAATCGGCCGTCATAAAATCACTTGTTTGCACTGCTCTTAACGCCACCACGTACTCATAAGTCCGACCGTCCCCCATCACACCAACACTTTTGACTGGCAAGAAAACAGCAAATGCTTGACTGGTCAAATCGTACCAAGATTTGCCGGTTTGCGCATCAATGTGAGCGCGCAACTCATGGATAAATATATCATCTGCTTTTCTCAACAGATCGGCGTATTCTTTTTTCACCTCTCCCAAAATTCTCACCCCCAAACCAGGACCTGGGAAAGGATGACGGTAGACCATCTCTCTGGGCAAACCCAACTCAATGCCCAACTCGCGCACCTCATCTTTAAAGAGATCCCTCAAAGGCTCCAAAAGTTTCAAACCCAATTGCTCTGGCAAGCCGCCCACATTGTGATGACTTTTGATGGTGACCGCCTTTTTACTTTTTGCGCCACCGCTCTCAATCACATCGGGATAAATGGTGCCTTGCGCCAACCATTTCGCCCCTTTGGCACCAGCCGTTTTAAGCTTCGCAGCTTCTTGCTTGAACACCGAGACAAACTCGCGCCCAATGATCTTTCTTTTTTGTTCCGGGTCACTCACGCCTTTTAGTTCAGACAAGAAGAGCGCGCTTGCGTCAACCCTCACCACCTTGGCATTCAATCGACCAACAAACATCTCCATGACCGCGTCGCCTTCATTCAAGCGCAACAAGCCGTGATCAACAAACACGCAAGTGAGCTGGTCACCTATGGCTTTGTGAATCAAGGCTGCTGCCACTGAAGAGTCCACACCACCTGAGAGTCCCAAGATGACCTCTTCAGCCCCCACTTGCTCACGAATGAGTTTAACGGCCTCTTCCACATGGTCTCGCATGATCCAGTCTGGTTTGACTTGACAGATCTCGAGGGCAAAACGCTCAAGGATTTGTTGACCCAAGTGAGTATGCGTGACTTCGGGGTGAAACTGCACACCATAAAATCCGCGTTGGGCATCGAACATGCCCGCAATCGGACAACTGGGGGTGCTGGCCATCAATTGAAAACCAACGGGCATCTCCACCACTTTATCACCATGACTCATCCAGACGTCCAACAAGCCATGACCCTCTGGCGTGGTGACATCGGCCAAACCGCTCAATAGTGGACTGTGGCCATGCGCTCTGATTTGGGCAGCACCAAACTCGCGTTGATCTCCACGGTCGACACGACCACCCATTTGCAAGGCCATGGTCTGCATGCCATAGCAAATCCCCAAAACCGGTACCCCCAACTCAAACACAACGGATGGAGCCTTATCTGAATCAGCCTCATAGACACTGGCGTGTGATCCCGAGAGCACGATGCCCTTGAGCTCATGGGTGAGTGAGAACTCTTTAATCCACGCATTGCTCACATCACAGGGGTGAACCTCGCAGTAAACATGGGCTTCGCGAATTCGCCTGGCAATGAGCTGGGTCACTTGGGAGCCAAAATCAAGGATCAATAGGGTTTGGTGTTGCATTTAGAAATGAATAAGTCAATTAAACAGTTGAATCAACGAGAACACAACTCACAAAGATTGTGCCTCATCATGAAAATGAACCTTTTTGCCAAGGCCGTGGCATAAGCAGGCCGCTCATGCACCCACGCGTAGAAGGAATCAATCAATCCGCGCGGTAATTGGGCGCCTCTTTGGTGATTTGGACATCGTGCACGTGGCTCTCACGAATACCGGCCGTCGTGATCTCGACAAACTCGGCCTTGGCCTGCATTTCTTGAACACTGGCACAACCGCAGTATCCCAAGCTCGCGCGCAAACCACCCGCCATTTGATAAACAATGCTCACCATCGAGCCCTTGTAAGGCACGCGCCCCTCGATACCTTCGGGTACCAGCTTGTCTGCGTTGGGGTTGGTTCTGCTTGACTCTTGAAAATAACGATCAGCACTACCTTGCTGCATGGCACCAATACTGCCCATACCACGGTAAGTTTTATAGCTTCGGCCTTGGTACAAAATCACTTCCCCAGGCGCCTCTTCAGTCCCGGCAAACATGCCCCCCATCATGACACTGGAGGCTCCCGCGGCAATGGCCTTGGCAATGTCACCACTGTAGCGAATACCTCCATCGGCAATCAAGGGCACGCCCGTGCCTTCAAGAGCTCTTGCAACATTGTCAATGGCAGTAATTTGGGGGACTCCCACTCCAGCCACGATACGGGTGGTGCAGATGGATCCTGGACCAATTCCCACTTTGACAGCGTCCACGCCCACATCCACCAAAGCGCGAGCAGCACTGGCGGTCGCAATATTGCCGGCCACCACCTCCAAGTCAGGGTAGTGTTGTTTAATCCAACGAACTCGCTCCATGACGCCATAACTGTGTCCATGGGCCGTGTCCACCACAACTGCGTCCACACCGGCTTTGACCAAGGCCTGAATACGCTCCTCAGTTCCCTCGCCCACACCCACAGCTGCGCCCACGCGAAGACGCCCAGAGGGGTCGCGCGCCGCATTGGGGAAACTCGTCTGCTTGGTAATGTCCTTGACGGTGATCAAGCCCTTCAAGATAAACTTGTCGTCAATCACCAATAAACGCTCGAGCTTGAATTTATTGAGCAGTGCCTTGGCCTCTTGAGGTGTACAACCCTCCGGCACCGTGATCAGCCTTTCTTGAGGCGTCATGATTTCAGTCACCAACACATCGTGCCGAGTCTCAAAGCGCAAATCACGACTTGTCACGATGCCGATCACCACACCGCCATTGCAGACCGGAAAACCCGACACCCCGAGTTGCTCAGACAGCTCTATGACTTGCCGAACGGTAAATGTGGGGGGAATGACGACGGGGTCGCGCAAGACGCCACTTTCATAGCGTTTCACTCGGGAGACTTCGGACGCTTGCTGCTGAATGGACAAATTCTTGTGCACGATCCCAATGCCACCTTCTTGGGCAATGGCAATGGCGAGTCTGGCCTCGGTCACCGTATCCATGGCGGCTGACACCAAGGGTAAATTCAAGGTAATTCGACGTGAGAATTGGGTACTGAGTTGGGTGTCCTTGGGCAAGACCTCAGAGTAAGCTGGCACCAATAACACGTCGTCAAAGGTGAGCGCTTTTCCTAATAGGCGCATAACTTGTTGCTCCAAAAACACGATTCTAACGTTTTAGAGGTCCCTCTTGGGAAGACTCATGAAGAATATTCCTCACACAAATACACCTCTAATCAAGCCTCAAATCAAGCCTCAAAACCAGTATCATTGCACAGAGGCCTCAAAAAACTGCCATCCAGGAAAATTTAAACGTTTTTTTGCCCACATGACCTCCCTGCAGTGCACAGATTGCTCGATTCGACTGCCCCTTGATGCAACCACCCCAGCTTGAAAGATCCGCGATGAAGACCCACTCACTTCACCCCTTGACTCAACGCCATTTGGGTTTAACCCTCTTGCTCGCCTCACTCTTAGCTTTGCAAGGATGCACGGTCTTGAGTGTGGCCGATGCGGTGGTTTCTGGCACCGTGGATGTGATCTCCACTGGGGTTCACGCGACGACCTCTGCAGTCAAAGCGCTCTTGCCCAATTAGTCCCAAGGGATACCCTCCCTCCCAGAGCTCAACGGCCTTGACTGGTGTTCAAAGCTTGCGCATCACCCAACGCTGGGGGTTGACAAAGTGGGGCCGGGCCATGGAACTCCAAGCGGTGCCCCGCACCGCCATCCAAGGTGTTGATGTCAACACATCCGCGCTGGCCAAGTCATAACAAGCATAAGAGCGTGGTCCGCTGTCGTGATTGATCAACCTTTGGGCACTCCGACAGCCAGGAACAGCGGCAAGGCCTGGCATGTGCTCTTTGTCATACCAAGCCTCAATCTCACCCATCCAACCCTTCTCCACATCGGTTTGCACCACATAATGCACGCACGCTTCTTGGCCCCAGTCATGGCCCTTCAAATCGAGTTTGAGCTCCAAGCGAGAAACGCTCAACCTCATCACCAGTGGCGAATCAGGTACGATCTTCTCCCACTCAGAGGCCAGACCCCGTGAGAAATAGCCGTGCAGCAAGACTTGAAGTGCGGCCAATTGCGCCGAGCTCATCATTCGTGGCTCACGCCAATCCAGGTAGATCAACACCAATATGGATGCCCCCCCTTGCGCGGGCTGCATGGGTTGCAGAGGTGCGTCTAGAACCACTGTCGCTACTTTGGTCAACTGCAGATCGCCCGCTTGCCCCAGCTGGCGCCCCAACACCAGTTCGACTTGATGGGACAAGCCTGAATCAGTTGCAGCTGCGACGAGGGTGCGCACGCTCACGCGCTCGACCAAAGATTGCGCCCGCACAGGAAGCGTTAAAGTCAGCAACAAGCGGTGCGTGAGTGCGCTGGGGGTGAGCGTCATCGCTCAGTGCCCCACGTGCAAAGCCTCTAAAAAACGAGAGACCATGTTGTAAGCGCCAACCGTGGCGACCAAATCCACTTTTTGTTGGTCATTGAAAAAACCCTTGATCGAATCAAACAAGGCATCAGGCACTTTGATGTCTCGAGTCATCGTGTCCGTCATCTTGAGCGCAGCGATTTGAATGGGCGTGAAGAGATGATGGGCTGCCTCGATGGCGCTGTGGTGTGAATCAAAAGGCATCACTTTGAGGTGATCGATGGCAGCCAAGGATACGCCTTCCTTGAGCGCAATGGGGGCATGGGCATCAAACTCGTAAGGGGCGTCGTTCAAAACGGCCACACGCAAAATAATGAGCTCACGCACATCGGCCGACAAACTCGAGCGGTTGCGCACCGCCGAGAGCATTTGCTCCCAACCGTGAGCAATGGGAGGACTGTTCAAGAGCACTTGGTAGAGGTTTGAGACACGTCCGCGCTCAGCGGTGATGCGGGCCTCGTGCTCAGCCAATTCAGGGCGGGTTCCGGGTGCAATGGGCGCGATTCTCATGACAAGCTCTCATTTCAAAAAAATAAAGACAAACAATGAACAACTCATTGGGTTCAATCACAGCGAGCGGACATACCACCATCGACCACAATTTCTGTGCCAGTGATAAAGCGGGCTTCGTCACTCGCCAAAAACAGTGCGGCGTGGGCAGAGTCACGCCCGTCACCCATGAAAGGCAAGGGGATGCGTGACTGGCGCTGGGCCAAGAGCGTGGTGACATCGCCACCCGTGCGTTGTCCCGCCAAGCGAGTCTCCACCATCGGAGTGTGCAACTGTCCAGGCACCACCGAATTCACCCGTATCCCTTGCTTGGCGTACTGAACAGCCAAAACCTTGGACATTTGTAGCACACCCGCCTTGGTGGCGGCATAAGCGACTTGGGCTGAACCGGTCCAGCGAATGCCTGAGGTCGAGGAGATATTCACAATTGCGCCCTTTTGCGCTTGGATCATATGGGGCAAGACGTGTTTGCAGCCCAAGAAGACGCTCTTCAAATTGTGATCAATTTGCGCGTCCCACACCTCTTCACTCATCTCCACGGGCCCACCTTTGGCTGAGCCGCCCACATTGTTGATCAACACATCAATACGGCCCCAATGCACCATGCAAGCATTCACCGCTTCAAGCATCGCTGCGCTTGAGGTGACATCGCACTCCTTGGCCTCAAAACTGCCACCAAAACCTTGGATCAAACTTTGGGTCTCGTGCATGTTCTCAAGCTTGACATCAAGACCCCACACTTTGGCACCCTCTTGGGCAAAGAACACGGCCATGGCACGACCGTTGCCCCAACCCGATCCCACCGAGCCCGCTCCGCTGATGAAGACCACGCGGTCGTTAAAGCGTCGCTGCTCGAGGGGCAACAAGCGCAGGTTTTGTGTTGTACTCATGGGTCAGGGGTTTTCTTTGGGGTGGATCAATCAATACCTAGCGCCGGCTTCAATCCCAGAAATCATAAAGATTTTGCGGTGTGCTCACCAAAAGTCTCTCGATTGCTTCGGGGCTGGGTGCAATCTCACTCAAAGCTTGAACCAACACCCCATCGTCAGGAATATGGGTGTGATTGGGGTGAGGCCAGTCCGTGCCCCACACGCATTGGTGGGGGTAAGTTTGCACAAGCACTCGGGCCAAGGCAATGCCTGCTCGGTAGGGCTCAGCGGGGTCTTGGAAGGGAAAGCGCGCGTTCACGCGGTCAATGCCACTGACTTTTACAAAAAACTGCGGCGACCTGAGCAGTTGCATGAGGGCAGCAAAGTCGGGGTGGGTGTCACCAAGTTCGGCGTCCACGCGGGCCATGTGATCGATCACCACAGGCACAGCGCTCTTTTTAAAATGGAGCGAAAGGTCATGGATCAACTGACTTTGAAAGTGCACTTGCAAATGCATCCCCACCGGCTTGAGTCGATGGGTGAAGTCGATGATCTGCTCAATGCTCTGTGAGGGGTTGCCCAAATGGGCCATGAAATTGAAACGCACCCCCCTCACCCCCAAAGCGGCCAAGCGCTTGAGTTCCGCATCGGACACATGCGTGGGCAGCAAGACGACCCCCAAATAGCGCCCTGGTCGAGCGCGTAGAGCATCTTCAATAACGCGGTTGTCTTGCCCATGGAGGGTTGACTGAACAATAACACAGCGCTCAATGCCCATCTTCTCGTGCATGGCAAACAAGGTCTCTTTCGGTGCGTCTTGGGGCGTGACTTGTCGATCAGGCGCGAAGGCAAACACCGCTTGTGGACCAAACACATGCACATGCGCATCGGTGGCATTTTTGGGTAAACGCAACTCGGGCAAACTTGGCGCAGGGTTAAAGGTTTGAACCACCTGTTGCGAATGTTGCAAGTCTTGCGTCATGACGGTTTCAATCAAGTCCATTTAAAAAGTTAAAAGCACGACGTTGATCGCTGCCAAGCGTCAACCCATCCCATGCATTATCCAAGAGGTTCACGCTCCCCACCATGGGGCCCAACCCTCAAGCCCAAGGCGAGCAACCTTAGTCGTCTTTTGCCTGCGCATCCAAGCCAGGAAACAGCACCTCGGTGTAGCCAAACTGGGTGAAGTCTTTGATTCGCATGGGATAGAGCACACCATCCAAGTGATCGCACTCGTGCTGCACCACACGGGCATGAAAACCCTCCACGGTGCGATCGATCAAAGCCCCCTTCACATCCCATCCCCGGTAGCGAAGCGCCAGATGCCTTGGCACCAGACCGCGCAGACCCGGCACAGACAAACACCCCTCCCAGCCCGAAGCCATCTCCTGTCCGATGGGCTCCAACTCGGGATTGATGAGAACGGTTTGTGCAATGACTGGCGCCTCAGGGTAGCGGGGATTGACTTGGCCAGACCCAAAAATCACCACCCTCAAGTCCACCCCGATTTGTGGTGCCGCCAGACCCGCACCTTTGGCGTCTTGCATGGTGTCCAAGAGGTCTTGCACCAAGGCATGAAGCTCGGGGGTATCAAACTCGTCAACGGGTTGGGCCACGCGCAAGAGACGCGCATCGCCCATTTTTAAAATTGTTTGGATCGCCATGAATACTCAAAGTTCCCTGTTTTTCAAAATCACCCACCGGCTGTCTTGCTGCTCGGGCCATCTAAAAGCTGTTGAGGCGGTTCTGGCGGTTCATCAGCAGACTCATTGAGGGTTTTCAACCAAGCCTCAAAGGCCGCTTCCTCCAAGACCTTGACCCCTAGCGTCTGAGCTTTTTCAAGTTTGGAGCCCGCACTCTCACCCGCGACCAGCGCCGTGGTCTTTTTGCTGACACTGGACGCCACCTTGGCTCCCAAGCCCTCCAACACATCACGGGCTTGGTCTCGGCTCCAACGCGCGAGTGTTCCCGTGATCACAAAGGTCTGCCCCAGAAGTGGCAAGGGCCGAGACGCTTTGTCGAGCTCTTCAGGCCAAGACACCCCCAGGGCCCGAATTTGCTCGATCACCTCTCGGTGGTGCATTTGTGCAAAGAAGTCGAGCACACTGCCAGCCACCACGGGGCCCACATCGCGAACGGCCAAGAGTTGTTCGCGCGACGCAGCCATCACCGCATCCAAGGAGCCAAAATGAGCAGCCAAATCCTTGGCCGTACTCTCGCCCACGTGCCGTATTCCTAGGGCGTACAAAAACCTCGACAAGGTGGTGTTTTTGGATTTTTCAATACTGGCAAGCACATTGGCCGAAGATTTTTCCGCCATGCGCTCGAGCGCCATCAATGCCGCAGCATCGAGCCGATACACATCAGCCACCGTTTTCACCAATTGGGCTTGCACCAATTGCTCAATCACTTTCTCACCCAAATCCTCAATGTCCATGGCGCGGCGCGAGGCAAAATGGAACAAGGCTTGGGTTCTTTGCGCTTGACAAAAGAGTCCCCCACTGCAGCGGTGATCGGCCTCACCCTCTTCGCGAACAGCCGGGCTCGAGCAAACTGGACACGCCAAGGGCATGTAAAAGGGCTCAGCGCCCTCCAAGCGGCGCTCAAGCACCACACTCACCACCTCAGGGATCACGTCACCCGCTCGGCGCACCACCACGGTGTCCCCCACTCGAACGTCCTTGCGCTGCGCTTCAATCTCGTTGTGCAGCGTGGCATTGGTCACCGTCACGCCACCCACAAACACGGGACTCAATTTGGCCACCGGGGTCAATTTTCCCGTGCGACCGACTTGCACATCAATGGCCAAGATTTGGGTCAATTGCTCCTGAGCAGGGTATTTGTGCGCCACCGCCCACCTCGGCTCGCGCGTCAAAAATCCCAACCGCTGCTGCCAATCGAGTCGGTTGACTTTGTAGACCACCCCATCGATGTCAAAAGGCAAACGCTCTCTGGCCAAGCCCATCTCTTGGTGAAACGCCACCAGGCCTTCAGCGCCAAGTACACGCTGAGACTGCTGGGCCACGGGCAAGCCCCAGGCCTTGAGGGCCATGAGGATTTGCCAGTGCTCGCGAAGACCTTGGGCTTGCAGGTTTTGCACATTCGAGGCAGGGGGCTCGGACACGCTGGCGCTTGAAGCCTTCGCTTTGAGCGCATCAGCATTCATGGCTGCACTGGAAAACAATGGCGCTGTCGGTGATGAGGGCGATGCTGGCGGGGTGAACAAACCCACCCCATAGGCAAAGAAACTCAAGGGTCGCTCGGCCGCAATGGCGCTGTCGAGTTGGCGCACCGCACCAGCCGCGGCATTGCGCGGGTTGACAAATGTTTTTTCTTGTTTCAATCCTTGGGCGATGCGTGCGCGCTGACGCTCATTGAGCGCCTCAAAATCCGCGCGCGCCATGTAGACCTCGCCACGCACCTCCAGCCACTCTGGGGCTGGCAAGGCGGACTCTGGCAGCACCCCAGTGCTCGACGCTGACGACTGAAGCCTCAGCGGAATTTGCCGGATCGTGCGAATGTTGCTGGTCACGTCCTCACCGTGGAGACCATCGCCGCGGGTGGCCGCTCTCACCAACAAACCGTTGTGGTAAGTCAAGTTCATGGCCAGGCCGTCAAATTTAAGTTCAGCCACATACTCAATGGCTGGATCACTGGGCGTGAGGGCGAGCTCACGGCGCATGTGCTCATCAAAAGACAGCGCACCACTGGCCTGAGTGTCGGTCTCGGTTTTGATGCTGAGCATGGCTTGTGCATGGGCCACGCTTTGAAAGCTCTCGAGCACTCCAGAGCCCACGCGCTGGGTGGGCGAATCTGCCTGAACCCAATCTGGATGAGCCGCTTCGAGTCGCTCCAAGTGCTGATAGAGTCGATCGTACTCGGCATCGGGAATACTGGGTTCATCCAAGACGTAATAGCGGTGGGCGTGCTCGTTCAAAAGGCTCACCAAAGCCGCCATCTCGGACTGCACAATCCCGTCTTCGATGGGCTTGTCACTCGGAGTCAAAGACATGCTGAGCACCCTGACTCAGCTAAAGAGACGCCGCGCTTGGGGCGAGCCCGCCGCCAAGTCTCGCGAGGACAAAACCAAATAAAGCGCGAGAAGGTCTTGCTCAATGTTGGCCAAGGCGTTGGAGGTGAGGACATAGCCTTGGTCATCGGTGATGGTGCCCTCCATGCTTTGGGCAAGCTCTTGGGCCACGTACCACATGCGTCTAAAGGGCTCATCACTTTGCTCGACTTGGGGCACATCCAACGTGAGACTGAGTAAGCGAATGGCCGAACTTGAAGGATCATCGGCCAAGGCCGCTTGGCTGTCAAAACTCAAGCCCAGAATCGGAGGACCTCCATGGGTCTTGGCCGGTATCACCATGCGCCCGGGGATCACCCCAGCCACAAAACCCAAAACTCCGGCATGCTGTTGTACAAAGCCAGGACTCCAGGCCAAACGTTGCGCTTTGATTTGAAAAATCAGTTGCGCATCATGCTCGCTGGCAAAGGCATCGAGCTCTTTGCCACGCGATACCTCTTCGAGCATGTCGGTGAACTCGACCTCACCGCCCACCGCGTCGGAGAAGCGCTGGGTTTTCATCACAAACTCCGAGAACTCGATCTCATTCAAGGGACCTAGGCGATTGGCCAATTGAATACCCGCTTGAAAGGCACTGTACTGCTGACCTTTTCTTAAACTCTCCCACTCGCCCCTTTGGGCATTCAAGCCCTCGATCATGAAGGGCTTGGTGCCCACCCGCCTGGTCGCGGGCAAGGCCGCCCAAGCCGCTTGTGCCGAGACCAAGCCCTCAATCTCAATGGGTGCAATGGCATCGATCAAAGCGTCTAGCGCCAACCATCTGTCTAGACTGTGCAGCGTTTGGCTCACCTCAAAATCCATATCATCGCCGCTAAGAGCCCCGTCAGCGCGGGCCGTCAGCGTCGAGTCTGCTCCCCCATCAGGGCCATCAGGGTGATGAACTGTTTCACGCCAAGCCCCGCCAGGAAAGGTCGCACTGGCTTCGCCTTGTGCACCGTCACTCGGCTCAAAGCTGGGCTCACGCCGCTGCTGCTCACCCGCCCCATCGTGCCCGTGATGTTGATGGCTGGGGTCTTGTGCGGAGGTCTGCGCGCTCTTGGGCTGGGCTCTGGCGGAGGGATCGGCTTGGCGGGGAAGGTTGCGCCGAGACGCCCAGATGCCTTGCCCCACCAAAGCGAGCAAAACAACGGCTCCCAGGAGCAACAACGCGATTTGAAAAGTACTCATGATGACACGGGCGAAAGGCGGCTAGCCCAGCTCCAGAAAAATCCCATACTGGCATTGAACAACCCTAGACGCGGATTCAAGGCCCACACCCTAGGCTGCTTCGGCCATGGACAAGGCAGACTCCATGTCGACGGCAACGATGCGGGAGACGCCCTGCTCTTGCATGGTCACGCCAATCAATTGCTCGGCCATTTCCATGGCAATTTTATTGTGCGAGATGAACAAAAACTGCGTCTCTTTGGACATGCTCTTGACGAGCTTGCTGTAGCGCTCGGTGTTGGAGTCATCCAAGGGTGCATCAACCTCATCGAGCAAACAAAATGGGGCTGGGTTGAGCTGAAAAATCGCAAACACCAAAGCAATGGCCGTGAGCGCTTTCTCTCCACCCGAGAGCAAATGGATGCTTTGGTTTTTCTTGCCCGGGGGCTGTGCCCACACTTGCACCCCAGAGTCCAAAATCTCTTGCCCCGTCATCACGAGTTTGGCGTTGCCGCCGCCAAAAAGCTCTGGGAACATGCGCCCGAAATGCTCGTTGACACTGTGGAAGGTGGCCCCCAGCAAGTCGCGGGTCTCGCCATCAATTTTACGGATAGCAGACTCAAGCGTTTGCATCGCCTCGGTCAAATCCAGGGTCTGGGCGTCTAAAAATGCTTTTCTCTCACGGGCATGCTGCAACTCATCGAGCGCGGCCAAGTTGACCGCACCGAGCTGGGTGATTTGTCGGCTCAAGCGGTCGATCTCGCTGGATAAACCGGTGAGTTTGACCGCGTGCTCAACAATACTTGCCTCGAGCGCGGCCAAGTCCGCTTGCGCCTCAGCGAGTTGAGCACTGTACTGCTCTTGATTGAGTCGTGCCGCTTGCTCTTTGAGCTGCAAATCAGAGCCGCGTTGCCGCAAGGGCTCCAAGGTGCGCTCCACACTCAAACGCCGCTCATCACTGGCCCTTAACTTGGCCGTCAAATCATCGTAGGCGCTGCGCTTGGCCGCCAACACTTGTTCACGCTCGAGCTTCAAGGCCAGCGCCTCTTGCAAGGCCAATTGTGTGCTGTCAAGACTGGCCAACTCCAGCTCCGCGCTCAACTGTTCGCGCTCAGCAGCAATCGAGCCCATTTGCTCTTGACCGGTTTGAATGACGCGCTTGAGCTCAGCTTCACGGGTCTTGACCTCTCGCAGCGCGAACTCAATTTCTTGGGCTTCACGCTCGAGCGTGCGTGACTGCTCCTGCGCTTGCTGCAGGCGCACTTGAGCGCTTTGCACCTGGTCTTGCACCCGCACGTGGTGCTCTTGAAGGTCCCCGAGTTGCATGTCAAGCGACTCCACGCTGGCATCGAGCTCCTCAGACTGCTGAGCAAACTTGCTCAAGCCTTGCAGCACCTCGTCTTGGGATGCGAGCAAGTTCTCACGCTTGAGGCGTGTTTGATCAAACAGTTGAGCCAGCCCCAGCGACTCGACTTGGGTATCGTGGGCTGTTTTTTGAGCTTGAAGCGTCTGCACCCGAGCGTCTTCTAGGTCGCGCAGTGTTTGGCTGTAAGCAGCTTGGCTGCGCAAGAGGGCTTGCTCAGACTCCTCGCGCATGAGTTGCTGGGCCTTGCGTTGGCGCTCCAAATTCTCAATCTTTTGCGATCTCTCGAGCACACCAGCTTGCTCATCATCGGGGGCATAGAGCATGACGCTTTGTGCGCCCACACTGTGGCCTTCTTGGGTGTAGATGAATTCCTCTTGGCTTAACTGGTAATGACTGCGCGCGGCAAACGCTTGGGAGAGGTGGTCCGCGGTATAGGCACCGGCAAGCCAGTGTCCCAGCAAGGCCGCCAGCGACGCATCGTGGCAATGCACCTTGTCCATCAAGCGTGGCAATTTGGGGTTGGCCTGGGTCGGGTGGTCTTTGGGCAACTCGTGAAAGGTAACTTTGGCTGGGGGTGGATCTTGATCGAGCGACTGCACGCTCTCCAAACGCCCCACTTGTATAGAGCGCATGCGCTCCTTCAAGGCCGACTCCACCGCCGTCTCCCAGCCCTCTTGCACCTTCAACTGACTCCATAGGGCGGGCAGGTCCGCTAGGCCATGCTTGGTGAGCCAGGGCTTGAGACGCCCGTTGTCAAGGACATTGGCTTGGAGCTCCTTTAAAGCCTCGAGTCTTGCCGAGAAGTCAGCGTATTTGGCATTTTCTTGGTTCACACGCTCTTGGGCGAGGCGGCGCTCCTCTTCCAAAAGGGGAACTTTCTCTTGCAGTTGCGTGAGAACGATTTGTGCTTTCAAGGCCTGCTCGCGAGCGAGCAAGAGTTTGTCTTGCACTTGCTCGAGACGCGCGGGGTCTGGCGCATTGAGGCTGGCGAGCTCCTGGGCCAAGCGCTCTTGGCGCTCAATCAATTGTTGGGTCTGGGTCTGCACCGAACGCTGCTCAGAGGCCAAGACTTGGAGCTGCTGCTGGACCTCAATCACACGCGCGTGTTGCTCACGCTCGAGCCCTTGTTGGGTGCTCCATTCCTCTTGCAGTTGTTCACCCAACACCGCCACTTCCTCGGTTTGTGCGTTCAACTGCTCAAGCCTATCGGACTGAGCGAGGGTCTTGTCGTCAAGCCCACCCAACTCTTCTATCGCCTGGGCCTCTTTGGCCTGCCAACTCTGGAGCTGATCGGCCAAGACGGACAAGCGGTGCTCGGCCTTTTGGCGGGACTGCTCAATGAATCGAAGTTGCCCCTCCAAGCGCCCCACTTCGGCGGAGGATTCATACAAGATACCCTGGGCTTGGTTGACCTCATCGCCTGTGGCGTAATGCGCTTGGCGCAAGGTCTCGATCTCGGACTCGATATGGCGCAAGTCGGCCACTTTGGCGTCAAGCTCTAAGGTGTTCTTATCGATCTCGTTCTTGGACTGCTCTTGCTGGAGTTTGGCCTCTTGCCACTTGAGCCACCACAACTGCTGCTGACGGGTGGTGACCTCGCGCTGCAAGTCGTTGTACTGCTGCGCAACACTGGCTTGGAGCTCGAGCTTTTCGAGCTGCGCATTGAGTTCACGCAAAATATCATCCACACGGGTCAAATTCTCGCGCGTGTCACTCAAGCGGTTTTCGGTTTCACGTCGACGCTCTTTGTATTTGGACACACCAGCGGCTTCCTCCAAAAAGAGCCTCAACTCCTCGGGCTTGGATTCGATGATGCGGCTGATGGTGCCTTGGCCAATGATGGCATAGGCACGCGGGCCCAAACCGGTGCCCAAAAACACGTCTTGCACGTCACGCCGGCGCACCGGCATGTTGTTGAGGTAATAGCTGCTCGAGCCCTCACGGGTGAGCACGCGCTTGACCGCAATTTCAGCGAACTGACTCCATTGCCCACCTGCGCGGTGATCGGCATTGTCAAACACCAACTCGACACTGCTTCTAGAGGAAGCTTTGCGAAGATTGGTGCCATTGAAGATCACGTCTTGCATGGACTCACCGCGCAACTCACTCGCCCGGCTCTCGCCCAAGACCCAACGCACCGCGTCCATGATGTTGGATTTGCCGCAACCGTTGGGGCCCACCACCCCCACCAATTGGCCTGGCAAGAGCAACTGGGTTGCGTCGGCAAATGATTTAAATCCCGAGAGTTTGATATTGGTAAGACGCACCGAAAAACCTTAGACCTTCTTCGTCAATGAAACTGCCCTTGAGCCTGAGCGCACCAGCGTTAGCAGGCACGAGACAAAGGAGTCTAGCGCATTTTGAGCTCAAAACGACCTCTGTGTCCATTAGCCCGAGCAACACCCACGATCATGTGAGTCCAGGGTCAAAAAAATCCGCTGACAAGCCCTCACGCAGCGGCGAGCTCTTCAAAGGCGGCCTGCGCTTGAAGTTGGAGGTGAACGCTCAGCTGCTCCAAGGCGAGGTACTCCGCCCACAAGGACTGCAACTGGCTTGGGCCCAGGTCTTGAGCCTGCAAGAGCTCTTGCATCGACAGCTCCAGCGCGCGCACCGACTGCAACACCAAGGGCGTGGCAAATAGGCCCAACAAACCTTTGTATCGATGCACCACCTCCAAGGCCCTTTGCAAGGCCTCTTTGACGGCGACTTGTGAAGCTTTTTGCATAGCCTCCTTGACAGCCACGTCCTCAGACACTTGCTCTGTGTCTTGAACAGGCCCTGCCCGCTCAGCCTGCACGGCTGAGGCGTCGAGCTCGGCCAAGTGCTGGTGCACACCCGGCAAAGTCTCCCAGGACTGGAAGTCGCCTCGAGCTGTGGGCATCCCACTGCGCGCTTCATGGGGGGCCCGTGCGACGCATCTCACCGAATCGAGCAAAGCTTGGTGCAGCAAGGACGTCTCCGGCTCCAAGGCGTCAAGAAAACTGCGCATCAAAGCCAGCGACTGATCTTTTTTTAACTCAAAGTTGGCCAGCCGCTCGGGGTCAAAACACCTGGGGGTATCGCTCATGGACTGGGTCACGGTCAACGGCTTTTTTTCATAATACTAAAGTATAACGCCAGTTGATGCTAACGCACAAATTTAGACCAATCAGGCCATGAAGAAGACCGCGAGGGGGAGCGCGAACACTGGAGCCTCTTTCAAAGCGATAATGTTGGCATGAATCCTTTGCTCAAAGACCTCCAGCCCTACCCGTTTGAGAGACTCAGACTTCTCTTTGAAGGCGTGCTGCCCAACCCAGACTTTAGGGCCATCAGTCTTGGCATAGGCGAGCCCAAACACCCCACGCCTGAGTGGCTCAAGAGCGAGCTGATGGCGGGCTTTGGTGGCTTGGCCAGCTACCCGCCAACGGCCGGAGACTTGGCCTTGCGCCAAGCCTGTGCCACTTGGCTGTCCAAGCGCTATGGCTTGACGCTGTCGCCACAGCGTCAAATACTCCCCATCAACGGCTCGCGCGAGGCGCTTTTTGCGGTTGCCCAAACGGTGATCAACCCGACATTGAACGCGGGGAGCCTTCAAGCCCCGGTGGTCGTGTGCCCCAACCCGTTTTACCAAATTTATGAGGGGGCGGCCATCTTGGCGGGGGCCCAGCCGCATTATGTGCCGTCCTTGCCCGAGCGCAACTTTGCCATGGATTGGGCCAGCGTGCCAGCCGATATTTGGGCGCGCACCCAGCTCCTGTACGTGTGCTCACCCGGCAACCCCACCGGTGCAGTGGTGCCTCTCCAGGAATGGGCCGAACTCTTTGAGCTATCCGATCGCCACGGCTTTGTCATTGCCTCCGACGAGTGCTACAGCGAGATTTACTTTCGACCTGAGCCGCCTTTGGGCGCATTGCAAGCGGCACACCAACTCGGGCGAGCGAACTTCAAGAATTTATTGGCCTTCACCAGCCTGTCCAAGCGCAGCAACATGCCCGGCCTGAGAAGTGGCTTTGTAGCCGGCGACGAGCAGTTGATCCAATCCTTTTTGCTCTACCGCACCTACCACGGCTCGGCCATGAGTGGCATGGTGCAGCACGCGAGTATGGCGACTTGGCTCGATGAGGCGCATGTGGTGGATAATCGCGCCTGGTACCAAGACAAGTTTGCCAAGGTGACACCGCTCTTGCAAGAGGTCTTGGATGTGGCGCTACCTGACGCGGGCTTTTACCTCTGGGCCAAAGTTCCCGGCCAAGACGATGAGCGTTTTGCCCGTGAGTTGCTGGCCCAATACAATGTGACGGTTTTACCGGGCTCCTATTTGGCAAGAACCGTTGACGGACTCAACCCAGGCCGAGGCCGAATTCGCATGGCCTTGGTGGCCCAAACCCAAGAGTGCGTTGAGGCCGCCCAGCGTATTGTGCAGTTCACCCGTGGCTACCAGCCATGAATCACGCAGCACTACGCCCGCCGCAACTGTGCGCCCGAGGGTGCGCCAAATCGTGTATTTTTCGTGCGAGAAGATCATTTCTCGGTTTGTTTGTTTAATTTTTAATGATGAATTCCACCATGACCTCAACCCTTGAAGCCACCATCAACCAAGCCTGGGAACACAGAAGCGAGCTCAGCCCCACCAAGGCTCCCAAGGACACCCTTGAAGCGGTCGACCACGTGTTGGCCGAATTGAACGCTGGGCGCTTGCGCGTGGCCACACGCCAAGGTGTGGGTCAGTGGACCACCCACGAATGGATTAAAAAAGCCGTGTTGCTGAGCTTTCGACTCAAAGACAATGAAATGATCCATGCTGGCGGCCTTGGGTTTTATGACAAAGTCCAGACCAAATTCTCCAAACTCACACCCGAGCAAATGGCCCAAAGTGGTGTTCGCGTGGTTCCTCCCGCAGTGGCCCGACATGGCGCCTTCATTGGATCGGGTGCAATTTTGATGCCCAGCTATGTGAATATTGGCGCGTATGTGGACTCGGGCACCATGGTCGACACCTGGGCGACGGTGGGGTCGTGTGCACAAGTGGGTAAAAATGTTCACCTCTCGGGCGGTGTGGGTTTGGGTGGTGTACTCGAGCCCTTACAAGCCAACCCCACCATCATTGAGGACAACTGCTTTATTGGTGCCAGGTCAGAGATCGTCGAAGGCGTGATCGTCGAAGAAAACTCCGTGATCTCCATGGGGGTCTACATCGGCCAAAGCACCAAAATCTATGACCGCGCCACCAAAACCGTGAGCTACGGCCGCATTCCCGCAGGCTCCGTGGTGGTCTCTGGCAGTCTACCCAGTGCCGATGCCAGCCACAGCCTTTACTGTGCGGTGATCGTTAAACGCGTGGACGCGCAAACGCGCGCCAAGACCAGTCTTAACGAACTCCTCAGAGACTGAATCACAGACTGAGGCGCCCCAAGGCGCTGCAGTCTCTGAGCTCAGGCCAGAGGCTGCGCACCGACCTTCAAGCGCACACCCACACCGAGCCCGGACTCGATCACCTCACACCCCCTCAACCATCGACCTTGACCCTGCGCATGAGCACCACACTCGAACTCACTGAACTCTTGATCTCCAAGGCGTCCATCACGCCTCTTGACGAGCATTGCCAAGACGTGATCGCCAAGCGTCTTCAAGCCCTGGGTTTTGCGTGCGAACACCTCCCCAGTGCCCCTGAAGGGGCAAGCGAGCTCGAGGTGCAAAATCTGTGGGCGCTCAAGACTGCGCCCAATGAGCCTGGGGCCCAAGGCGCGAGCGCCCCGGTCTTGGTGTTTGCGGGCCACACCGATGTGGTGCCCACGGGGCCCATGAAGAGTTGGTCGAGTGACCCCTTTGCACCGTCCAAGCGCGAAGGCAAACTCTATGGCCGAGGCGCGAGCGACATGAAGTCCTCCTTGGCCGCCATGGTGGTGGCGTGTGAAGAGTTTTACGCCAAAGTCAAACACCCCACGTTCTCGGTCGCGTTTTTATTGACCAGTGACGAAGAAGGTCCCGCAACCCATGGCACAGTGGCCGTGTGTGATTGGCTCACCGCCCAACAACAACGGCTGGATTGGTGCATTGTGGGAGAGCCCACATCGGTCAACATCTGTGGCGACATGATCAAAAACGGGCGTCGTGGCACCTTGAGCGGCAAACTGGTGGTCAAAGGCCTGCAAGGGCACATTGCCTATCCGCATCTGGCCAAAAACCCCATTCACCTGGTCGCTCCTGCCCTGGCCGAATTGGTGACCATCGAATGGGACCAAGGCAATGAGTTCTTCCAACCCACGAGTTGGCAAATCAGCAACATCCACGCGGGCACCGGAGCGAGCAATGTGATTGCTGGCGAATGTGTGATCGATTTCAATTTTCGCTTTTGCACCGAGTCGAGCGTGCAAAGCTTGCAGCAGCGACTTCAATCGGTGCTGGATCACCACGCCTTGGAGTACGCCTTGCAGTGGACACTGGGTGGCCAGCCCTTCATCACCACACCGGGTGCCTTGGTTGAGGTGGTGCAATCGGCCATTGAATCGGTGATTCATCAACGCGCTGAACTCTCCACCACGGGAGGCACCAGCGACGGGCGCTTCATCGCCACCATTTGCCCTGAAGTGATCGAACTCGGCCCCCCGAACGCGAGCATTCACAAAGTCGATGAACACATTGCCATTGCCGACATTGACCGACTCAAAAACATTTACTTGGGGGTGTTGGAGCGCTTGCAAGTGCGCACCAACGCGGCTGCGGGCCAAACAACCCCCACGGCCCATTGAGCCGAGCATGAAACTTTTGGCCTGGGTTGAAGAAGTCGCTACAGCACTTGATGCGGGCGGCGCACACACCGGCCAAGGCACCACCAACACCTGGGACGAGGCCGCATGGCTGGTGCTTTGGGCCCTCGGTTGGCCTCTAGACACGCCCCTAGACACGTCCTTAGAGGCACCCGCGGATGAGTCGTCCGATGAGCCCCCATCACGGGCGAACATGGAGCTCAACCCAGAGCAAGCCCAGGCCATTCGAGAGGCCTTGCATGCGCGAGTGACCCACAAAAAGCCCATGGCCTACATTGCCCAAGAGGCGTGGCTCCAAGGCCTATCCTTTTATGTTGACGAGCGCACCATCATCCCCAGAAGTCTCATTGCCGAAGTGTTGATGTCGGACACGCTGTTGCCTTGGATGGTCAAGCCCCCAGAGCGCATCTTGGATTTGTGCACCGGCAACGGCAGCTTAGGCGTCTTGAGTGCGACCCACTGGCCGCATGCCTTTGTGGTCGGCAGTGATGTGAGTCCAGACGCTTTGCAAGTGGCCCAGATCAACGCTGCTCGCCATGGACTTGAGTCTCGCATGGAGTGGCGTCTCTCCAATGGGCTCGAAGCCTTCACACTGGGATCGGCCACATCCTCCCCTAAATTGAGCAACACCCACAACACCCACCCCATTCAAGAAGCCCGCTTTGACCTGATCGTGTGCAACCCGCCCTATGTGCCACACGAAGGCATGCAGTCTTTGCCTGCCGAATTCAAAGCAGAGCCTGCCTTGGCGCTCTCTGGTGGCGAGGACGGCATGGATTTCATTCAAACCGTCTTGCCCAAGCTTCACCACCTCATGACCGAAGAGGGTTTGCTCGTGCTCGAGATCGGTCACGAGATCGAGGCCTTCACCCGCCATTACCCACGTTTGCCCTTTGTGGGACTCTCGACCCAAGAAAGCGAGGAGCAAGTGCTCTTACTCACAGCCCAGGAGCTCAAAGCTCATTTCTTGGAGCCCCAGACCCAGTCTGGCCCACCGTTGCATTGACCATCCTGCGAGCCTATGCATTGCGAAGGCTGGCATTTTTTTTCTTTTACTTTTTGCGCCAACGCCACTCACCACCCCCATGATCACTTTTAGAAACATTGAACTGCGACGCGGATCTCGCACCTTACTCTCGGGGGTGAATCTGGTCATTAATCCTGGTGAAAAAATTGGTTTGGTGGGGAGAAACGGTGCGGGCAAATCCACGTTTTTTGCTCTCCTCACGGGTGACCTCCAAGAAGAACGCGGCGAGATGGATCTGCCTGAGCATTGGCGTCTCGCTCAAGTCGAGCAGCACATGCCTGAGACGGACCTCTCGGCCAGCGAGTACGTGCTGGAGTCGGATGCGGCGCTGCAAGTCGCCACCCAGGCCCTCAAAGCGGCCGAAGCCAGCGACGACGGCATGGCCATTGCCGAGGCCCACTTGGCCCTGGCCGATGCGGGTGTGCACGATGCGTTGTCACGCGCGCAGTCCTTGATTTTGGGACTGGGTTTTAAGCCCCAAGAATTGGACTTGCCGGTCAACAGCTTTTCAGGGGGCTGGCGCATGCGACTGCAATTGGCTCGCGCGCTCATGTGCCCATCGGACTTGATGCTGCTCGATGAGCCGACCAATCACTTGGACTTGGATGCGTTGGTGTGGCTGGAGAGTTGGCTGCAGCGCTACAGTGGCACTTTGGTCATCATCAGCCACGACCGAGAGTTCTTGGACGCGGTCACCAAAGTCACCTTGCACATTGATCACGGCCAAATTAACCGTTACGGGGCCAACTACTCGGGCTTTGAGACTTTGAGAACTCAAGAATTGATTTTGCAACAAGCCGCTTTTACCAAGCAGCAAGACAAAATCAACCACCTACAGCATTTCATCGATCGCTTCAAAGCGAAGGCGAGCAAAGCCAAGCAAGCGCAAAGTCGTGTGAAGGCCTTGGAGCGCATGGAGAAAATCTCCCCCATGCTCAATGAGGCCGATTTCACTTTCGAATTCAAAGAGCCTTTACAGTTACCCAACCCCATGATTGCCATTCAAGATGGCAGCTTTGGCTACCAAAACGCTCAAGAGTCCACGGTGATTTTGAGCGGTGTTGGGCGCTCGGTCTTGAGTGGTCAGCGCATTGGTATCTTGGGCGCCAATGGGCAGGGCAAATCCACCTTCATCAAAACCTTGTCACAAAGCATTCCCTTGGTGAGTGGCGAGATGGTCCAAGGCAAGGGCTTGAACATTGGCTACTTTGCCCAGCAAGAGCTCGATGTCTTGCGCCCAGAGCAGTCCCCCTTGGAGCACATGCAAGACCTGGCCCGCCGCGGTGTGGGCAGCTCCAAAGAGCAAGAGATTCGCAATTTTTTAGGCACCTTTCGGTTTGCCGATGCCATGGTTCACCAAGCGGTGGGCACTTTGTCTGGGGGTGAGAAAGCGCGTTTGGTGCTGGCCATGATTGTGTGGCAGCGCCCCAATTTGCTGCTGCTCGATGAGCCCACCAACCATTTGGACTTGATGACGCGCGAGGCCTTGGCAATGGCGCTCAATGACTTTGATGGCACGGTGATGCTGGTGAGCCATGACCGCTCACTCCTGCGGTCTGTGTGTGAGGAGTTTTGGTTGGTCTCTCGCTCAGGCATTGCCGACTTCAAGGGCGACTTGGACGAGTACCAACGCTATTTGATTGAACAGTCCAAAGCGATGAAAGATGAACAGTCCGGCAAGAAAGCCCACAAGTCTGCCCAACCCAGTCCAGCCAGCCACAAATCCAAAGTGAGCATGCCAAGCCTCGAACTGACCCCAGAGCGCTCGGAGCAAGATAAAGCCCGTGCGATTGGCTCTGGTGCCACTGGCGTGAAAGAGACCGCTCAAAGCCACGGCATGAACCGACAGGACAAAAAACTCGACAACCAAAAACGCGCTCAACTCCAGCGCGAGCGCCAAGCACTGCTCCAGCCCCTCAAAAAAGAGCTGCTAGCCACTGAGTCGAGGCTTCAAACCGTGCAAACTCAACTCCAAACCCTCCAAGCCGCCTTGTCTCAAGACTTGAGCCCACAAGAGCGCGCCCAAAGCGGTAAAACCCTCAAGTCTTTGCAAGAAGAGGCCAACGGCTTGGAGGAAAAATGGCTGCTCTTGGGCGAACAAATCGAGCAGTTCAACGCCTTGCCCACGGTATGATGGGCCACCGAGTCAAGCGCTCGCCTGCCCTTGTCCTCGGATGCGCTCGTCATCGACTCCAGCCAGTCACCTCGATGCCCCTAGAATCATTGCCCCATGGATGATCACCCAGCTCCCCAAGCCTTGCGCACCTTGTGCCGCCTGAGCGTTGGTGCTCTGGCCATCTCGGTCAGCCTTGGAGTGGCTTTGGTGTCTTTGTCCAAGGCGCTTTTATTGTTGGCTTTTTTGGCTTTGTTCACGCAACGGCTCTGGCTTGCCCGTCAAGGGACTGTTGTCCAAGGCAGCCGTGATACAGCTGCCCGTGCGAACAGCACCCCCGCGCGGTTTGAAACCCAATGGGTCATCTTTGCTGCATTGATCTGGATTGCGTTGTCGGTGCTCTGGAGCGAAGCGCCCCAGAGCGCTTGGGGCACGGCGCTTTTGCGCTATGCAAGACTGCTGGTCTTGCCCCTGGTGATCTATTGCTTGAATGATCGCGAGGACGTGATGATGGTCTTGCGAGCATTGGTGATCGCTCAACTCGCGATTGTGGCGCTTTCTTGCCTGCTCTGGCTTGGCGTTCCCCTGGCGCTTCACAATCCACTTTACCCCACGAATTTTGGCTTGGTCATCAATGGGCACTTGGAGCAGCCCATCATGAGCACCTTGATGCTGGTGGTGCTGTGGCATTTCAAAGCCAGTCTTTTCCCGCGCGTGAAACCCATCTGGATCTACATTGCTTGCGCATTGACAGTGGCCAATGTGCTGTTTGTGATGACGGGGCGCACTGGCTTTATTGCCATGATTGTGGCCGTCACCTGGATGCTGGTCAAGCACAGCCCAGCCACCCTCAAACACAAAATCGCTTGGGTACTGTTGACCCCCATCATCTTGAGCGTGACACTGGGGGTGGTTTCGCCCCGCTTTTATGCGCGCATCACCGATGCAGTGCACGATGTGGAACTCTACACTGAGGGCAATGACGCCACCTCACAAGGCTACCGTCTCGACTATTGGCACCAGTCCATCAAATCCATTGCCCAAGCACCCTTGATCGGACATGGGGCTGGCAGTTGGCGGCAAGAATACATCCGTTTAGGTGGCGACGAACCCAATCCACCGAGTAACCCGCACCAACAATTTTTACTCTGGTGGGTGGAGGCGGGCTTGGTTGGGCTTGCCTTCATGGGGTTGATTTTTGTGGCGCTGTGGCGTGACTCGCGTCTTTTGGAGGAGCCCGCTCAAGGCGCCATGCAAGCAACGTGGGCGATCACCCTCATGGTGAGCTTGTTCAATTGTCCGTTTTACGGCGCGGGCATGGGTGAGTTTTTCCTCATCATCTTTGCTTGTCTCTTGGCACTGGGCAAGCCCGGGATGAAGACCGCTCTAGAGACCCCAAGGTTGACTCACAAGGGCTCACCTTCTCTTTGGGAGTGGGTTGCCACGAGCCCTGCAGCCGTTTCTTGCCAGCTCTCTTGGATTGAACGCCTGGGTCTTTGGGTAGTGACCCAACCCTTGTCACAAGTGGTGGCCGGCAATGAGCACAATTACCAACAAAGCGAAGGACTGCGCAAGCTCGGTTACCGGCAGTTGAGAAAACTCGTTTACCTGCAACTCCACGCCCAGCGTCACCTCCTACACGAACGCGCCGAGCCGGGCTGGAAAAAAGGCTTGTGGATCTACGAGCGAACGGCTCAAATTGGCGACTGTTTGATGGATTTGGCTCCTAGAAGTCTCTTTCAAGAGCACGGCATGCGTGTGGATTTATTGACATTGCCTCACTTGGCACCGCTCTTTGAATTCGATCCTTGCTTTACCAACATCTTCACAGACGCTCGAGTCGCCGAGCTCAACACCTACGATTACGTCATCGTTCAAAGCGTGCACCACCGCGCCTTGATCAAAAAAATCAAACACTTCCATGACTTGCCCTGGCTTTGCATTCAGGGCTTTTACGATGTGCCAGACTTCTCGCGCATGCGCTGGAGCACCCAGCGTTTGATGGATTGGTTTGGCTGGGCGCGCGATCAAAATGCGGCGGCCGGCGAGCCTGGGTTTGAGGCACACGCTCGGCAAAAGTTGTGGTTGGCCAAAGGCGAGTCCAACGCGGCTCAAAGCGCGAGCCAGGCCAGCCGTTTACAGGGTTCGTCTTCTCGCCAACACCGAGCGTTGGTCTTGGCCTTAGGGGGCGTGGACCCGGTGCGAACCTACCACCGCTGGCCAGAGTTGCTGGCGCTCTTGTCCCCTTTAGGTTTCACCTCTTGTTTATTGATTGGCAAAGGTGAAGTGGCCCGCCAAAGCGCACAAGACCTTGAGCGTGTGATGAAAGGCAGCATGCACATTGACAACCAGATCAATCGCACGACCCTCATGGAGTGCGCTCAAATTTTGGCTCGCTCCCAACTCTTGATCACGGCCGACGGAGGCATGATGCATTTGGCCATCTCGAGTGGCACGCGCCATATCATCTCGTTGTTCACCCAAGGCATTGCGCCCGAATACCGTTTGCCCAAAGACTTGATCCACCAAGCACTCCAAAGCGTGAATCAAGATCTCAACCTCATCTCCCCACAAGAGATCGCCAAACTGGCCCAAGCCTTGGGCCTACCCCGAGGACAGTCTTCAAGCCCAGTCTCTTGAGCGGGGGCAGTTTGACTCATTCAAGGCGTTTTTTCCGCCGCTTTGTCACTCGCTTTGTCACTCGCTTTGTCACTCGCTTTGTCACTCGCTTTGTCCGCCGCCTTGTCCGACACCTTGGACAGGAGTTTTCTCCACCGC
>CAIMTJ010000060.1 GCA_903844385.1 uncultured Burkholderiales bacterium
TGTGTTGGTGCCAAAGTCCGTCTCTTCCTCCTCTTTGGCCGTGATCTCGGTGACTTGCTTTAACTCCTCAACACTTGAATAAGCAAACCGCATCACCCCCACCCGCAAAGCGACTATTGCCCCCAGACTCATCTTGCGCGGCCGCCTCGAGCACCAAAACACGGGCACCTTGCTCGTGAGCTGCAAGAGCAGAACAAAGCGCGGCGTTGCCCTTACCCACGACGATGACATCGTATTGATTCATGTTCAAAATCCTTCAAAATCAAGTTAAAAAATACATCACATTTAAACGAAACAAAACATTCTTTGTGCCAAGCTCACTTCAAGTGAGCAGCAAAAATTTTCTCCAATGAGCCCGCATCACTTTGAGTCAACATCGATTCAATCCATTGATAGGCCAACTCAACGCCCTTGGGGGTCAAGACTTTTTGTGCACACAAATCGAATTTGGCTTTGAGTTGCTCCGTCGTGAGCGGATTTTTTGAGGTGCGCCCATGGGGCTGCAAGACCTCTGTCGTGAACACTTTGCCACCTTTCATGGTGACACTCACCCGGGCTGCAAAATGGTTGCTCGCCTCAAACATGGTGTCATCGTAGGCCTGTGCCTGCACCTTGGGCAAGAGTGCCAGAACTTCATTGCTTTGAAAATCTTTGGGCTCAAAGTGTCCAATCCCCACACGACCTTCTAACAATGCTCGCACCACCACATACTGAACACTGAATTTCGCATCCAACTCCGATTGTGGATGGGGACGATTGGTGTGGGTGAGGCGCCGAGCGTGAATCCAAATTTGTATGCGCTCAATATCTTGGGCGGGGAAACGGTGCTCTTGAAACAACTCAATGGCACAGTCCACAGCAGGATGGGTGCTGCCACAACAAGGGTACTGCTTGATGGCAATGCCAGGCTCCACAATATCCCAAGGCCGAGCCCAGTGAGTGCGCGCTTTTTCTGGCGCATAAAAACCGGCCCCGTTGAAAACCTCAAAAAATCCCTGCCCGTGCTCAAATACACTGAGTGCATTGGCGCTGTACCCTTCTTTAGCGAGCATGGCCGCCATGAGGCCTTCGCGTGCACAGCGGCCCACATGCATGGGCTTGGCCATGGTGCCGAAATTGGCTTTGATGCCCGCTGCACTGGATGCAGCCAAGGCCAAAGCAACCGCCGTTTGCTCCACATCGAGACCCAGGAGTTTAGAGCAAGCCGCCGCTGCGCCAAACACTCCCAAGGTCGCCGTTGGATGCCAGCCCTTGGTGTAATGGTGAAAATTGACCGTCATGGCCAATTTGGTCTCCACCTCGAAGCCTGCGATGTAGGCCACCATCAAGTCTTTGGCACTCACCGCATGCACCTTTGCCAATGCAAAAAGTGCGGGCAAGATGGGCGCTGAAGGGTGCCCACCCATGGTGTTGTTGCAATCATCAAAGTCCAGTGCGTGGGCTGCCGTTCCATTAACGTACGCCGCGTCCAATGCACTGCCCACCCAGTGATGCCCCCAAACACTGGCAACTGCATTGGCGCGTGCACTGGCTTGGAGATCGCCATGAGCCGCTGCTGAGAGTCCAAGTGCCTTAGAGATCAACACCGCACACGGCTCGTGGGAGCCGGCCAACGTGACGCCCACCGTGTCCAAGATCCCCATGCGGGCCCAAGTCAGGGCCTCAAGGCTTAGATCTTCAAAGCGCAAACGAGCCACATGATCGGCAAAAAAATACGCCAATGAGCGCTCAACGTTGGAGCCGTCTGATTTGCCAGCATTGAGCTCAGATGCGAGTGTGGTCTGGTTCATGGCGAGATACTTTCAAATTCAATTGACAAAATGGAGTGCGATCACTGCATCATCGAAGGGGAGTGACATTTTTTTAAGCCTCATTCGCTTTTGATGCCCAACTCCTTGATCAGGCGTCTCCATTTGGCCACCTCTTTTTTGATGTGTTCACCAAAATCTGCAGCACTCCCACCCACTGGCTCTGACCCATCGATGACCAAGCGCTCAGCCATTTCCGGTGTTTTCAAGATCTTGACCATGGCTTTGTTGAGTTTGTCCACCACGCTGGGGGGCGTTGCCGCTGGCGCCATCGCTCCATACCAACCGGCGACCTCGTAGCCTTTGACGCCCGACTCATTCATGGTGGGAACCTGCGGCAGCGCTTTGGAGCGAGTGAGTGTCGTCACTGCCAGTGGGCGCAGTCTGCCCGATGCAATATGGGCGTGTGACTGAATGATGGTTGAAAACAGCATGTGCACTTGGCCGCCAATCACATCGGCCATGGCGGGAGCTCCCCCTTTGTAAGGAACATGGGTGAGGTCAATGCCAGCCATCGATCCCAACAAAGCCCCAGCCAAGTGACTGAATCCACCCAACCCTGAGGATCCATAGTTGAGCATACCCGGGGAGGCCTGGGCCGCGGCGATGAGTTCGGCCAACGTCTTGAACGGCAGTTGTGGATTGACCACCAAGACATAAGGCTGAAAGGTGGCTTGGGTGATGGGGGCCAAGTCTTTGATCAAGTCATAGGGCTGATGCCCTTGAAGTGTGACATTGACCGAGTGGCTCGAGGAGATCATGGTCAGGGTGTAGCCGTCCGGGCTCGACTTGGCCACCATGTCCACTGCAATGGTGCCGTTGGCCCCAGGCTTATTTTCCACAACCACCGGCTGGCTCCAGGCTTCGGTGAGTTTTTGTGCCAAAGCACGCGAAGTAATATCGACCCCACCTGCAGGCGCAAAGGGACAAAGCAAACGAACGGGCTTGCTCGGGTAACTCAAGGCAGGATCGGTTTGCGCCCATAAGGACGGTGTATCCAAGGCCCCCCAAACGCCCAAGGCGGCCAATCGAGCACTGTGCTGCAACCAGTCTCGCCGAGCTTGGCGGTGAGCCAAGGCTTGGGAGGAATTGATGAGCGCCAGGGGTTTCATTTCATTGGACTGTGTCATGGTGGGTGATGCTCTTAGAAACGTTGCATGTAAAAAAGAGTGAGGTCAATGAGGTCAGTGAGGCAAGGATTGACACTGTGAGCGCAAAAAAGCCTCTGCCCGTCGTTAGGCCAAGTCTCCCAAATTCAAAAAATTCGGGGTCTTTTCCAAATTCAAGAACGCTTGCAGCCAAACTTGCGCTTGAGCGGCACTGTTCAAGTGGGCTGTGTTTTTCAAAAACCGATTTTCCACTTGAGCCTGACTGAGCGCGCGCTCGGGTGCACCCCAAAAAGTATCCGCTTCCTTGGACCAAACCGCGCCACTGTGAAGTGTCAAGGTCACCCGTGAGGCCCAGGCATTTCGTTTGACTGCGTCGCCAAAGGCCATCATGGAGATGGACTGACATGAGCCCAATACCTTGGGGTCCTTCACCAAATCATCATTGAACACGGACGCGTCGCTTGGATCTTTGTGCATGGCAACTGCCACGCAAAACGGAACACTGTATTGCCCCTGCTTGATATCTTGGGGGGACCGAATATCGTGGTGGCTGAGTATTTTTTCACCCACTTCAAGCTGACAGTGTGCGATGTCTTGAGCCGTGAAATTTCCCAAGCGCATCAACTCGCTGAGCGTATCAATGGCGGGGTGCGCCGTCACATGACAAGGATAGGCTTTGATACATATCTTGCGAGTCTCCCAGACCTCGCCCAACCCGTGGGTCAAGAGCGCGGCGTCGCTTTGAGCACAAAAACTGGTCAAAAAACCAAACCGCCCCTCAAGAATGGTCTCTGGCCCTTCAAAGCCCTCCTTGGCCAAGAGAGCCGCCATCACACCACTCTCCCCTGCGCGACCCAAATGCAGTCGCTTGACCTCGGCACCTTGTTTTGATTTGGTAAAAGCGAGCAGGCCACCCGACAAGGAGCCAGCGATTCCCAATGCATGGGTGAGCTCTTGGGCGTTGAGTCCGAGCACCACGCCTGATGCGATCGCAGCGCCGTAGGGCCCCGTCAAGCCTGGCGCATGAAAGCCCAATTTCTCGCTCGAATGCATGGAGGCCGCACCAATCCTGAACATCACCTCGGTGGCCGCCACAAAGGCCTTGAGCAACGTCTCTCCACTGGCCCCCACCTCTTGCGCAAGAGCGAGCGCTGCCGGCAGTAGCGTTGCTCCGGGGTGAACACCAGCGCCAGGCTTTCTCAAACTGTCCATCTCAAACGCATGCGCAAACGCACCATTGACCAATGCCGCTTGCGGCGCCTGAAGCCGAGTGTGTGCCACGCCCATGAGTTGCGATCTCGCTTGGGTTTGCCCCTCTTGCGCACTTCCTCCTCCAGACTGGCCATAGGCTTTGGCAAAGCGCAAGACCGCTTGGCTCCAAGGGAACTGTGCGCCAAAGGCACTCACACCCAAGGTATCGACCATGCAATGCTTGGCGCGCTCGATGACATCGGTAGGAATGTCCTCGATTTCCAATCGGTGAACAAACTCACACAAGGTCTGGCTCGCTGTTGGAATGGATGCCGGCCTAGAGGTTGAACTCATCGCGATGTTGTACTCGGCTTGAACCATGTCTTGGACAAGGTTGTTCATTTACTGAGCAACGCGCATCAAGTCCACAATCTGAGCAGCATCACTCAGTGACTCGACATTGAGCACGCTGTCTCTCAAACGTTCGATCTGATCTTTGGGCAAAGATTCAGCGGCCAAGCGCTCAAATTTTTTCACCACATCGGCTTCGCTGGCAAAATTGCGCTCACTGCCTCTGGGGTACTCGACTGTGTCTTTGAGAACCGTGCCGTCTTTGAGCGTGACACTCACTCTGACCATGTGGCGAAACTTGGAGCCCAAAGAGGTGATGTGCTCATCGTGTTCAACGTGCACCTTCTCTGCCAAGGCCATGCGAGCGGGGTCAGCGACCAATTCTTGGGTGAATTGATCCACAAAGCAATTGTTCTCCAAGAGGAAAGTGGCCACACAATAGGGTAAGTTGAGCTGCGCAGAAGTAAGCCCCTCGGGCTTGTAGGGCCAGCCCACGTGATCCATGGTGACTTGCGAGCCCGAGACCATGATGTGATCCACCTCTTGAGCGCCAAAGGGATGCTTGGCCTGCAGATTGCGGACGGCATCTAGCGTCGTGTGATTGGACCCCACACACGAGTAAAACTTGAGCGCCACGCCCATGGTTTGCCAAGTCGTGCCCAAACCCGCCACCAACTCAGCAAAATTAAAGCGGTCGGTGGACCGAGAAAAGGTCGTACAAAAACCACCGTATTCGCTCTCCAACACCGCTTCAATTCCCGTGAATCCGTTCTCGGCCAACAAGGCCCCATAGAGTCCACTTTGTGAAGAGCGACCTGCGTGCATGCGCTTGACCATGGAGCCGTACTGTGCAGCCATGAGGCCCGCGGCTTGCGTGCCCGCGACGCCCAAGGCGTGCACAGTGCGCTCGGGATCCAAGCCCAAACCTCTTGCAGCACCGGCAGCGGCGGAGAACACCCCGACCGTTGCACCGGAGTGCCAGCCTTGCGCGATGTGCTCTGGGCCCATACAAATGCCCACACGCGGTCCCACCTCATAGCCTGCCACGGCGCTGGCCAAGAATTCTTTGCCCGTGAGATTTCTTCTCGTCTCGGCGACACCCAACAACGCTGGCAGCACGACTGCACCGACGTGCAGCACCCCTTGGCGGTGCACATCATCGAGCTCAAAGCCTTGGACCAGGGTGCCGTTGACAAGTGCTGCATGGGGCAATGAGAGTCGCTCAGACGTTCCCCACACTTGCGCGCCTTGACTGGTGTCCAACGCGCCCAAGGTCTTGCGAAGGATTCGGCTCCATGGCAAGTGCGCACCATACAAAGCACATCCAAGCGAGTCGAGCATCAGCAACTTGATGCGCGAGAGCACCTCTTGGGGTACGTCGCTCAGTTGAAGGGTCGAGACAAAGTGTGCCAATTCACGGGTATAGGGGTTGTCACGCAATGCATCACTCATGAAAAAGTCCATTCAAGATAAAAATTAAAGAAACAGGTTGTTCAACATAGAGAAAAAAGAAAACAAAAAATGATCCTCGGCACTCACAACCGAATCAAGGGCATTAATCAATTTGCAAATGTATTTTTTTGACCAGCACCTTCATGCGATCGAGCTCCTCATGGATAAATCCAGCAAATTGCTCGGGGCGACCTCCTGCGACCTCAGCACCATCGGCAACCAAGGTGCTTTTGAAGTCATCCTTGGCCAAGAAAGACTCGATCGCCACGTTGATGCGTTCAACGATTTTGGTGGGCGTGCCTGCAGGCGCCAAAATGCCATACCATGAACTCGCTTTGTAACCTGACCAACCGGCCTGAGAGATGGTGGGCAAATCAGGAAATAGCGCACTCCTTTTGGAGCCTGTCGTGGCCAAGCCCTTGAGTCTGCCCGTCGTCAAATGAGGCAAGATGGCCACGCTCGAGCTGAACATGAGTTTGACTTGACCGGCCAATAAATCGGCCAAGGCTGGCGATAGACCTTTGTAGGGAATGTGGGTCATTTGAATACCCGCCATGGAACAAAAAAGTTCGGTGGCCAAGTGCGAAGAGCTGCCCACGCCATTGGACGCATAGGCGATGGCTTGACCGCTTTCTTTGGCGAGCTTCACGAGCTCTGCCATGGAGCTCACCCCAAGCGAGGGGTGCACCGCCACCACCAAAGGCGCCACGGCGAGCAAAGAAATTGGGGCAAAATCTTTGATCGGGTCGTAACTTGATTTTTCTCGGGTGGCCGGATTGATGGCCAAACTGCCCACCCCGCCCAAAAACAAAGTGTAACCATCGGGCTCTGCATGGGCCGCCAACTCGGCGCCCAACACCCCGCCGGCCCCCCCCTTGTTGTCCACCACCACACGCTGACCCAGTGCAGTGGACAAGCGCTCACTCACGGCCCGGGCGACGGTATCGTTGCCCCCGCCTGGAGCAAAAGGCACGATCAATCGGATGGGCTTGGTGGGCCAGGCCTCTAGGCCAGCCGGGTTGTTTGAACCACCGCTGTTTTGACCCGGCGAGGCGGCCTGGGCAGTGGGTAGGCATGCCGACCCCAGCAATCCGCCCAGCCATACGCCCAGCGCACAGCGCTCAAATGCGCGCTTGCTCGCATCCAAGGGTGGGGTGACAGGCCGGTTTTGCTGCCGCAGGCGAGACCATAAAAATGTCATGGGTGAGATCCGTTCAAATCAACAGAAACTGGACAAGGCAATGAACTGCATCCGTTTGCATCCTTTGGCATGCGATTGTATACAATCTCAATCCATCCCTTTTAGTTTTGCAACTTTGGCTTGAAATTTTTATTTCAAAGACTCTACGCTCACCCCGCCTCCAGGACCCGCCTGGTATAGAGTTATAGCAGGCCAGTATTGATTTGCCGACTTGCTCAAGTCACCAGCGAATGCGGCCCACCTTGCTCGCTCCTTAGAGCAGTACCGCATGGGTCAGGTTCAGCCTGGGGACCTGGTTGATGTCGGCCAATGAAAAGCCAGCAAGGATCACTTGGACCCTGGCAGCCTGGGAAGACTACAACGACTGGCAGGGCCAGGACAAGAAAACACTGAACCGAGTCAATGCCTTGATTCAGGATACGCTACGGGAACCTTTTAAAGGGATCGGAAAACCTGAGCCCCTAAAAGAAAATCTCTCAGGGTTTTGGTCTCGTCGAATTGATGACACAAATAGACTTGTTTACTGCGTTGACGCAAAGTCTCTGATCGTGATTGCATGCAGATATCACTATCAATAATCATTCCGTCTTTTTAATGATAAGAACAATCAAACGATTTTGATTCTGTACCGTCAGAGGCCTTTAACCGGCCAACATCGTTGTCGTCAACCGGCCAAGGTAATTGTCGTCAAACAGCTCAGCAGTTCTGGACAACGCGCAACAATTCAGTCTGAACTCTTGCCTTGGACAAAGCAAGGGGCTTGCGAGGATGATTGGGTCATGAAACTTTGAATGGCTTTTTTTCTAGGATAATTCCCTTTTTTCTCGAAAACAAATTCATGGCAGACTCAATCCACACCTACGAACCCAAAAACGGCCATGGCCTGGCGCACGACCCTTTCAACGCCATTGTGGGTCCTCGTCCCATCGGTTGGATTTCCTCCAAGGGCGCGACCGGATTGATCAACCTCGCACCCTATAGTTTTTTCAATGGCTTTAACTACATCCCTCCCATTATTGGTTTTAGCAGCAACGGGTACAAGGACACCTTGAGAAACATCGAGGAGACTCGGGTGTTCGTTTGGAACTTGGTCACCCGTCCCTTGGCCGAACAGATGAACCAAACTTGTGCGCCAGTGCCCCCTGAGGTCAATGAGTTTGAGTTGGCAGGGCTCACCCCGTTGCCATCCACGCTCATCGATGTGCCACGGGTGGCTGAAAGCCCGGTCACATTTGAGTGCCGCTGCACGCAAATTCACCAGTTGCTCAAAGCCGATGGCCAAGGCATCAACAGCTGGATGGTGTTTGGTGAAGTGGTGGCCGTTCACATCGATAAATCCTTGCTGGTCGAGGGCGTTTACAAAACCGCCCAGGCCCAACACATCGTGCGTGGCGGTGGTCCTGGAGACTATTTCAATATCGGGGAGGATCAGCTCTTTCAGCTCTTTAGGCCCAAGGCTTGAAGAGCACTTGCCCCACCAAGGCCGAATTTCTGAGCTGACTCGCCCCCTTCTTCAAGGATGATCGGCGCAAAACCTCATTGAATTCATAGCTATTTGGCCTTTTTTTGACCAAACTTCTCTAAATAGCCCTTAAAAGGAAGAAACCCTAGTCCAAAGATCGTTAAAACCTAAGATAATAGGGGTGTACAACATCAAGCCAACAAAACCCTTTTGGGGCTTGCACAAGAACCACCTTGATCACATACTGAAACGACTTATGCCACGCGACGATAAAACCAAAATTTCAAATGACGGGCTGCGCTATAAATCCAAAGCTGGCGGTTCTCCTTTTGGAACAGAGGGAAGAACGGGTGACACCATGAGTTGCATCAAGTGCGGCGTGCACAAATCCCGCAGCAACGGCTCATTCAAACGTCTCTTGGGTAGCACCACCTTTGTTTGTTTTGACTGCTCGCCCCCAAAACCCACTGCTCAAGCACCCATTGCAGCGACCCCAACGCCAGCATCTATTCAGGACAAGAGCGCTGAAGCCTAAAGGCTGATTTCCTCATCTCCCAAGCGAGTGAGGCCGCGATCCCAATTTTAATTTAGCTTTGGCCTTTGGCCATGCTCGCGCGCACCCGATCGGGAGTGAAGGGTATTCTTCGCAAGCGCACACCAATCGCATCAAACACAGCATTGGCCAAGGCGGCGGAAGTTGGGCCCTGAGCGGCTTCGCCCGCGCCTAAAAATGGCATGCCAGGTCGGTTGATGAGCTCAATGTGAACGGGTGGGACTTCACTGAACCTCAAAATCGGATAGCTGGCCCAGTCTTCAGACAAGATGGTGGTGGTGTTGAATTTGACCTCCTCTTTGAGCGTCCAACTCAAGGACTGGATCAAGCCGCCTTCAAGTTGATTTTTCACGCCATCGGGGTTCACCAACTGCCCTGCATCGGCCGCCACAAAGGCCTTGAGCACTCGGATATACCCCGTTTGTGGATTGACCTCCACCTCAAACGCCACGGCACAGTAGCACGCAATATTTTTGTATCTCGCAAACGCCACCCCACGCCCCATGTTGGGGGCCTTCACGACAGGCTTGGGCCCCAAAAGAGAGGTGACTTTTTGCAACACATCGCGCGCCCTGGTGTCCTTTAAGTAACGCAAGCGGTGCTCGATGGGGTCAACCTGAAGCTTGGCGGCAACCTCATCCATGAAAGACTCGATGGAGAACACATTCGCATAAGCCCCCAAGCCGCGTGTGGAAGAGGCGCGAACCGGCATCTCCGTGATGAAA